>NZ_JARWKZ010000004.1:0-330503 GCF_050577975.1 Rhizobium sp. BR 315 | reverse complement strand
GATGCCATCCTGGATCGTCTCATTCACAACGCCCATCGCATTGATTTGAGCGGCGACAGTCTGCGCCGAAACCTGCCGCGCAAAGCTTGACACTTCGTCTGAATGAACTGACAACAATTATCGCCTGCAGACCCCATTAAACAGGGGGCGAGATCATCCCGGAATCAAGGGGCGCAATCATCTCGGAACAATGGGGCGGCTTCATCGGAATCGGCACGCCGACCATTTCAACTAGATGTATCGCCACATATAGCGGGAGGTCATTGAGCCATGACGGCGCGGGCAAGCCGGACAATCGAGCGGTGGTGTATGTATCAAGATCGTCTCTCCGCATCGATCTCGATTGCGAAGCAAAGCTCTCAAGCTCATGCCTAATTGCCGAGAGTTTTGCCCAGAAGTCGTGAGTCCAGATTGGAAGGCTAGTTGGAGGAGCGGTGACGAGCTTCGTGCCGTGCCTTTCGCAAACCCTGATAGGTTCGACGAGCCAAAGTAGCCGACCGAAAGCCCGAAAACCGGCGCGACCGAAGGGGCGGGTCTCGTCGTCTAGAATACAATGCGGGCAAATTCTCAAGGCGTTTCGGATAACGAGTGTACGGTCCAGCGTCTGACCTCGCAAACGATGCCAATGCCCTTCTGTGACGATCAGCCCGGAGCTTAACTCTACATCCTCCACGCCAAGAAGCTGCGCGAAAGCGCTGAAATCGCCGGGCCTTCCAACGGCCAAGCCATGAAAGCTGAAGTGCTGCTTGGAGCAAAAGTATTGCGCATGCACATGGCCCAAAGCTCCCGCGATACGGGAGCAGTAGCTCGCGATACTTTCGTCAGTGTGGAACGTGAGGAGCCCGCGCAGCCTATTCATCGCGCTTGCTCCGACGCCTGGTGCCGCGTTTAGACTTTAAGTCTCCTGGGCCTTTGTCCTCACGCACGTCAATGTCGTGGTAATATTCCGTTGTGAAGACATTGCGGACATTGGCGTTGGCTGATCGGAAGCCGGTAATGAAATCTTCGAGGATAACCTGATCCCTATCGGCGTAGAGCGCGAGTTCCACCGCCGCCCGAATTTCTTTGATAATTGTCCCAAGGTCATAAGTGTACGCGTGCGCGAGCCGACCCACGAAATCGCCTGTCAGCAAGTCAGGGTGTGCGATCAACGAGGCATGAACTTCGATAATCATGCGTACGACGTCGATCAGAAGTTCAAAATCGACCTCGGGGTTCACTCGGTCAAAAAACACAAACCGATTGCGGTTTCTAAGTTCGTCGTGGACTTGGACGAAGTCGCCGATCTCGCGTGTTCCGCAAAGGATAAGGCGAACCGGCCAGTCCGCCATCTGGGTAACCTTCTTCAAGGCATCGGCAACTCTTTCTTCCTGGAGCCTGTTGGCGGTTTCGATTGCATCCTGCGCCTCGTCGACAACGAGCAACTGGATTTTGAATTGCCGCAGCGCCTTTCGAAAATCATCCCACACCTCAGAATCATTGTCGGATGGGCGGCTCGACAGACCCATTTCCGTCAACCCCTGCTGCGCAATCGACTTCTGCAGGCAAGGAGACGGTGAATCAAAGCACAAAATTGGGTCGATCCGTACGTTGTCCTCGTCGGCATAGGGCGCAAGCTGCTTCAAGCGGGACAGATGCCTTTTGAGTGCAAAGCTCTTGCCAGCGCCCGATTGGCCGACCAAAGTCAAAATGCGGCGCTTATCTGCGTGTACCGATCTTCGAGCGGCAAGAGAGGCTATAAGGATTCGTAGTTCGCTCGCCAGGTTCTCGTCGCGACCGAACGCGATGTATTTTGAGTTCATAGCTTCAACCCTGTCGATGATTTCAAGCTCGCGAGGGTCCAAGAGGCTGCGAAAGTGGTCGATATGATGGGTCATGTGTGCTCCTAATCTGGAATTCTGATTGCGATTGGGATAGCGGGAGGCGGGGCTTGGTTCAGCCAGGGATCCAGCCCCTGCTTTTAGTCGTCGAACAGGTCACTCAAACGCGGGCGTTCGCGTTCTTCAGGTTGGTGCTGAGTACCAAGGGCAGGAGACTGGAGGTCGTCATGGGCAAGCCTGCTGCGCGCTCTCGGTTTCTTGCTGGAAGTTTTGACGTCGTCTTCTTTGTAGACGACGGGTTCCATGCCGAGGATATCGAAGAACTCCTTGGACGCCGTCCATCCGCTACGAAGGTCAAGTTGCGGAGTGACAGCTTTATCGTTGAAGCCGAACGCGTAGTTCAATCGCTTCTCGAACCGCTCCAAGGTGTGGTCATCGGCAATAGGAGATGCAAGTTCCGCCTGAATTCGACTAAGCTCCCCTTGCTGGCGCAGATACGCCAAAGTGTCCAAAAAGATGTGGCGCTGCGCTTCGGCGTTCTTACGATTGAAAAGCCGCAGCATCTGACAGGCTGCGACCCATTGAACGAGGCTGACTCCAATGAATTCTTCGAACGCGCACGGAACTTTGATCCAGCCTTTCGCAGTCCATACAGAGATGAAGCCAAGATCGGCCGGGTGCACCTTGCAGCGGACTTCGCCATGAGGTGACTTTCTATAGATGTCCGCTAGCTGTCTGCTGTTGTAATGAAGGCCAGCGACAAGAACGCCGTGGCGGGAAACCTTTCGATAAGTGGTGATGCCGAAGACAGCGCGGCGTTCGTCGCCAGTGGGCTCCGGTAGGACCCCATGTTCCGCAGAGAGGCGAGCCCAAGCATGGCGCGGAATTTCATCGTTCAAGCCATCATGGCTCGTGTTGTGGTAGCAATCGACGATGAAACGCGTGATGCAGACCGCCAACGTCTCCGCAAGTACACTGGCTTCCTCTTCCGAGTTGTAGTCGCCCTTCTCATCCGGGGATGAAAACGTTCTTCCGGTAAAGTAGGGAAGTGCTTGGGTCGAAAGCGTCAGAAACAGCCTCTCGACATATCCTCTTAGGGATGGCTGCCCGGCGGCTGGTAGGAAGATGGTGGTCGAGAGTGAGTTCAACGCTACGGCAAAAATGCGGCTCGCGTACCAAGCCGCGCTGTCCACCGCGACTTCCTCTGGAGTACCACGCATAGGCCAATCGGATAGGCATCCCAGTTTTCTTGCCAACGGCGTCTTATCGACGGTTATCATTTCTAGAGCCGCAAGCGCGGAATTAATGCCGGGGCTGCTGACCGAAACCTTTAAGCCGACAATGCAGCGGGTAGCCACACAGATTGCAGCTGTTATCCAAAGCCGGACTCGTTTGACCTTTCGTCGCTCCTTTCTTGATAGTTTTTCCCACAAGCCGACGATGGCTAGAAGTACATGTAGATCAACCTTCCATTCGTCCATCTGCACCAGTTCGAGCGGCCGAATGATGTCCAGCCCGCGACCTGTCGCTTGGTGAAGGGCAGCCCCGGCGTCTGCGCCAAGTCTTGCCCCGTCAGCGATCGCGTGGGGCATTGCGGCAATCCTCTTGCGGATCGTCTCGTAGTCCGGCACACGCAACTTCTCGCCCTCCGGGCGGGTTTTGTTCGCGTCTTTGATTTTCCCTTCAATGAACCCGTGAACATCAACGGGCTTCGTAAGCAGCCGCGAGAGATATTGCCGGAGCCCCTCTGCGATATGCACATTCTCATCGGCTGTGAAGTATTGGTAGTTTCTCGCCTTGTACGAATCCGCCAGCGCCATCTGGTCTTTGTCGGCGCTAAGGTATGCGGTAATCCAACCATTCAGGGTGCGAGGCTTCGGAACGAAAAGCTCGATGGCCTCCTCGTTGTTGGCTTTACCCCTCTTGTGGACTCTGGCTCCCGGCGTGAACAGCCCCTCATACCGTCGACGTAAATCCCTTTCTAACCTGTCGATGACGTGACGCAGTGAGTCGGCAGATTGGCTAATCTTTGGCGGGAGCGGGCGAATGCCTTTCCGGCGGGCGTCGAGGCGCTCTTGATCGCGTTCTACTTTCGCATGGAGCAGCGCCTCCACCCACATGGTGCGACCCATGTTTCGGGATTGCCATTGGAACGGAAGCGCGTTCAACGTCTCCCGACCGTTTACGCGGTTCTTGGCTCGTTGGCTTCCGTAGAAGTGAGGAACGCGTTCGAACGGCTGGAGGGGATCGTCCAACATGGCTGCGATCTGTTCCGTGGTGAACGATTCGATCGCAACGCTGCCGTCCATCCGGCGCGCCGTCAGTCCCTTCTTCGACCAACTCACCGGCTGATAATCGATTTTCCGGATGATCAGCTTGTCGTCTTCGTAGAAGCGGTAAGATCTCTGCGGTGAACCATCGTTTACATCTGTCATGGATACAGCTCCCGCAGCATCCCACGATTGACGCGAACTTTTGGCGCGTCGATAAGCATCGATTTTGGCGAGACTGGTTTTAGGATCTCTTCGAAAATCAAGCACCAAACCGCGTTCCAAGCCGTCGCGTTTGGAAGGCCCTCGATCAGGCTGGTGATCTGGATTTCGTCGGGCAAATCGAACAAGCGATCCGCCAACCGATCGCAGTCACGCCGGTTGTAAGCGCGCAATGCACGAAGCATTGACTTGGCGTTCCATCGCACCGCCCATGGAAGCTCGTGTTCGGTCAGGATGATATTTTCGTCGCCGGTGTCGCAGAGGACACCGTTGTTGATCAGCGCAACCTGGGTGCGAAGGTCTCCAAGGAGCCACGACGGCCGCACGTCAATGTAGACAAAGCGATTGCTCCTATTCAGTCTGACTTTAAAATCGGGTCTATGGGTGTGATCGACCCCGTCCCACCGGTATGGCAGCGCATCGGGCTGCTCTTGGAAATATGTGATTTTTTTCATTGATGCGAGAACCTGGCCCGCACAGTATTCGAGCGTTGAAGCAAAGCTGACGGCTCGCCATGTGCGGGGGTCGACCAAACGGCCGCGACTATGGGCCTTGGTCGATGCAGGCGGCAGAACCGTCGCCAACGGTTCTGCCACATCGATCAACGTCTCCGGATAGTCGGGCAGATGGGATAGGTCGTCATCGTCAACGATGTAAAGCCCAGTCCTCCACGAAGTTTTGGCATCTGGATCAAGGAATGTGGTATGAGCTGGCGGTAATGGATCAAGCGTGCGGTTGTGGCCTGCTTGCAAGGCGCGCATAAAGCGGTATGCGTCCATGATCTTGTGCATTGTTTCCATCCTGCGTTTGGAAATAAGGGACGGATCCCGGACCGAAGTGCCGAGGCTCGATAAGGGATCGGGAATGATGCCGGGGAGATCAGAACTGGGGCGAAGACACAGCTTCGCCGTCACGCGAACCGGGGTTCCGTAGTCATTGATCTCCGGCAATGGTGTCAGGCAAGCGCCTAGATCGGCGGCGCTGTTGCGGGCGGCGATCGCCAGGCAATTCGCCTATCAAAGGACGTAACGATCACTGGAGTCGACCTCCTGGTTCAGCGGCCTTTCTTCTGGCGATGCGCAAGGCTGCAATGTCATCACGCGAAAGGCGACGACCTCGAGGAGGTTCGTCCTCAAGGAAACGAGGTGGATAGAACGGCCAGGTTGTTGGGATGTCTCGTCCAGTAAGCCGGTATAGAAGGTATCTGATCGCGAAGAACATGATGGGTCCTTGGAGTTTTGTGGCTATGCGGGCATAGCTTCGCCGATCGCGATCGGTTGTCCGATCGCGTGCGCGTGGTTCTGGGTTGTCAGCCGTTGATTAGCGCGGTGGCGCCGTAGAGTTGATCGTCTTCGTTTCGGTCATGATGAAGCTCGACTGTGAACAGGCGAACGGGATCGCTCTGCGGTTAGACAGATCGTCCGCTCGTTGCCTTTGAAGAAAAATTGGGCTGTTGGGGCTCCCTAGAGCCGTATCAAGCTGTCAGGATTCGTCGTTCGGCGCTTGCGAAGCGCGCGAACGACGCTTGATGAAACGGGTGCCAAATAACTGGGATACATGTTCGGACCTGTTGCCTTCACGTCTAATGTAGGCGCGATCCTTGCACAGGTGGAAAGGGAAAACAGGTCCCGCGATAAAAGAAATATGGGCCCGGGTGCACTTTTTTGTGCTCGGGCCCATCGCGTTCCCGCACCGCCATCGGTGCGATCATGAAAATCTCGGATAAGGAGTTGGATATTCGCAATGGTCGTCATGACTTCTGCTCGCGCTTCACTGACCTTTACAACGGTCATGATCGAGCAGAATGACGCGGGACACACTTACGGCGCGATCACGTTCAATCAAAACCCAACGGTATTCGTTCGCGTCGCATTGCTATCCCCTCTCATCTGTAGAGAGTGCGGTATTTTAGCGATTTTGTCTAGACACCTTTCGGGTACTCGCTGCATCGCGATTTTTTATATCGGTGTCCCTTGCATATACGCGCCGCACCATCATCCCGTCGGTTATCCGAGGGGCGTGGAATGTCGGTATGGAAAAGAGCAAAGGAAATTGAGGGGCGGCTCGGTACCGTTCTTAACGAATTGAACCTCCGTATGAAGATCGTTCGCGACAATAACAGCCGCCTTATCCACTTTGTCAGTACGGTTGAGCAGGGTATGAGGTTGCCGATAGAGGTCGGGCTCAGCTGGAAGGGAGCCGATTGGGAGGTGACCTATGTTAGGTCTGACGACATAACCCGGACCGAATTCGGCGATAACGGCTGGTATCTCGAAGATTGTGAAGACCCCGACGTAATATACGCAAGCGAGGTGACGCCCGACGAAATGTTGGCGTCACTGGAGAACTTCCTGAGGCGCGGACCGCTCGTTCGGGAGAAAGATGCGAAAAGAGCGGATGATCCTCGTTTCGCTTACGTTGTCATGGACCTCAAGAGACTCTTGGACGAGCTATTCGAAAGCGTCGTGCTCATCTGCAAGCGGGACAAAGATCGGATTGAAAGCGTTGAATTCCTCGACGAGTTTGGAAATGAATTCAAAGTGAAAATGGAGCACTTCCATGAGGCCGCGACCCTGTATGTGAATGGGGAAATGGAGACACTCGAAGCTGCCGAAGCAACCCATGAGCTTTACGCTTCAATACGTTCACGCATCCAAGATTTCCGAGAATGCCCAATGAAGAAATTTTAGAAGATGCTATCCGGGTAATCGACTTCGGGCGGTTCTGAGTCGTCCTCCGAGTTGTAGTAACTCAGGTAGCGCTGATATTGCTTTAGGCGCTCCTTGACCGGGTCGTCAGGATATCGATGCATATTCAAAACTGCATCAAGGAATTTGGGCGGTGGTGTTTTTCGCCCGATCATGCCTGCATTGATCACGGGCGTTCTCGTAAGACGGTCGAGATCGACAAATTCCTCCGGGACGATTGCATTGTGGATGGCTTGCGCGACGGCTCGGGCTACCGCTGGAGGAAACGCGTTTGCAATCAACTGCGAGGCACTCTTTGCATCAACTTCGGGCAACTTCCACTCTCTCGGGAAGCCCTGAAGGCTCATCAGCAGGGGCAGGGATAGCGGCATCAGCATCGCAGTGTCTGTGACTTGTCCTATCTCAATTGGATTAGCTGCGATTTCCTTCAAATCGAAGCCTAGCTTCACCCACTGTTGTTTGATTTCCGGCCTGGCCTGGTCCATCCTGCCGATGACGGTTGCAGCGGTCCGACGACCATAGACACGAAGCCATTCGGCCGCCCAGTCGTCATAGAGCTTCTGCGCGGTGCTTGGAGACTTGTTGCCCGGTGGGCTGATATGGGGAAAGAGCACGCTTTTCAGATGCCGCAGCTGGCGACGGTATGGATTCCGCAAATTTGGAATCTCGAAGCGCCTAGCAGCAGGTCCCCGAAGCCCCACGATAATCCAGCGCGTTCTTCTCTGCGCCAAGCCATAGTGGTTTGCGCGCATGTTAAAAGCCCAGACACTATATCCAAGGCGCTTGAAGCTTTCCAGAACCCGCTGCTGATAGTCGGCGAACTGGTCTTGTTCGAACCCGGACACGTTTTCGAAGAAGAAACCAGTCGGCTCCAACAAGCCGACTAACTCCACGCCTTCGTCGTACAGGTTGCGTGGATCGTTCTCACCTTTCCGTTTACCCGCCTGCGAGAATGGCTGACACGGAAGCCCACCAGCCAGCAAATCAATCTCGCCCTTGAAACGAGCAAGCGTTGCCTTGGTGTCTGAACTTTTCAGATCCGCTTGGAGTACATTCCAGTCCGGCCAATTCTTCCGCAGTGTCCTGACAGCCACCTGGTCGACTTCGACCATCGCGACCGGCTTGAAACCGGCAGATACCAGGCCGATGCCAATCCCTCCGATACCGGAACATATTTCAAGTGCTTTCAGCTTTTTAATTGGACGAGGAGCGTGACGGCGGTTTCTCTGCTCGGGGGCGAGGGCGAGGCCCCCGGCAAGGTAATCTATCGCATTCGAGAGGAATGAACTTTGATATTCGATGGGGCCAAAAGGACCAAAACCAGAGGCCCCAAACTTACCCATTGCAAGTATGCGAAGAGCATACTGAGCCTGCGCCAATCGCGCCGCGTGGGGATTGGATAGCCCCACCTCTAGCCAGTCTCCGGCTTCTGGATGGTTTTCGGTGAAGAACTCTCCGAAACGAGGCAGCAAGTCTGCCGCCATCTCAACAATACGCGCATGTGCTGCGTCGCGCTCCGGCGTCTCGATGATGCGACCAAGGAGTTCAGTCTGCATGTCGATGGTGTAATGCTCGAAGCGGGAGCTTTCCCGCTCTTCCTCTGTCAACGGAGGCGCAGGTGAAAAGAATTCGTTTTGAAAGGCAACGATTGCTTTAGCCAGTTGCTCGGCATCCTCGGCGAACTTCGTAAAGCGGGTCGACCCGCTTCTCTGAATTGCTTGATCAATCAATAGGATGCGATTGTCCAACCACAGCCGTTTATCGGTGCGTTTTGCTTCGAAGACGCCCTTTTCAAACTGCGCAATACGACCGACACTGATGCTGCCTTCATCTATGAGTGCCCGGCTGCTCTGATCGGGAACCGTATCACCGGCTAGGGACAAGGCCTTCAAGGTCGTAGTGGGGAGTGCCTCTTTGACGAGCCTTTGATCAATCGCCATGTCGACATGTCCCGTCCATCGCGGGTCTTCGCGCATGGCGTCTCTGTAGGTCCGCAGAAAGACCGGCAATTGCTCGAAGAGGAGGAGGTCGTCTTCTGAGAAACTTCCCTCATTCTTCAAGCGCTCAATAGCGCCGGTTTCGGCTGCGCAGGTTTTTTCGCGAACGCGAGCCAATTGGAAATTTGTTTCGACCACAAGCGCGGCCATTTGGGTTCGAAGCTTTTTCAACTTCTGAGCAGCGGCGACAAGCGGATCGATATTTGGGTCCTTGCGCGGGCGACCCCTGGGTCTTTTAACTTCAGTCATAAAATTGCACCCGACATAATATCGAGTGCAATTTAGCATTGAGAAATTTCCGCCCCGAAAAGGGAATAGGTAAAATCCTACATGTTACGCCATCGCGAAATTCCGCCGCGACGCTACCCCCTGTTGTTGCGGACAGAGCCAAATCGGACGTCATCTGTTCTCAGAACATCGTACCACTTCGGTGAGGCGAACTCGCTTCGGGCTGATATCTGCTACTGATATCGGTCGGACGTGCCATGTGTCGCTTCGTGGATCGTAAAGGCCTGGGATCGGAAAGACTCTGTGAATTCTCAAGAAGTCTTTCGGATTCAGACTCGCGATGGGCAGGCGGTGGATAAGAGCGGCGGCCGCTATATGTAGATCCTGTCCGCCTTTGACGCGTTCCGACCCTACGGAGAGGAACATCAAGCTCCAAAGATCGCGTGCGCTGAGGAGCGTTCCCCATGTTTCCGCGATGCGTGTATCCGTATTGATGATTTTGAGGCCGCTATTGAGGAGGCGTTGATACCACTCGCTCAGCTTGACCGCTTTAGACGGATTGCGCCCACATATGAGCGAGATGCCAAGGCTAATCTCCATAATGACCCCGGCCGGGATGTTCAGGTCATCGGCTTCTTGAAGAAATCGCACCACGTTGGGGTCGGGCCGGGATTTGCTCGTTTCAGAAAGGACTGATGTGTCGAGTATGAATGCCATGCCCATTGGAGAGCCTCCTTTGATCGCTATCTCCGAATGTTTCGTACTCCCGCTGCGCCTGTGTCCTTTGAAGCTGGCGACGATAGGCGCCAACAATCCTACGGTCAATCGCGTAACGAATAATCATGTAGAGCTGAGAATTGGCAGGAGGCACGGGTTTTTGCGCCGTCCCACACTCCGCATTGGGGGTTACACGCGGTTCGAGCGAAGGTGCTGCTGATCGCCCCATAACGCGCCTGTGCTAGCCCAAAGGATTTCTCGACATCTGCCGCAGACTGAGCGACATTGCTCATGCACCCTGACCAGATCGGATGACAAAAACTGACAAAGTCGCAGGAAATTCTTGTGCTGAGTGGAAAGGAATCTCTCGCGGAATTCCTTGAATATGTTCGTGCGCGAGGCAGCGTGACGATTGAGCATGGGACCGAGCATTTCGTAGTCACAATCTCGCATGGTCGAGTCTCCGAAGGGGCTCGTCGCATGATGATTCAGGGTGGGCCTGGCGGTGATGACGGACTGGAAATGGATTAGCCTATGATGCGGCGTGCGAACAGGGCAACTCACGTCACACCTATTCCGCGCAACCGAACGAATCCCGTTCGCTACTATGACCTGCAGTAGTACCGGCTCAGGCACCTGATCGAAAACGCCTTTTGTTGCCTCGAAGATTTTGTCGTATCGGCACTCGATACCACAAGTTGGTCTCCAACTTCTCATTGGCCGAGACTCAATTTAAGGTTGTTTCTCCCGGCGCCTGGAGGCGCAAACGTAGATATTTGCCTGTGTCAGCTTGGACATAGGGTTCACCTGAGAACGGATAGCCCAAATATTTTTTGGTTAGACTTCAACCGGCACAAGCGCTCATACTCGCCTCGGATGCGATCCAATGCTTATGATGCTAATCAGGGATTGATTCGGGGCGTTGTGTGACAGAGGTCGATAAGAAACGTGAAGCAACGGCTTCAATTAGGGGCTATTTCTACCAGCTTGATGCAGCTCTGTTGGAAATCCTAAGTGCTGGTCTGGACGATGACGTCGTTATCGAAGGTATTGAAGACTTCGACCGATACACAGACGAAAGTGTCATCTACAGCCAGGTGAAATATTACGCGGAGCAAACACTTACTGATTCAGTAATCCGAGACCCTCTACACAAGCTTTTTGTTCACTTTCACAAGCTTGACGAGGCAGATCGCGCCGGGCGCAAATATCTGCTCTATGGCCACTTCGCTGACGTAAGGATCGATATCACCCAGTTTTCAGTAGAGCGCTTCAAATCGGTAATGGAGTATCGAAAGGAAGTAAAAGACGCGGCTGGCGCTAAATCCTATCAAAAGAAATCTCTGCTCGACGACATGGCAGTGTCGGATGAAACAATTGAGGCCTTCTGCAAAGCGTTCGAAATAAAGGTCTCCACGGAATTTTCCGTTCACCGCACAGCAGTCATCGAGGCAGTCCGGAAAAACCAAAATGTCTCGGTTTTTGAAGCTGAAGGGTTTCACTATCCTAAAGCCTTTGACTTCATCGCCACACTCGCGACCAAGAAAGACCATCGGGATCGGACGACGACACGCCGAGCCTTGCAAGAGCATTTGAAGGGCACACAAGCGATTCATCATCGATTGCTATTGCGCGAAAAAGAAAGCTCCGAGTACGGGAGCATTATGCGTCGACTATACTTCTCGCCAACTAACAGTGCTGGTGTTGTGAGGGCGTTCATCGTCGAAGTCGCGCCAAACAGCGACAGTGCGGCCATCTGCGATCAGCTAAGAGAGATGGCTCGTAAATGGAGTTCGGCGAAAAACAAGAATATGCCGAATAGGGATCGGTACGCCCCGTTTGTTATGCTTAGAAACTCACCTCCGGCCCTAATTTTGCAGGTCAAGAACGAGCTTTTTGATACCGGCGTCGATTTCATCGACGGCTATCCTTACAACGGCTCGGCTTTTCGGGTCGAACATCTTCAAACCCCACAGACCAAGGAGCGGCCAATAGCGCTTCGCTTTGCCGACGACTTGAATCAGCTCCTGGACGCCCTCGCAGATGTTGGGCGAGAGCTTTGCCATCTGTACGACTTCTTCCTTGAACGTCCCATGGCGCTGGGTCCTAGCAACCTTAAGGTCCGTACGTTCTCGATCCCAGTCGATGACATCTCCACAATCAAGAAAATCATTTGAGGTAGACATGACCGAAGAGATTGCAAACGCGGAAGTCGTTGCCGTTTATCCAAACAAGGTCTGCGTTGCGGTCGATGACTTAGTAAATTTTCAAGCGGCCGGTGAATCGTTGCGCGTTGGCTCTTTCCTCAAAGTTTCCGACAACGATAATGTCTCGTTGATCTGTATCATCGAAAGCTTTTCTATTGAGATGAAGGCGATCACTGTCGATGGCGTACCAGATTCCAAACGTGTCTATATGATAGACGCCTATCCCTTGGGGACGCTGAAGAACGGGAAATTCAATCGTGGTGGCGACGAGCTGGCGATCCCGCCCAAAAAGGTCGTGCCTGCCACGAAAGAAGAGATTGCCGCGATCTATGCGGACTCCTTTGAAGCTAAAGATCGTTTTGGATTTTCTTCCTTGACACGCCAGCGGGATATAAAAGTACCCGTCCACGGGGACCGCTTCTTCAACAAGCATATTGCCGTCGTTGGCGCATCGGGGTCGGGAAAGTCCTCAAGCGTTTCGTCGATTTTGCAAAAGGCGATGGCGGCGAAAGATGGCGAATACAACGGGTTAAATAACTCCCACATCGTGATATTCGATTTGCATTCTGAATATGCCGCAGCGTTTCCCAAGGCGAACGTAATCACCGTCGATGATCTCGTTCTTCCGTATTGGCTGCTGAACGAGGATGAGATGGAAGATATGTTCCTCGAATCCGGGGACAACAACAATTACAATCAGGAAGCGCTGCTACGCACCATCATCACCATCGCGAAGCGCGTGGCCAATCCAACGGTCACCAAGGTCAATTTCGATAGCCCCCTTCGGTATGATGTAGATCACTTGGCGAACGCTTTGCGCAATTTAACGCGCGAAAAGATCGACAGCGATAATTCTCTGATCATCAAGCTTAAGGACGGGACATCAACGGAATTCGTCGATACGGATGATCAGATAACTCATTATTGCGCAGAGACGTTTGAATTCGCAATCAAAGCTACAGGCGTGAAAAAAGGTCCTTACGCCGACGGAAGCATCGATAAATTCGAACGGCGTGTGAGATCGAAGATTACAAACTCCCGTCTCGGCTTCCTGTTCGGTGAGAAAGCGAAGAAGGCGACCCTGGAAGCGGTTCTGCGTCAGTTTACCGGATACAAGAAACAATCCGAAACTAACGTAACAATTATCGACCTCAGCGGCATTCCCTTTGAACTGCTGAGTATCACGGTTTCGTTGATTTCTCGCCTGATGTTCGACTTTTGCTATTACGCTCGGCGTGCGGAAAGTTTGACCGAGCAGCCGTTCCTGATGGTGTACGAAGAAGCGCACAAATATGCGCCGAAGAGCGGCCTTGCTCGCTATAAAGCGTCGCTAGCTGCGATTGAACGGATCGCGAAAGAGGGCCGCAAGTACGGCATCAGTCTTTTGATATCTAGCCAGCGGCCGTCGGAAATCTCCGAGACCATTTTCTCTCAGTGCAGTAATTTCCTGGCGATGCGCCTTACCAATCCGGATGACCAAAGCTACGTCCGGCGTCTCTTGCCGGACACCCTCGGCAATCTGACTGAGGGGATGCCTGCACTTGAGCAGGGCGAAGCCTTGCTCATTGGTGACGCCGTCATCATGCCGTGCGTCGTTTATGTGGAGAAGTGCGATCCGGAACCAGCTTCCAGCGACGTGGAATATCTTACACTCTGGAAACAACAGTGGAAGGATATCGATTTCAAAAAGCGAGCAGAAAACTGGCGGGGCTGAGATACGCGCCCGTGTTGCCAATATATTCGAGTACGGAGATCGGAATGAGCGCTACGAAGGAAAAGCCTTCTCTTCAAGTGTCCTATAACCTTGATCAAATCGTGCGAGCCATTCAGCTCAACGGCGGATCCATGTCGAGGACAAAGCTGAGGAACCAACTCCAGCTCAGCGACGACGAGCTAAATGCAGCGTTCGATCACGGCTGCAGCGAAAAATTTCTGCAAAGGGCTGAGTACAATTTCTTTACCGTAAACAAGCCGTTCACGATCAGTGAGGAGCGGTTTTACCCTTCAGTGGAAACTGGGTTAAAGAGACTTTGGGCGGCTGAGAATTTTCACGAGAACGAGTTCTATTTGGAGGAAACTGCTTCAAGGGATAGCAAGATTGCGGGGCGCTGGACTCGGCCAGACTTTACAATGATCTCGCATAAGAAATTCGCGTGGACTATTGGGCACGAATTCGACGTGGTTACGTTCGAAGTCAAGCGGCCTGACAGTTGTAATGTCCTGGCGGTCTTCGAAGCTTTGTCGCATGCGACCGCTGCGACCAGAGCTTATGTCGTTTTCCCGATTGATGCCTCCGAATGGGCTAAGTCGGACCCGGCGCAAGAGGCTCGGGTCAAAGATGAATGCTCGCGACACGGCGTCGGGCTGATATTGATCGAGAATGTCTATATTGACCCTCAACCCGTTCATGTCATTAAAGCCGTGAAACGCGAAATCGATCACGAGCGTTGCAGCAATTTCCTAGAGGCTGTCGTATCAGCAGAGGGTAAGCAGCGGATATCAGTCTGGAAATAGGTTTCGACGCAATATCGAGCGCGCCCCCCCCTAAGGTTATATCGACATTCCGGCTGATGGACCCGCCGACGCAAATCGCCGACTCGCTGTTGCGAAACGTGCTTGCGCAGTCAGTTGTCGTCAGTTCCGTTATCGAGAAGAATATTCGTCTCTCTCGATGTTCCCGTTTTAAGACGAAACCGGTTGGGGTTATTGCGCAGGAATTCCTCCACCATCGTCCGGATGAGTTCGGCCTTGCTCTTCTGTGTGTGTGAAGACAGGCGCTCTAGAATCTCGAATTCTGCGTCATCAAACGAAACCGAGATACGATTTTTTACGCTCATTTCGCCTCCCGGATGAGGTCGACAACTTCCGAGGCGACAAATGCGAAGCCCAGTATCAGAGCCAGTTGGGCCGCCTCGCTTCCCCCAATTGGCAGATATTGGTCGAGCCCGAATGGGGCGATTTTCAGAAGCGAGAGAATCATCAGGAAAATCCCTGCAACTCGCATCAACGTCGTGGTCGTCATGATCAGGCTCCGATTGATGACCACAGTCTAAAAAGACAGGCTTAATATTTAATTAATAGTGCACCGCTTCCAATTGGCGCGACGACCCGGCAACGAAATCATAAGGTACCCTGAGCTTTGGCCAAGCAGGTTGAATGCGCTTAGCCGGGGCCGACCAAGCGCTAGCGAACGATATTTTGCTCGGTGTGGTGTCCAATGAGTTCGAGGGCGACCTCTTTGTCGGTACATCTTGCTCTCGTCACAGGTACACACTCAGGGAATTGTCATAAAACTGATAGATTCCAGTTGCTAATGATTTGGAATTGCAAGCTGGGCGCGAGTTATGGACAAGTCCGGATCGGACAGGAGAATTTTGTTGCCGCTGATCGTTCTGTCGTTCGCCCAACTGATAGGTTGGGGCACGGTAAGTTTCTTGTCGGTGACAAGCCGGGAAGTCGCTGCGGATCTTAACGTCAACATTTCGACGGTGTTTGCAGGTACTACCGTTTTCTATGTGACAATGGGCGCTTGCGCCCCGTTACTCTCGCGGTTTTTCACCAGCATTGGTGCACGCCCGGTTATGATCGCAGGGACGGTTATTTCGGCGTTAGGTTTGGGACTGCTTTCGTTCTCGCACTCGCCAGTTGCCTACTTTTTGTGTTGGTTCCTCCTCGGCGTCGCGGGAAGCGCTACGCTCACCATTCCTGCACATATCCTTCTCAACGAAATCGCCGGTCGGAATGCCGCACGGGCGATTGCCACTCTGTCGCTCGTTTCTGGCTTGTATGGAACTGTGTTCTGGCCCCTCACGTCGTTCCTGTCGGGGCAAATCGGTTGGCGCGGTACTTGTGAGGTGTATGCTTTGGTCATGGTAACGGTGTGTTTGCCGCTTTACAGCTTCGGTTTACCTCGCAGGGGCAAAACTCCACTACACATCAAGGCGATGGTATCTCAGAGTTCGGCCAAATTTTATGATCGGACATTTTTTCTTGTCGTCGCCGCTATAGCGTTGAATGCTTTCATCACGTTCGGCTTTAGCGCCACTCTGATCGAGTTGCTGAAGGCGGAAGGGTTGAGTTCGAACCAGGCTTTGGCTTTCGGTTCGGCACTTGGCGTCATACAAGTCGGTGCGCGTGGCCTAAATATCATTCTAGAAAAGAGGTGGGATGGCTTGGCGATGGGCTTCGGATCATCGGTAGTCTTGTGCGTCTCGCTCGCAATTCTCTTGCTGGCTCACGGCTCGACAGCGGCAATTGCCACTTTTTTGGTTCTTTATGGGGTAAGCGGCGGGGCGCTTGCCGTCGCGAGATCAACGATTCCGCTCGTTTTCTATGACAAGGGTGACTTTGCAAAGGCACTCTCACGGATCGCGCTTCCGTTAAATTGGATATCCGCGATCTCGCCTCCCGTTCTGATTTCACTGATGACTAATTTCGGAAGCGATGGCGTGTTGATCTTGTCGTTGGCCTGTTCCTGCAGCGCAATCTTCGTGTTGCTTTTACTGAGGAGCCACCGTCCAACAGGTGAAGTAGTGGCAGGCGCGTCCTAGAGCCATCCTGATTGTTGCAGCCAGGATGCCCCCCTTTTGCCAGCCTTCAATAGCTGGTGTTGCCGCATGTAAGACCCGTTCCGCACGAACCAGTGGGAGGAACGCCGTTAAGTCTGCACAATCACAGCTTTTATTCGGATATCTACTGCAGCTCGTAGATAATCGAAAAAACGCCAAACACCTCTTTCCTAAGAGGTCATGAGCGGAGCGGGCAACATAGCGTCGGGAGACGCAGGAGATAATTATGGGTATTGCCGTAAGTGGAGTTATTTTTGCTCCGATAGCAGATTTCGATGTTTCCCTCTTGAATAGAGCTTTTGAACTGAATTTACAGAAAATCGAAGGAAAGCTTTATCTGCTAACAAATCCGATGTTTGACCCCAGAAACAAGGGAGATTTCATCGTAAATCGCGGGAATAAACATACTTGTATTATGAACACGGAGGTCGCTGATGATCTTTTATTCGAAAACGATCTCACTTCCTACCATGTGATTTCGAGGGAATTCCCAACCATCGATAGGATGATCTTCTTTTGTCTTTACGATTCTGGTGGCTCTTATGGATATTCCGCTTTTGCGCACGGGGAACTACTCCGACGCAAATTGTACACGGCACATGAAGGGCACGTCGAAAGTGGCACACCGCTTGCGGTCGAAGAAAAATGGCAACCGGCCATTTTAACAGAGCAGGAGATTATTGATGAGGGTTTCGAAGACGGTGACGAACGGCGTTTCTTCCGCCATACAACGACCGGCATACTGGCTGACGACACACAGGTGAATAGTTATCTCGTTGATGAGTTGCTTCGGGCCGAATACGGCTGGTCGCCTTTCGATGACGGTGAGCCATCGGAATATGGATACTACAGAACAGTCGAATCCGCGCCTTCGGTTGCTCCGTTTGAACAGGAAAAGGCGCTTGGGAGTCAGCCCTTGCACAGCTCGATCAAAAACCTATTGAGAAGATGGTTTCAGTAGGGCAGCTGCTACGCAATGGTCAGTGGTCAAAGTCCTGGTTTTTGCGAAACCATCGGCCAAACAATGGTTGATGCTGCTACCTATAGAGGGCGTTCCGCACGAACCATCAGGAGGAACGCCCCTAGATCGCGCCACCGTGTGAAGCGGGGTATTGCCTCGCAAGCCTGTGGAGTCGGGCGCGGCTCGCGGACTTCGCTGATCCGAAATCCGGCATCGCTGACCCCGTTTAAATAATCTCCGATTGTTCGTGGAAATCGCGGGATTGCAAAGGGAACAACGTCCTCATTATTCACGCCTGCGCCGAAACGCCAGTTTTCGACAAAATTGGTCTGATCAAAATAGTGCGACGATACCAATCCCGTTGTCTTGCCGTTTGCATCCTTTTGCCATTGAAGGCCAGGGGTGATGAAACATGGATGCAAGATGCTGAAGGCGATGAAGCCGCCGGGTCGGAGTAACCGGAACGCTTCTCGCATTGCAGCGGGAAAATCCGGCCCGTCCATCAAGGCCATGGTGGAGACAATTGCATCAAAGGAGGCATCCGCGAATCCGGTATGCTGGCTATAAGAGGAGACCTTGTATTGGATACCGAGAGGCTGACGAGCCTCAGCTTCCTGTGCATGGCCGATCATACGTTCAGACAGATCGATGCCTGTCATCCGGGCTCCCATCGATGCGAACCGCCTGGTGTTGGATCCTTCTCCGCAGCCAAAATCGATCACGTCCAAACCGCTGATCGAAGGCAGAAAGTTCAGGAAGGCGGGGAGGGTGAAATGCTCGCGATAAACGTCGTAGCCGCTGCGGACGTCACTAGCCCATTGATCGGCGTTCTTGTTCCAGTGGCTAGCAACATCGTCTTCGGAAAGTGCGGTCACGTCTCGCTCCCTGTGGATGCATGGGTGGTCATCGGAGGGACTGCCTTGCAAACCTGATCCAGGGGCAGCCATTGTCCAATACTTGAAAGGGAAGGGGCATTAGCGAAGGCTGCCTAATGCAGTATCGAATTAAACGCGAAGAGCCGCCCTTTTACACATCTCCTAAGGGAGATCGTGTGGCGGCCCGTGACAAATGCAAGCTAGATTATAATGCCGAAAATTGCAAGGCGCTGACTCTGCAAGCGTGCGCGTCCGCAGATTGACGGGTTCATACGTAGAAATCGCGTCATCGTCGATCCGGCCCCGCAGGAAAGCCCATAGAGAGAGGCCGACAGGACCAGACTGGTATTTACATGTCGATCTTCTTGCGAATAGATGTGCGCCATGAGCACGCTGTCGCAAAGCACGATCAATAATAACGGCCTCTTCGGGGTCGTGGATATCGTGTGCGCCTGCTAGCGTAGCTCATTGATCACCACAGCCCTGCCGGTTTTCGGATGGGCTTGGTGTTTTGGCTTCTCCGATCCGGTTTTCCGTTTTCAGGAGAAAGTCATGTCATATACTTCATCTTTGACGCGTTCCTTTGTCACCGATCTGCCTTCGCTTATTGGGCAGCGGGTCAAGGTATGCGGATTTGCCGAAACCATCCGCGACCAGAAGCATATGCGCTTCATCGTCCTTCGTGATCCGACCGGCAAGGTTCAGCTCACACAGGCAAAAGTCGTCGCCGGGCTTTCGGCCGCACTCGACGCTCTCACGCCCGAAAGTTCCATCATTGTCACGGGGAGGGTGGTTGCCGCGCCCAGCGTGAAGCTTGGCGGTTTGGAGGTCGTGATCGAGACCGGAGAAATCTGCGGTCTGGCTGACGCACGCCTTCCGATAGCAGAGGATTCGGGCCTGGATAAATGGATCGACCACCGACAGGTCAGCCTGCGGTATCCAGGTCAGCAACTCGTTTTCGCGGTGCAGACGACACTTGAAGGGGCCATGCGTTCCTTCTGGAAGCAACATGGCTTCCGGGAGATTCATTCACCGAAGCTGATGGGAACATTCAGCGAGTCCGGAGCGGAAGTATTTGCCGTGAAGTACTTCGGCGCAACGGCGTTCCTTGCCCAATCGCCGCAATTATACAAGCAAATGGCGATCGCTGGAGGCATGGAGAAGGTCTTCGAAATTGGCCCGGCCTTTCGCGCAGAACCGTCATTTACCTCCCGTCACGAAACAGAGTTCACGTCGATCGACATGGAAATCGCATGGATTGAGGGCCATTATGAGTTGATGGAAATTGAGGAACGCTGGCTAACCCATGCCATTGCCGCCATCGCCGAAGCTCACGGGGAGGAAATCAAGCAGCATTTCGGCGTCGAGATTGAGCCACCAGGCTGTCCGTTTCCGAAACTTACATTCGAAGAGGCGCGTGAAACGCTCGAAAAGCTGGGACATGCGCTTGGAACACGCGCCGACTTGGACAGTGAAGGCGAACGTATCCTCGCCGAACACATGGCAAAAGCGACTGGCCACGAGTTTCTGTTCATCACCGATTATCCAGCAAAGCACCGGGCATTCTATCACATGCGTCGAGATGACCGGCCCGATCTGACAAAGGGCTTCGACCTTCTATGGCGCGGGATAGAGATCACGACCGGTGCGCAAAGGGAGCATCGCTATGGGCGCCTCGTGGCTCAAGCAACGGAGCGCGGATACAAACTGGACGCACTTTCCGATTACCTCAACTTCTTTAGGTTTGGCTGCCCTCCACATGGAGGCATGGGTGTTGGTCTAGGTCGAATCTTAATGCGGATGCTAGACACCCCCAGCATCAGAGAGGTGACGCTGCTCAGCCGAACCCCCAGACGGCTGCGTCCCTAAATTGGGATCGGCACGTGAAAACAGTTAGCGGCACGTCAAAATGATGTGCCGCACTCTTTAGCCAGTTTATGGGGGGAATGATCGCATTAGTTGGGTGGATCGGCGATAGATCTCCGCCGCAACTCGCTGGTGTGGTCATTGCCGCCGTCTCAGAACTCCTTATTCTTCAAAGCTGTAAAAATCGGCTGCAATACGCCCAAGTGGTCTGTTACGGCTTCGCTTACACTGTGCGATGCGAATAGTTGTTAAATTCTAGGGTAGCGAAATGATTAAAGCCGTCCTGTTCGATCTCGACGAAACCCTGGTAGACAGGCGGTCATCGGCAGCCAAATTCTTGAAGGTGCAGTATCGAGAGCTGGTCGCTCAACAATTCGGTGACGCCGTTTCTGAAGAGCAGTATGCCGCACGCTACTTCAAACTGGAAGAAGAAGGTCTCGTCAAAAAATCCGACCTTTATCCTGCACTCGTATCGTCACTCGGGTTACCATCTGAGGCATTCGGTCCGCTCCTGGATCATTTCCGTTTGCGTTATCCCGAGATGGCTCGCCCGATGCTAGGAGCGTACGAGGCTCTCCAAGATCTTCGGAAGCTCGGATTGCCTTGTGCGATCATCAGCAATGGTGAGGGGATCGTACAGAGGAAGAAAATTGAAGTTACGGGCATTGCTGACCTGATTGAATTCGCCCTCATATCTGGCGAGTTAGGTATTCGGAAACCTGATCGCCAGATTTTCGAAATGGCTGCGGATAGGTTGGGCCTACTCTCTGCTGAATGCGTGTTCATTGGAGATAATCCGACCGCCGATGTGATGGGGGCTCTGAATGCCGGAATGAGCGCAGTGTATTTCGGGGACATCAAGATATGGCCCGGCGAGCTGCCCAAGCCACCTCGCGCCTGCAGCTCCCTTGGTGATATCGTGGCCCTGATAACGACTCTGGAATGAAAATGTCTCTTGGCTGAGGAGGCGATGAACTCTCGGTGCCGCGCCATCCACAGCCTTTGTCTTGATGCCCGCTTCGGTAGGCCAGCTCGTTTGGGTCCGCAACTCGGTCCTCCGCAGCAGGAACGACCACGCGGCTAAAGGAAGTGCCGACGAAATGAAAAAGTGGATGCAGGTATGACGGATAACAACGCTATCGAACTCGATCCCCACTATTTGCACGCAAAGGCATGGGCTGAAGAATACGAACTCATTGATCGCCAGTTTTCCTCGCTCGGGCTGACAGCCATGCAGGAGTTGCAACTGGTTCGTGGAGAGACGGTGCTCGATGTCGGCTGCGGCACCGGGCAAACACTTCTGCAGTTGGCAGAGCGAGTTGGGGACAACGGCCACGTTTTGGGTGTGGATATCGCAGGGCGGCTTCTCGAAGTCGCCGCACAAAGGACCGCGCATCTTGGTCATGTGACGCTGATCGAATCCGATGCTCAGATTCTTGATCTACCATCTCACAGCGTCGACGCCGTATTTTCTCGATTTGGCGTGATGTCGTTCAATGACCCAGTTGCTGCGTTCTCGAATTTTCGCCGGATTCTGAAGCCTGACGGTCGGCTGGCCTTTTGTTGTTGGCAGGCTCTGCACGAGAACGAATTAGATCGCTTTCCGCTTGAGGCAGCGGGGTTTCCTAATGCCGTCGACGAGAGACCGTTCAGTTTTTCTGACCCACAGCACGTTCAAACCGTCCTTGCTACCGCCGGATTCGACGCCGTTGCGGTCAGACCTTGCAAAGAACTCGTCACCAGTGGTGACGTGGAAGCGATGACGCGGGTACTGCTCAAAGTAGGGCCGCTTGGCAAGATCGTCCGAGAGAACCCGGCCATCCGGTCTACGGTGGAGCCGAAGCTACGAAAAGCTCTGGCGGGCCTTGGCGACCAAGTCAGCACACGCCTTACCGCCGCAATATGGATCGTTACGGCCCAGCCTAATTGAACATTAACAATGGCCCGCCACGAGTGCGCTCAGCTGAAGCCTTCGCCGAGTTGGAAGTTGTCGCTCTCGACGCTCGATACATCAAAAGGGAAGACATTTGTGGATCAATCGGCTGCCACCAAGCCTGTGACATGACATTAGCCTGGCGAATCCGGCCTGAGAGAGGCCGTATCGTCCTTTCCTTTTACGACATTGCGAAGGGAGCAGGTGAATGGATGTGCTGAGATGGCTTAGATCGCTAATCGGCGTTCGTGAGCCGCACGACGGATCGGACGTTTCGCAGGTGAAAGGCTCTCCTACCGATGAGGAGATGCAGTTAGCTTTGCGTACGCTGCAGCAAATGGTCCGGCCAGCCGTTTTTGGCGAGATCGGCGGTGAAAAACCTCAAAGGAACAACCGTGCCGCAAGCTGGTGGGGAGGAAACTTTCTCGGTGCCGAAGGCGAGATGGTGCCAGTGTGCGAGCAGTCGGGGCGACCTATGCACCCCCTTGTTCAAATCCGAGTTGACGAACTTCCGGAAACACCGCCTGTTTTCTCAGGGCTCGCTCTCCTGAATCTATGGATAGACTTAGAAAACATCCCCCTGAATGCCGCTGAAAACGGCAAAGGTTTTGCCGTTCGCACCTATGAGACGATCTCAGACTTGGTGGCGGTCGGTCCGGGTTATCGGGAAAGCGCTGATGCTCCAACTTTCCCGGTTGTTTGGCGTACAAGTGGGCTGGAGCAGCCAAGCTGGGATGACATCGCCTTCGAGATCCCGACTAACGTCGCACGATCCAGCAATTCGGAATGGTTTTTTGAAAGCCAATATGCGGTGCAAACCAACAAGTATCGCGCGGCATGCCCTGTAAAGCTGGGCGGTTGGCCGACGTGGATTCAAGGCGAAAACTGGCCTGAAGACGCGGAGTTTTGCCTTCAAGTCGACAGTACTGATAAAGGGCACTTCCATGTTGGAGATTCGGGATCGATATATGTATTTCGGACGCCGCGCGGCTGGGCAATCAGATCAGACTTCTACTGACCAATTCATGGCCAAGGGCATGCTCAATCGATTAAGCTTCGGTGCAGAATTGTTCCGAAGAGCGCTCCTCTACTCCGGCCTGCGCTAATGGTGGCCATTGCGCGTTTCCCGAATTTTCATATCCTTCTCATCAAAGCAACCTGAAGCAGCGGGTCGCAAGAGGAGCGCCAATGGGTGTCGTGGACGCGGAATACCAAGATGTAGTCGAATGGCGGCGAGACATTCACGCGCATCCTGAGCTTCAATTCGAGGTCCACAGAACAGCGGCGCTCGTTGCTTCCAAACTTAATGAGTTCGGATGTGATGAAGCGGTGACAGGTATCGGGCGGACAGGCGTGGTGGGCGTCATTCATTGCAAGAAGCAGGGGAGTGGCAAAGTTGTTGCTCTGCGGGCGGATATGGATGCACTGCCGATCGAGGAAGAGACTGGCGTTCTCTGGGCATCAAAGACAAAGGGTGTGATGCATGCCTGTGGTCATGACGGCCACACGGCGATATTGTTGGGCACCGCGCGGGAATTGGCTAGGACGCGCGAATTCGACGGCACAGCGGTAGTCGTTTTCCAACCGGCCGAGGAAGGTGGCGGCGGCGGTAAGGCGATGGATGATGATGGCCTCATGGATCGCTTTGGGATTGCCGAAATTTACGCGATGCATACGGAGCCGGATTTGCCAATTGGGCAATTCGCGACAGCCAGCGGACCGCTGGGGGCATCGGCTGACGGGTTTCGGATCAAGATTGATGGCAAGGGCGCGCATGGCGCTTCCCCGGAAGTCAGCATCGACCCCCTTGTTGTCGGAGCGAATATCATTCTTGCGCTTCAAACCATCGTTTCTCGCAACGTACATCCTCGCCAATGCGCGGTGGTTATTCCAAATGGGGTCAGCGTTAGAATGATGCCGACAGCAAAGTAATCCGCATACCGTCAGACGATTGGAGTGCGCGAGCTGCGGCCATTGTCTCCGGCACAAAAGCGGCTAGCTTTGGGTATGAGCAAAATTGACAGTATCCCCGAACGCTTCCGAATTGCCGAAACCGACGACTGGCTGGTAAACCATCGCATCAATTCGGCCTTGCCTGGCTATCTGATGATCAGTTCTAAGATCTTCACCAACGACCTGGCTGAGCTTTCGGCCGGAGCTTTGGCTGAACTTGGGCCGTTGCTCGCGAAATCGCAGGCCGCGTTGAAGTCAGGTTTGGGGGCTGAGCGGGTGTATTTCGGCCGCTATGGTCACACCCCGGGTTATCCGATCCACTTTCACGTGATTCCGCTATATGGCTGGGTTGAGGAATTGTTCTGGAATGATGCTCGCTACCGGATCTTAGAAGCATTTGCCGACGGGCCAGGAGAGACAGCTACGGACGGAGCAGAGATGACCCTGTTCGTGTGGCGCGAGTTCTGTGAACGGCCCGATCCGCCTCCGATTCAAGGGCCGTCCGTATCCGAAGTCATTGAGCTTTTGCGCAATACGATATGGAGGATCGCCTAATCTTTCGGCGGATTTGCGCTATTTCTTGCGGCGGTTTCTTCGCGCTTCAATCTTGTCCCCAGTTCCCATGCTTCTCCCAACATTTCATATAGCTCATCGCTCTCGGCTGTGAGGATCATGCCGTCATGCTGAAGTACAAGGTCCCTTAACGAGCCCATGCCGCCAAACATTGCCAGAAAGCTATAAACGCCCCATGTATCAGACCGTTCCACGGAAGCGCGACTGCTGCCAATCATGGCCGCCCACTGAGCCTCTTCATATCTTGCTAAATGGTTCTCAATGCGGCGCAATAGATCGGCAAAGTAGGAAACGTCGGGATGGAGCTTCATGCCGACATCTTATATCTGGACTTGATGGTTGCAACTAGGTCGTGAACCCATAAACGGGCGGCAAGGCGACTATGGGCAGTCAGCCTGTAAATACCAAATAAAGCACATACAGTCGCGGACGTCGCCACCGGTAGCTTCATAAGCTGCGAAAGGGTCGGGAAATGCCGTTCGCCCTTCTTCGATAAAGTCGTAGCGACGGCTGATATCTACCATCTGCTGTCGTGCGGCTGTTGCGGAGCGGGCGACGCGCTCGGCCCAGGTTAAGCCGTCTGGCTCGCTCTTTATCGCATTTACCTCTACCCAATAACATTCGCAGGTGCCTTCCGGCATCAGGAATTGCAGTTGCCCGCCAACGTTACAAAGGCCCAATTTCTCGGCTTCATCGATCACCAGCGGTATCGTTTCAGGTTGCCAGCCCCATTCACCGCCGCTGCGGCAAGCAGCAGATTGCAGTGTGTCCGGGAGGAGCATCTCAGGGTCGTCTTTCATATGGCAACGCTATACATCTTCCATGACCCGTCAACATCGGATTCAGTGTCGGCATGAGCCGATACGATCTAACCGACCCCGAGTGGGGCGTGATTGAACCGCTGTTGCCCAACAAGCCACGAGGCGTGCCGCGCGTCGATGACCGCCGCGTGCTGAACGGCATTTTCTGCGTTCTGCGGTCAGGTGCTCCTTGGCGTGATGTGCCCCAGCGCTATGGCCCCTACACCACCTGCTACAATCGCTTCCGACGCTGGATGAAAGCCGGAATATGGGACAGTTTGATGGACGCCATCACCAGCGCATCAAATGATGGGATCACGATGATCGATGGCACTTCAGTTCGCGTACATCATTCAGCCGCAACGTTGAGGGCGGATCATCCGGATCGCTGCCTTGGAAGAAGTCGAGGCGGTCTCACAACCAAAATCCATGCTTTAACCGATGGAAAAGGGCTGCCAATCAAGATTTCCATCACACCCGGCCATGCCCATGACCTGACGGCGGCGAACGAACTTCTCGATAATCTTCCGTCGGGTTCGATGCTTCTTGCGGACAAAGCCTATGATGCCAACTGGCTACGCGGAAAGTTGAGAGCGGAACGGTCGTGGGCAAACATTCCGCCAAAGTCTAATCGAAAAGAGCCGGTCGTCTTCAGCCCTTGGCTCTACAAAAAGCGTAATCTCATCGAGCGCTTCTTCAACAAGCTCAAATGCTACAGAAGGGTCGCAACCCGATACGACAAGCTGGGAATGACTTTTCTCGCAATGACGAAGCTTGCTTGCATTCGCATCACACTCCGTCATAACGAGTCCACAGCCTAAATCGAATGTTGGATGGCTGGCTGACCTCCGAAGCGATGAGCCGATTGTAGAGGCTATGGACAGTGCGGAGATGAGGCTGTTCGTCTGGCGCGAGTTTGCTAACGGCCAAAGCAGCCGCCTGTCAGAAGTCCTTCTATTTCACCGTCATCACCCTTTTGCATGAACGAGCCTGACCCCAAACGCATGGCCGCAAAGGGAATGGAGGCTAAGTATTTGACCGAGCACGTTAGGTGAGGTCGTTGCGCAGCGCACAAAATCTCCTAAGGTGGCAGCCGAACCTCCATTACTCGGAACCTGTCGAATTCCATCCTGGAAGCACTATGATTTCTATACTGAACAGGGACTTTCTTGAATTTCACTCCTTGCCGCTGGACGTCATCCTTGCGGTTATTGATCGAGCAGGCCAACTTGCGATTCATTGGCACGAGCGGACCATGCCGCAATCGCTGCTGGGAAAGCGCATTGGCATTATTGTCGATGATACGGGATGGCGAAATACGACGGCGTTCGATCTTGGCGCGAAGGCGATGGGCGGCATATGCGTTCAATCTCCGATCAGCTTCAATGTCCGCGAAACTACTGCCGATCTTGCTGGATACCTCGACAACTGGTTTGACCTTCTTGTCATCCGGACAAAGGAGCTTGCCACATTGCGAGAGCTTGCTTTCATAGCCGAAGCGCCTGTCATCAATGCCCGAACCAAGACCAATCATCCCTGTGAGACGCTCGGCGATCTTGCCTATATCAAGAGTGTCAGAGGAACATTGGACGGTCTGAAGGTCGTCGGAGTTGCTGCGGATGCCAACATCTTTCGATCTTGGGTCGAGGCATCGAAGGTCATGCCTATTCACGTCACGCAGGTTTATCCAGAACGCTGGCACGTTACCGATCCCGACCTGCTGAACGAGAATTTCCAGACTAGCATCGATATACGCGACGTCTCGGAAGCCGACGTGATCGTCACAGATTCCTGGCCCAGTGACGGGACAGAGAACGAGTTTTTGCCTTACCAGGTGACGGCTTCTCTTCTCGACAGCGGACGAAAAGATGCGATCTTTCTGCCGTGCCCTCCAGTCGCGCGGGGTAAGGAAGTGGCGGCCGATGCCATGTTACACCGAGCCTGCCAAAGCCGCCCGGCCAAGGCATTCCTACTTCATGCACAGAACGCCTTGATGGAATGGGCGCTGTCCCAACCATCCGACTGAGGTGTGTTGGATGCGACGCGGAGGTAAAGTGATGCAACGGTCTCTGGTAGATGTGGCCTGGCAGGTCGAGGAGGTTGGCTTGAACCTCCGCCCGGCCCCAGTCGAAACGTACATGGAAGGATGGCTGATACGGGCCTCCGGAGGACCTGTTCGGCGCATCAATGCCATCTGCGCCACGCAATTTCGCTCATCGCGCTTTGAAACGGTACTGAAAACGAGTGAAGATCTTTTCCAAAGACTGGGCCGCCCTACCATCGTCAAGGTGTTGTCCATGGGAGACGACATCGATGGGTTGCTCGAAGAGAGGGGATATAGGAGCGAGGGGCGTAGCCATGTTCTTCTTGCGGAACATACAGCACGCAGTCCTGACACGTCGATTGCGAAAGTTCAGGTCGGCAACGCAGACAACGAGTGGTTCGATGCATGGGCTACCATCGCGAAACCCATGTCGGCTGAAGCGCGTTCCGTTTTTGAAAACTCGATGAGAAAGATCGTCTTGCCGAAAGTTTACGCGGCGTTCAAGGTCGGCGGACAGATAGTCTCGATGGCCTATGGTGTCCTTCATCAAGGTCGTCTGGGTGTCGACGCTGTAGCCACGAGATCTGACCACCGAGGATGTGGTTATGCCCGTTTGGTGGTTTCCGCGCTCCAGGATTGGGCCAATGGAAAGGGTGTTCGACAATCCTGTCTTTCCGTCGAAGCAGACAACACTCCCGCACTTGCGCTTTATCGTAGCTGCGGCTTCGATCTCCACGTCTATGACTATCATTACCGCGTGAAGCGATCGACGACTGGCAACGTGGTATGAGATTTGTTTTCGGCCAACAGACGCCCACTGTTCGACTGGAACAGGCCACCCTGCACAACATCAGAAAGTAAGGCTTCTGAACTGCCATGAAATTTAGATGTCTTTGCGACAACATCATCGTCGATCAAACCGACGCATTGCCCTACAAGAGTTGGCTGCTTCCAGATCAAGATTGGGACACAGTAGCTGAGGAGCCCGATGCCGATCAGAAGTCAATTTACGACCTCCACCGCAGTATGCATGCAATCTATCAATGCTCAGCCTGCGGCCGTTTGACCATGGACGACCCGGCAACTGGTGAAACACTTTGGTTTGCGCCCGAAAATCATGGACGCACGTTTGCGCTCGGTTCGCGAGAGGGGAATTCCTATAAAGTAACCCTGCGAGGACACTGGCGCTCTCAGTCTGGAGAGGGTGAGTTGTTTTGGAGACGTGGCGGGGAGCATGAAGGTGGCTACGAAGTGATCTCAGATCGAGGCGTGTTCTTGCAAAGATACCACGAAGTATTCGGCACCCTTATGGGCGAGGGGCGACTGCGCGACGCCCGCCTTAAGGAGGATGGGGAAATTTCTCATCATTGGCCAGCTCCTTAAGGTAGGATCGACCAGGGATTGGTGCGATAGGTTTGATCTGTCATCTCACGCGTGGCACGGCTCATGCCAGACAAGCAGACCCCGGGAGAAAATTGTGCACTATGACCCGTATTACCCCACCCTTTTGCCTCCCCTTATCGCGCAACCCCTAATTCTTGCTCTGAACATCCTTGCGCTGATTTTGGCATTTCTTCGTGCGCGTGCTGCGGAGCGCCGAAAATGGCTGCCACATACGCTCGCGTTTCTATGGGTGCTAACCTCAGTATACACCTTCGACCTAGTTGGCATGCCGAAGCTAGCGCCAGACGAGGAGCCAGGCCCAGGTGATGGATTCTTGGTGCTCCCAATACTGCTGGAAACAGCAGTCATAGCCGTCGGCTATGTTATTGCGCTGATTTGGTGGCTGGTTAGGCGTCTGGTCGGACGAAAGGGGTCCGAATTTCAATCTCCATCCTAAAGCAATGAGTAAGCGGCGTTCCGCTATCACCTTGACTGATTTGGATCTAAAGCACTTCGACTCGGATGCTGGACACGTTGGTCGTGATTTCGCGAAGTATCGCCAGGAAATTATCGCCAGAGTGCGTTTTCAGATCGCGAAGCTTTGCGGCATTCTTGAAGATGACATGGGCGGCATCTGGGCAGCCTGGTCCTCCGCCCTCCAGGGCGTCCCAAAGAGCGTTAAGATTACGGCCAAAGAAACGTGCGCTTTCTGCACCGACGTAGCTTTCGTACCGGTCCCAGAATTCTTCGACATTCACGATCCCATCGCAATCTATGATTAATGGCATTAGTCAACCTTCGGATTCTCGTTTGTGCCTTCTTCCCCGTTCTCTCGCCGGTGGAGGCAATAGCCACATAACTGTTTCGCGTCACATCGGCCAAGCACGGCGACCAACCGTAGCCTATGGCTGCTTGTTATATCACCGCATGATGCCACGGCAGCAATTTCTCAATCCGGTTCTGCTTGTGGCCGTTGACGATGGCGGTGAGCGTGCCGGTTAGATTGGAGAGCGGATCGACAGTATTGAGTTTGCAGGTCTCGATGAGCGACGCGATGGTCGCCCAGTTCTCGGCCCCGGCATCGTCAACGGCCACAAACAGAGCCAGATCGATAAGCTTTTACCGTGGAATTTCGGGGCGTAGCAAACCTTTCCCATATGTAGTTGTAGCCACCTTTGTCTCCAAGGTGCCTCTTCCGAGAGGGCGGTTCATGAAGTAAGACACCTCAATGGAAAACGAACTGATCCACGAAATCTGGCTCGATCCCGAGCCAGATGGTCAACTGCTACCCGGTCTCTGTCTTGCTGGTCCCATGGGGAACGGCTTTAGAGCGCTACTTAATGAGGGCGCTGTGAAAGTCGGCGAGGTAGCTGGGCATAGCCATTTCGATGTCATGACGAAATACTGGAAGCTCCAGGGTTGGGGCGAATACCGGACGGAGCACAGGCAGGATCACGAGCCATATCCTGATGCATGGGTGTTAATCCAACGCTCCTTTATGGATAGCATGTGAATTTGTGGAACTGGCCGCGAACAATCCAGAGCCACTGTGGTTTGAAGGCCGCTCGTCAAGGCGGCCCTTTACTCGTAGCCATGTGTGGTCGCTCCACCGCTTACGCACGGGTCTCATCCATTAACAGCTTCATCGACCGCTTCAGATCGGCAATCAAGGCGTCGACGACCGGGCGCAGCGCTCCCTATTCGAGCGTTGCGTCCTTGCGCCCTTCAACCAGCGGAGCGATACCTGCAAAGAAGAATGGAATATTGTCTTCCGGTCCATTCGTAGTCCGGCCTCTGATTTTTCCCATTACCATTACGCCGATACGACAATCCGGTTCGCCGACAACCAGGACGAATGGGTTGTCTTGATCGCCGCGAAGATAGCGTCCGCCAAACCGACGTCGCGCAGTCTCGAAAACATAAGCAGAGGCTACGAAATGAAGGTCGTCAGGGAGCTGTGCCTGGTTTTGGTAGAAGTCCTGTAGCACCTGATCCACCAGGTTCAACGAGTCTTCTGAGTAATCGAGTTTCGATCCATCGATGGGTGCTCCGGGGCGAGAGAACGCATTCACAAAATCCGCTGCCTGAGAGGCCATGGCGTCTTCGATTGTAGCTGGCATTCTCCTGCGCTTTAGAAAGTCGAACAGTCCCATACGCCTTATGATCTCCCTAACATTCGCCGGATCGTTCGCATTTTACGCGTGCACGAAATGCGATTGCAACTCCACCTGGGATAATAGTGATGCAGGAGAGGTGATCGAACATGACGCTTGGCGGACTTTTCGGGCGAGTGGCCCTCATATTTCTATTTGGCTTGGTGCTCGTTCCGTTGGCAGGTGGCGGTCTGGTCTGGATAGTGGCCCTATTTCTCGTGGTACCTGCAATCGGGATGTCCGTGTTCATTTTCGCGCCAATTGAATATGTCGCCGCCCGGCTCGGCGTCAGATGGCTGGCCTGGATCGCAACCCCCTTCGTCGGCGCGGGTATTCCCTGGCTGTACGAATTCATTGCGCCGAACAGGGCTAATTTCTTGGCAGGCATCTCTCAGCTATGCTTTGTGTCCGGCGTGTTGGGCGTTCTCTGGACAATTTCTTCTCTTACGGTGGCGTTGTTGCAGCAGCCACCTTTGCCAGATAAACGGCTATTCGATTAACCTCGGGTAGGGGCGCTGAGAATCCGGTAGGTTTTGTGTCATCGCCATCGGAGCCCGTTGGCGCGGCGTCCACAGGTCCAAGGAATTTCGCGGATCCTGGCTTCATTTCGCTGAACCTGGTGGCTGGTTCGGCTGCCGCAAGGGGTGCCCAAGTTGGTAAGAGGGAAAGGCAAGGAATGCCGACACGATTATATCTTTTGGTATGCAGAATAATTATTGTTGTTGCCTTGGTGGTCTTCTATATGTGCTACAGCAGATCTAAAGATGTTCTGGTAATATGGTTTATATTTATTCTGCCCGGAATATTTTCTCGATATGTTTTTCCGTTTCTTCGAAACGAAGCGTATAAGCCGCAGCCAGATTTACGCTTCACATGGGTCTTTGAGATATCCAGATACGTCTGGAACGGATTTCGTGGATTTCACAAATAGAGAGCAATCTCATGTGTGCAATAAAGACAATAATCGCATTGTCCGGTCGCAGGTTAACTGCGAGTGGGAATCGTGGCGAGATGCTCCGAGATCCATCGTCAGGGATGGTTTGTGAGTTTGCGGTATTTCGGGACACCCGCATGCGTCGGCGTATTGCTCGCCGGTTTGATAATCGCTGCTCTGCTCCATACTGCCACTTGATCCTAAGCGTGAACTGCTATCCGACAGCCCAGCTAATCACAGGCGTACTGTAAAAGTATATCTCGGCGGACGCGGTGCACTGGACATGTATGAAGAGGAGATGGCTCAAGCGGCCGAACAAAGCAACGGCGGCAAGGTGGTGATTGCTTGGCTAGGAGGCATCACCCCAGTTCAGGGCTTTGGTGGCATTGACGGCAAAGAGTTTTATTTTCGTGCCCGTGGCAGCTATTGGTCCTTGTCAATCGGCAAAAGCCCCATCGCTGTGCCAGAGTGGAAGTACGAAGAGCCTTACCATGTCGGCGAGCGTTTTCAGGCCGGATATATGCCCCGTGACGAGGCAGAGCATTTCTTGCGCACTGCCGCTGATCGTTACCTGCGCGGTGAACCGTCCGTCGTGCTCCCTGATTAATACCATGGGGCGATAAGCTCTGTAGCAATGCTCCGTCGTTAGCCGAGCCCCACGCCCATGAAAAGCCACATGAATACTAACACGGGTGCAGCAAAAAACTGCCAATCCGGGGTCTCTCTGAATCGAAGAATGGCGACGAACACGAACGCACAGAGACCAAACGCCCCAGCGCCCAAATGCAGCTCGGCAGCCCACCCCATACAGGCGGGACAGCCGTCTTTTCCCAAGACCTAGTATTGGTCTTTAAGGTAGTCGCTGATCGTTCCATAGCACCACCACGCGAGAAAGATCACGAATGCCCATGCCAAAGCTCTAAGGCGATTGCCAAGAAGAACGGCAATCCAAGCAAAGCCGCCGATCACGCCGAAATAATAATGATCGCCATTCCCGTCGGGTCGAAAAAACGAACCATCACCGCTGTAAGCTTGTTCGTAACCTTGGATAAGAAAAATGCACTCCGAGGATAATCAAGGCACCGGATAGGACAAGGCGGAGTAATTTCTCCGTTCCGCTATCAGGTGGGGCGAACCAAGCCATCGCGATGAAATCGCCTACTAAACTTCTAAAATATTCTTTCATTCGTATCTCTCAAATGCGGTCGCTGCGGCAACTTGACGAATCGGCGTCAACAAAACAATCTTCCATTCGGCGTGACCTTCGCCAAACCTCCCAGAGCCTTCCCCAGCATGGCGTTCAACGGAGGCAAAGGGACTTCCGTCTCGGGTCGTTGTCTTGGTCCTATCGTTTGGGCGTTGTTGCCGGGGAGCTTTCGTTCGAACGGGAAGGTCTGACAATGACAAAGAATGGAAATCTCAAGCGCCGTGTCCGTGCCCGCTCGGCAAAAACCGGCGAATCCTACACCACGGCACTCATGCATGTTCGTCGTATGCCACCGAGCTTCCCCATTGCCAAAACTTTGCGCCTAGCCGTGGCCCAAACTAGCCTGTTTAATGACCCTCGCGATACGCAAGGGCTTCGCACCTGCGGGTTGGAGATACGACAGCTGATGAGGGAGGCGAGGGCAGGAGGTGCGCAGCTTGTTCATTTTTCCGAAGGCACCACATGCTCTCCTCATAAGCGCATCATGTCCGAAATCGGCCCGAGGGAAATCGGTCCCTCCGATTGGAGCCGTTTCCAATGGGCTGTCCTGCAGGAAGAATTGCAAGAGACCGCAAAACTCGCGAAATATCTCAAGCTTTGGGTGGTTCTTGGTTCGGTTCATCAACTGACGCCACCGCACCGACCACATAACAGTCTGTATGTGATTTCCGATCGTGGCGAAATCGTTACCCGTTACGATGAACGGTTGCTGTCGCACACCAAGATTTCTTTCATGTATTCGCCAGGCAAATTTCCAATCACCTTCGATATCAACGGCTTTCGCTTTGGCTGCGCCATGGGAATGGAATCTCACTACCCAGAGATATTTCTCGAATACGAGCGACTTGGTGTTGATTGCGTCCTGTTCTCGACGACAGGGGAACTCCCGGAAGCCGCTCCCGCCTTTGCTGCGGAGGTGTTGGGGCATGCCGCCAGCAATACATATTGGGTAAGCTACGCAGCACATGCGCCGCAAAGCGTCATCATGCCTTCCGGAATTGCCGCTCCGGATGGCCGCTGGGCGGCTCTTTGCCCAACGAATGGAAGTCCCGGCGTCGCCTTTGCTGATATCCAGACAGATCCGGAGAACCTGGCGCGGCCTTGGAGACGAAAGGCTCGTTCCGATCTCTACATTCCCCACCAGGTGAACGACGATCCCCGGAGTGACGGTCGCAATCATTTCTGAGGAAACATGCTGGTCAGTGGGGCGACAGGGTCCCACTGACACCACAGCCTCGCGACTTATAGTCACGATGTGGCGCGTTCGGGCCTAGCTAAGGCAAGGAACGACCAGATCTCTGGGTGGGCAAGGGGCGCGACGGTGCCCGTATTGATTATCGGCACCCATTTGAAATCCGTGTGCTCATCCCCAATCAATCTTGGCGGCCCATCCGACCAGTCGGTAACCGCGTAAAGGTGGTAGGCTATCTTGCGTTGACTGTCTTCGAACGAACCCAAAGGTCGGAAGGTGATTGGTGTCACGCCGACTTCTTCGCGGACCTCTCTGATGAGTGCGATCTCAAAGGATTCACCAGTCTCGACATGGCCACCAACCAGATCCCAAAGTTCAGGGTACGCTTGCTTATGCGCGGCACGTCGCGCCATGAACACCCTGTCGTTTTCGATCAGAGCTGCAAGCACGATGATCGTCATGATCTTCCTCGGTGTCTCGACATGCAGAATCGTCCTGGGGACTTCACGAAAGTCTAGATTTCAAGGCCCTCAGGACTCGATTTCGGAAAATCGGAACTCGGTACCCGTATCGCGAACGATGTGGAGATTGCGGATCATCTCAGCGGCGTGTAGGAGACCGTGGTGCCACTCCTCGGGCGGCACCCTCGCAGCTCCCGCCGCTACGGTGCGGATATAAATCAGCGCGTCCTTGCCAGGCACAGGGATGATGCCGAGTTCCTGCCGCAGCTGCCGGATTGTATCGACCGACCGGTCCAGCAAATCGCTGACCTCGTTCGGGGACAGCTTTTCGACCGCATTTGCTGCTCGCACAAGATCGGCAATAAAATCTGTTGTGGCGCTCACGGTGATCCTAGAATCGCAACCAAAATCCTCGCGTCAAAGTTGGTCGCTGATCGATCTAAGTCAAGTCGGAGTTCTGCTGTTCGGTCCGCTGTCCTTGGCTGGCAAACGCCGTGTGATGGTGAGCCTGTCATTCCGATTTATCAAGGTCGTTAGAAAACGCCTCAAGCGCATCGACGCTGCGAATACAATGAAGGGTTTTGCCGTCCCTTTCAGCGTTCGTGCAGAGGGCACGGATGCCGGGCATCCGTTCCTGATCGATTTCCCATATCGTCCGAAACAAGTCGCGGGTCGGCGGCATCGCCGAAAAGCCACCGGGGGAATCTGCCAGTTCGCCAGAAGCCCAGACAATTTGCCTTTCAGCAGCAAGCCAAAAATGCATCCACAGAGGCATGTCGATAAGGATGATCTCTGTGGCGCGCTCCACCCGGGCGGGTATCGAATTCCAGTGTCCGACGCCATCGATCACCCAGGTGTCGCCCGAAATGACTTCCCCGTGCTTACTGGCATAGATTTCCATTGGGGCGGGGGCCCATCCTTCCAGCCATAGGAACTTGTCGATTTCGAAATGAGGGAGATCGCGACTGCGAGCGATCTTGCGAGCAAGGGTCGATTTTCCGCCCCCGGCATTTCCAAGAATGATGATGCGCGACATAAGCTAGCGACCTTAATTGAGTGCCTTCCTGCGGCATGGCCAACGCAGCGGACAATTCAGACCTGAAAAGCGGTTTCCGATGTGCGTCCGCCGAAAATTATCATCAGCGAAAGCCTTATGGCAAAAGTGAAGAAGTCCAGTCGCACCTTAGTTCCAGGGGTCAACTATCCTTCCATGTCAGCCGGAATACGCGGAGCCAATTGTCGAGGGCGAACTTCCTGACATCTTCTTCATTAAACCCCGCCTTGCGCATGGCTTCGATAAGACGTTGCAGCCCGCTCGCATCTTTGATTTCGCGTGGCGTGACAGCACCGTCGAAATCCGATCCCAAGGCAACTCTGTCTATGCCCACGCGCTCGACCAGATACTCAATATGACGGACGACGACGTCAAGCGGGGTGTCGTTGTCGAGGTTGCCATCCGCACGGAGGTCATTGACGGCCAAATTCAGCCCAATGACGCCGTCCGTGTCGCGGATGGCGTCCAGCTGCCGGTCCGTCAGGTTTCGGGTCGATGGACAGATGGCGTGAGCGCAAGCATGCGTGGCAACGAGTGGAGCAGTGCTCAGTGCAGCTACGTCCCAGAATCCGCGCTCATTCAGATGCGAGACATCAATCATGATCCCGAGATCGTTGCATCTTTTTACGAGCCTCTTGCCTGCGTCGGTCAGCCCAGGTCCAGTGTCAGGTGACCGTGGATATGCAAAGGGCACGCCGAAACCAAAAATGTTGGGACGGCTCCAAACTAAGCCAAGAGATCGAAGACCATGATCGTATAAGGTGTCAAGAAAGCTCAGATCGATGTCGATAGCCTCGGCACCCTCCATGTGAAGCACCACAGCAAAGGCCGACAAGTTCAGAGCAGACCGAATCTCATCCACACTCGCTGCGAGGCGCATTTGCCCACCCGATCGGCCGATCAAGGATTTTATCGCAGAAAGCTGGCCATCAATCTGCCGACGGGCATGCTCAGGGTCTAACGCATCAGCGTAACGAACCTGGTATCCATTATTGGTAATCGTCAGATCATTTTCTGGTTCGCGCTCCGGATAGGCAGAGATTGCAAATAGCCCACCGGCCATCTGTCCTTCTCGCGCCCGAGGGAGATCAAGGTGACCGTTTTCCGAGCGTGACAGGAAGTCTCGACCTTGAGCCGTATACTCGACCATGGATATGATTGCGTCGTTGTGCCCATCGAATATGCTGACGCTGTCCATGCGAATTGATCTCCCTGCTAAATGCGGCCTGGTTACGCGGATTGTATCCTGTTTGACGACGCCGTAGCTCGTCAACCCTCGGTGTTGTGCAAGAAGCGCTACTACCGTATGTTCTGTTCAGGCCGTCGGCCTCAGTTGGATACCGACGAAAGGCGCAAACTGGGCGCTAGGAGACGCTCAGATTGATACCCCCGCCCGTTTTCGGCTTTGAACTGATACGGACGATGTTCGAGACTACGTCGTACAGATCAATAACAAAGTTCCTCACAGATTCAGCAGGACCGCTCAAAGTAGGATTGGACGCATCTCCCCGATTTAATCTGCAGCACGGAATTGGCTTCCAATTGCATGACAATCATACCTCGTAAGTTCGAGTGTATGCTCCGGCCGACATCGGATGCTTCAGGGTGACGACTGAAAGTTGTAAGTATCTTGCGATAGACACCGAGGGGAGTGGCGGGCATGAGCCTGAACTCCTTGAGCTTAGCGCGTTCGAGTTCGATTTGGCGGGCCAAGAGCGAGCTGAACACCATTGGTATTTCAGGCCAGTCGCACAGATTTCTTATCATGCCTGGAGGGTCCACGGTCTTACTGCAGAGAGACTTCGAGCTGAACCGCTTTTTAGCGATCTCGCATCGGACGTTCTTGCCACAGTGTCCAATCGCTGGATCGTGGCTCATAACGCGCCTGTTGACGTTGGCATTTTAAAGCGTCACTTGCCGGGATGGAGACCGCTGGAAACAATCGACACACTAATCCTGGCTCGGAAGGCGCTGCCGGGTCTGCCATCCTATAGCCTCCGTAGCGTCGCTTCGGCATTGAAGGTTCCGGATATCGCCGCAAGCGACATGCATAATGCCCGGGACGACGCGCGTTTGTGCATGAAGGTCTTCCTTGCTCTCCGAGGAATTACTCCTGCGCAATTGTCCTTTCTGTAATGTGGCCTGTCGTGGCCGCAAGTCGGGCGTTACCCGGGAGCACCACCCGATTGCCACGCTCCTCCGGGAACGGTGTCTTCGCGCATTCGAACGCAATCGCGAGCCACGAACGCGCATTTTGGAATGCTGCTGTGCGCCCCCTATCGATGGCGCGGAAAGATACCTGGCGGAGCACGTAGGGTCTTGGTGATTACAGCCCAGGCGGCGATACCGAGCCTGGCATCGGCCTCATCGTCGCCGCCATGTGCATGAAGGGATGACCGAGGCGTGGATTCACCTGGAAGAAGAACGCGATGTCCCGCATCTGGATCGCAAACCAATTTGGTGTCCATTCCAAATTGGCGTCGGCGCTCAACAATCTCACGAGCAAACAAATCTGATGGCCATAAGGCATCCCTTCCGCCTGCAATTACGATGACATCGGCTCGGGTATCTTCCACCGGAATAGCGGCTGCCGGAACAGATGAGGCAAATTTTCGGAGGCAGTGTTCGAAAAGGCCTCGATAGACAACGAGAGCCTGATGGTACTCTTTTTGCCAGAATGGATCAGCAGGCACAAACGGAAGAGGTTCGCCCTTCCATGACCATGATGACCGCTCTGGCCAAGAAACTCCGTCAAGACCCGGCCCGATGTTGCCCCAAACGACGGAGGAGGGGCTTATGGCGAAAACAGCTTGTACGCGTTCGTCCAGGCTGGCGGTAAGCAAAGCAGCCTCTGCTCCCTTTGATGTCCCGATAATCGCGATACGTTTGCAGCCATGTCGATGAAGCTCGTCTATCCCGTCGACGAACGTTTCCAACGGTACTTCGCAGACGCCCGGGGTTTGATCCTTGCCGCCAAACCATCGTAGGGCAAGTGCTGTCAGGCCCAAATCGGCGAAGAGGGAAGCTCTCCGAACATCCACACGACCGCTCGATCCACCCAGAACGAGGATGCCCCATTCGTTCGGCTCGGCGGGTGTCAAAAATTCGCCCTGTACCTTTCCGGTGAGCGTCGATTGTCGGGGGCCCTGCATTGGATTTCTCGGGGTTGAAGGTCACGTTTGATGTTCGATATTCTTTCCTTGATCGGCAAGTAGGATGCAACGACGAATTGTGAACGGAACGATTTCTCGGTTCATCATTTTCAGCGCCGCACTGGGCCAGAATTTGGGTATCCCACTTTCAGAAGGGTAGGGTCATGAGGACAAGCGAACAGGCGGAATTGCAAGCCATTGCATTCAAAAGCCCTTTGCTCATGCCGGTTCTCCGGCGCTGGGGTGAGGTTGGGTGTAAGCGTTGCTCCTCCCGCACCTTGACAGGTCCTTCGAGGACTGCAGGGTTAGACCAACACTCGAACACATCTGCGTCGTGATACCTTGGCCTGCCATTGTTATTGGGAGGCCAAAATGTGCAAACGAGTGGTTATCTACGCGCGGTATTCGACGGATCAGCAAAACCCTGCATCCATTGAAACCCAGCTTGATCTGGGGGATTCGTTTATAGCAGAGCGTGGGTGGAAGCTGTGCGGGACATTTGTCGATGCTGGCGTCAGCGGCTCTAGTTTTGAAACACGGCCAGGCCTTCAGGCTGCGCTGACGGGCGCACGAGAGGGAGCATATGACGTACTTCTTTGCCTGACCCTTGACCGCTTGTCGCGACACCTTGAACACAGCGCTAAAGTATTGAAGCTGCTCCATTTCCACGAAATCGAGCTTTGGACCGTTTATGGCAGTTCCCAGGTGTCATCTATGGAGCTTGGCCTGAGAGCAGTGCTGAACAACGAGATGCTGGAGCAGGTTCGATACCGAACCAGGGAAGGCATGAAAACGGTAGCGAGGAAGGGTCGAGTGCCCGGCGGCATTTGTTATGGCTACTCGATCAAAAAGGTGATCGGGGCCGACGGTGATCCGATCCGGGGCCTGAGGGAGATCAATGTCGACGAAGCGGCTGTAATCGTCTGGATATTCAAACAGTATGCGAATGGCTTCAGCCCCGACGCAATTGCGGAAATCCTCAATGGCCAGGGTATACCAGGCCCTCGCGGACAGGCCTGGAGAGGAACGGCGATCCGGGGACACCGCCGAAGAGGAACCGGAATTCTGAACAACCAGATGTACATCGGTCGCCTGGTGTTCAACAGGCTCGCCTACCGAAAGAACCCCGTAAGCGAACGCCGGGTGTCTCGGCTCAACTCGCCGGAACAGCACATCATTCAGGAGGTTCCGACGCTTCGCATTGTCCAGGACGCGCTCTGGAAAAGAGTGAAACGGAGGCAAGCTTCACCGCGCCATCAGATAACGACATCGGGCCGAATGAAGCTGTTGAGCGCGTCTACCCCGCCCTGTAGTTCCAAGGCAAGAGTTGCCCGATCTGACTCTGCTTATGGCCATTAATGAGGGCCGTGAGCGTGCTGGTCAGATAGCCAAACGGATCGACGGAATTGAGCTTGAAGGTCTCTATGAGCGAGGCGATGGTCACTCTGCAATTTACCGAGGCCGTCCGGAGGTTCCCGGAGGTCATGGAATGTTATCTGACGACAGGAGAGCGTGACGCTGTCCTGCGCATCGTCACGGCTGGCCTTCACAGCTACTGGCGCTTTCAGGCTGACCATTTGACGCGTATCCCGAGCGTATTGAACGTCAAGACTGATGTGCCGATGGAAACGCTGAAGCGAAGCTTTGAGTTGCCCTTGGCGTCTTAGCTTCCGGGGTACCCAAGCCAGCCACGCACCGACGCGACGACGCTTTCTTTGATCTCGGAGACCCAGTTTCGAACGATCTCAACGCGATCCATAATCCATTTGAGCCAGCCGTAAGTCAGCAGCTTTTCGCGGCCTGCGTGGAAAAGTCGTTCGACCAAGAGGAAGCTCATCAGGTAGGCCAATGCAATGATTACGAGCCCGGAGATCACATGACCCTTGGCGATGATGATCAACGCGTAGACCTTTAAGGGCTCGGCAATCGCGAGCGGCACGACGAAAAGAACGAGAATAACGCCTCGTGGCAACGAACCGACAAACTCGCCGAAGTGCTTTACGATGGAAAGCGAGGCGAACCAGCGCACGAGCGGCCGGTACACCGGTCGGGCGATCTCGCTGATGATGACGAGCACGGCTATGACGAGCCGCAAGGGCAGCAAGAGGAATTGCCAGGCTTTCTGTCGTCGGTGTTTGATGAACATCTTTGAATTCCTCAAATTGCCATCACATGATCGACGGCTGCCTCGATGTGTTTGCCTGAGTGCCATGGTTCTCGAATTGAACGCAATCGTTGCCCTTCTGACGTCGTCGGCTTGCCACTTTATATCAACGTCCCGGCCCGGTTATAGGGTCTATTGAGCACGACGATGCCGTTCAACGGGTCTCGCTTGGAAACGTCGAAAAGTTGTGCAACCTAACGTCTGCTGAGTTGGACCGGCGTGGCGGGCCATTTCCGCGAGCGACAAGCGCATGGCATCTCAGCAGGCGAGACGAAAGAGCCTTGTGGATATGGGCTGATTGCCGTCTGTTGGCTTTCAAGAATAGGCAAACATTTCCGTTTTCATCCTGACGAGGAGACCTCATGAACAGCACAATGTTTCCGGATGGCAAATGGGAGGAGGTTAGCCTAACTGGTTGGTCCAGCGAACTCCTGGCGCAAGCTGAAGCGGCATTTGCGGCGTTTGGCTCCATCGGGACCGTCGTGGTTCATCAGGGGGGCGTCCTGCAGGCAACCGGTGCGACTGACCAGAAGGTTCTCATCCGTTCCATTCGCAAAAGTTTTCTCAGTGCATTGATCGGCATTGAGGTGCAACGCGGCAATGTTCGTCTGGATGCCACCATGGAGGGGCTGGACATCGATGATGTGGAAGGGCTGACGGAAGCTGAAGGCCAGGCAACCGTTCGACATCTTCTCCAGGCACGATCAGGCATCTATCACCCGGCACTCGCCGAGACGAAAGCGATGACCGCCGCAAAGCCGCCGCGAGGAAGCCAGGTACCAGGAAGCTATTGGCACTACAACAATTGGGATTTCAACGCTCTGGGAACCGTCTACGAGCAGGCCACAGGACGATCCGTGTTTGATGGCATCATGACGGACATCGCAGGCAAGGTCGGCATGCAGGATTTTGAACCATCGGATGGTGCTTACATGCGTGGGCCTCAATCGCACCATCCCGCCTACCACCTGCATATGACGGCGAGGGACCTAGCTCGTTTCGGATGGCTCTATCTTAACCAAGGGCGTTGGGACGGTGTGCAGGTCGTCCCCGAGCTATGGGTGTATGAAAGCGTGTCGGCGCACTCTTTCGACGGGCAAGCAGGCTATGGCTATATGTGGTGGACGACCGGCCACCGTGGAGAGGCTCAAAATGAGAAAGCATCGAAGTATCGCGCCCATCTCCCCCCATTTCGGTATTTCGCTCATGGAGCCTTTGGACAAATGATTGCCGTCATGCCTGCCAAGCAGGTAGTAATCGCCAACCTTGCCCAGTCCATCGAGAGATCGCCCGAGCAAGAGGCCAAATTGTGGGAAGCGGTGTCGTTGGTGATGGAAGCGGTATCTCGCAGGCATGGCGAGAGTTCCTGACAGAGCGCATCCTCGCGCAGTTAAAGGAATTCCTGGCCGAGCCTTAAGATCGTCCTGCTGAGTTTGTGCCTACTGGCTCCGAGAAGCAGGGCTCTCCAGGGATTGCGGCGGAAAGTTCGGATCGGTCAAACATTGCGCCGTCCATCCGTGCGAAATGTCGTCAAATGGAAAATCGGGATCAAGTTTGAGGCTTGGCCCATCTTGGACGTTCGGATCGAAGGTTGGGTCCTTTGAATCTAGGTGGAAGTTCCAGCCCACAGATTGGGTACCATCTGCCGGGCTCCCCTCATCAGGGCAGGTCTCGTCGGTTGACGCATAGCCTGTCGAGCACTCCGCAACTAGTTTCGCTTTGCCATCCACAACCTGAGACACGGTTCGATATTCGGTGTCGTGGCCGCTCGCCCATTCCTGGATAGTTGTACAAATCCGATCATTGTTCTGAGCAACTTGTGTTCCCAGACAAATATATGCGCCGTCGCCAAAACCTTTTGGAGCGAAAAAGCATCCGGTACGAAATCCGGAGAAAGAGCCTCCGGAAAACCTGGAAATGAATTCTCGCTCTTCTCTTATGTTCAGCGCCATCGTTGATGGCTGAGCCGACAGCGTACGGGTGCGGTCCTTCATCTGGTCGAGAAGCATGGATTTCTGATCGTCGAGATCGTCGGAGTTCGGTTCTGGCTTGGCGAGCGGATCGGTTACGTCCTGCTGATATCGGGCATCGATCCACCGACGTTGGCTAAGGATGATCAGGTCGTGGACCTCCTTGTCCTTTGTCGACTTGAGGAGATCGAAGTAAGCTTTTGCCATCTTTGCGTCTGCTGCCTTCAAATCGCTGTCCCCGCAAATGACTTTGTCCAGCAATTGCGTCGCGCGTTGGCAGTCGAGCGCCAGGGTTTCGTGGGGAAAGGCTATCAGTGCGAAAACGGCAAGGGCGGCAATTGCGGGACCTGACGCGCATCTTTCAGCGTTCGACATCAAACGAAATTCCTATCTAAATTTATGCAACTCTGTATTACATCTTTGCCAATGAGCAATGGCCAAGATTATCCCGATTTATTTATTCCGCGCGATTATCTGACCCGCGCCCACGACTTCTATTGTGCATGCAAAGTGCTGCCGGATTTTCATCCTGCCTTCATGTCGATGTGGCCCCAACACGCATTGTTTGGCCATGCAATCGAGTTGGTGTTGAAGGCGTATCTGCTCTCCAAGGGAATAGACCGAGAGACATTGCGGAAAGAGTACGGTCACCGGCTGGTGAAGTTGCTTCGCCAGTCTGTCGTCCTCGGCTTACCCAACGATGAGCGCGTCGCCAAGATGATTGAATTCATCAACGAGCCTTTGTCTACACAGATGCCGCGCTATCCGAATCCGGAAACGATGGGCAATGCGGTCGCAACGATCCCGCAATTTTACGCCGATTACGACCGCTTGGTTCAGACTGTATGTGAAAACATTTAGCTCGTGAGCTTCCCGACGGATGGGGCCAGTCTTCTCCGATGCCATGACCGCCACCAGCGAAGCGCTGTCGCCAGTTCACGACCGGGTGCCGGTGATACGGCAGGCGCGATCTTCCGGATATCTCGGATTCCCACATCGAAGGAAAAAGAGCACCAATTGGGGACAACGCCCTCGATATCGATAGGGTCGATACTGAGATCAAAGTCTGCCGCTCTTAGCGTGCGTTTCCAGGACAGGCGACCGCTACGGAGCCGAGGAACAAAGTCTATTGAGAAACCCCATCGCGCCGAATACTGAGCGCCTTTAAGTGCCTGGAACTCGATGATCCGACGGATTGCGTTACCAGGATCGCTTACCCAACGTCTTTCGGAAACTTGGTTGAAACCGGTCGGTATGGCCTCTTGAAGGGCCTGCAAACTTCATCAGAAAGGTTGAACATCTATCGTCGGCAACGGATATGAAGCGTTCGACATTAGTCCTGAACGGTACAGCATGCTGATCGACTTCTGTCGCCCAGTTCGAACCGCGAATGCGGCGTACCACTCGATCGTTACTCATTGACGTCGGCGCACTTCACCACAATAAGGTCAGGCCGACAAATGTGATAAGCGCGAGCGAAGCCGTAACAGGAGTATGAGAGTGACTGAACCGACCGTAGCAGATGCAATCAACCGCATTTATGAATCGCTTCAGGCGGACAATGCCGACATTGACTTGCATATCGCGACCCTCAAGGCAGCCTTGGCGCGGGCGGGTTTGAAGGAAGCCGAGTTCGATTCGAGCAGACTTGCGCATAACAATCGTTCTGGCAGGAAACTTATGCAGGCCTACTTTCGGCAGCGTGGGGTGACCGTGAAATTCGCCACCTCGTGATGGGGTGCCGATCTCGATTGTTTCCAACGTAGTGCGGTTGGGCATTCTACCGGCGAATTCCCAGCGACTTTAAGGAAGCGCGTGCTTCCTCCATTGCTTCGACGGCAGACGCATAGAGTCCTGACGCCTTTATCCTTTGCCAGAATCCGTCAGGCCATTGGCCTTCATCTTCGCTGGCGGGACCGAAAAATCGCTCTAAGGAAAATCTAAACAGACCGTGCTCCTCGCTCTGCTCGACGATAACTCGGAGTGAGGCTGTCTCGTCAGGGAATATTTCCAACGATTTCCATTCCGGCTCAAGATCTAAACGTGGCGCTTCGGTCATTTGGATTCTCGCTTCAGCCATTGATGCCGTTCGGTTTAGGCGACCGAGACCTCACCTTGTTGTCCCGGCCTAAAGAAGTCGCAAATCAACGCTATACCTCTCATTCTTTTCCGGCCTGTGGCGCTCGAAAATCTCAACGATATTGTCGAAGATAGTCGGACCTTCTCGTCTTCTTGCCGTCCGGATCTGTTTATCTATTTGCCTTCGAGCGGTCGGATGGCATCGCTCCCGTCGCGCCTCCAACGTGCGGATTGTTTCTTCGTATCCGAGCAGAAACCTCGATGTTTGGTGATGATCCCATAGAAGCACGCAACCTTCCTCTGGTGTTCCGAATCCGCCGCCAAGCATGTCGTCCAGCCCGTCAAAGTGATATTTCCAATCAATGATATCAGGAAAAAGCTGTCGCGAAATCTCGCCAAAGAAGTCGTCTAGATTTTGTATTTTCTTTCCATCAATTCGAAATTTTATTTTCGTTTCCATATCCATCACCCAGAGCACCTCGTCGGGGCCCGATTACGAATTTAAGGCGGCTGACCTGCGATAGAAACTTGGAATTACAGACGGCTTCAGCCAATTCTCGCCATAGGCCTCACGATATCAACACCCATCCAGAGCCTTGATCCTCGATATTAAGGTTTTGCCATACGTATAAACGGTCTGAACGTCGGCATGGCCGCGACATCGCTTGCCTTGATTGGTTTCATATTCATATGAGACCCTGACGTCGTCGTTGTCGCCTAATACGGTCCCAGTAAGTCTGAGTGGCTTCGACATCGAGCCGTAGAACATGTGTATCGAGTTTTCGTTAAATGGGCCTTTGCCTCGCTTTTCAGGAACGACCAAAGCCGACGCGCTTTCACCATCGGCCGCCGCAAGTGCGGAATAAAAGGCTGTGACGGTTGCCAACGGATCGTGAATAACGACTGTGCTAGGGTTAATGCCCGACGAGGCAGCCTGGGATGGGAATGGTTCGTAAGAGATACCAACCCTGGGTGCGCTTTCGGCAGTGAGCCACTTGATGCCCTCTGGTGGTGCGGACGTCACATAGATTATCGCGTTGTCAGGAAGTCCGATCTGGTTGAGATAGGCTCCGACGAGCGCGTTTCCGACGCCGCTCTCACTGGCTCTGCCACCAATGACCCGGTAAGCGGCATGAAAGCCGACCTTTGACGTGCTGTCCAGAAAGCGTGGGGATCCAGCCAGCCAGGTAAGGGCGCATGCCGACGCGCATAAGGCCTCCGCAGAAACGGCGGTTGCAAAACCACGGAGGCGGATCGCGCGACCGATTTCGATCCCTGCAAGCACATTGCCGCCTTCGCTGTTCAAGACAACGATGGCCTTGTCCGAAGACGCGGCCAATTTTCGGAAGACTGCATCGTCACCAACATTGAGAACTCCGCTTACCAAAATGATATCGAGACCATCTTGGCCAACGTTTCGGGTTATCTCTGCAGCCCCGAGAGGAAATCCTATAAGAAAAAAGCTGACCAAAAGCATGTACCGCATTTGTCAGTCACCCTCTATCCAGAGCACATATTGAACATTAGGGGCGCTATTCAGGCAGATGCCGACGGCACTCACTTCCACTTTTCGGCCCATTGCTTCAGCTCGCGGCGCGGCTTCTCAGGCCATTGCTTGACCTCCGGCCTGACAACAATCTTCTTTCCATCTGCCTTCCAGGCGACAAAGACTTTTCGATCTGCCGTCGAAAGGTAGACAATTGCGCCCGTTGAATCGCACATGTGTGGTGTGCAGCTTGTTCCGACGTAATCATCTCCTTGAAACGTCCCACCACCGACGCCGACGATAATGCTTTCAAAAACCGGCTTATCAGTTCCAAGGAGATCATCGAGTTGCTGCGCAATCTCTCGGTATTTGAAGATGTCGGCGGGGTGCTGAAGCGTGCGTTCACGAATATTGGCCCAGCCCTTGCTCGCGTCGGGGGCGAAGGCAACGCTTGGCAAAGCTTTCAAACCATCGGACGGCGTCCATGACCAGGTCTCTCCATCCCGCCCAGGAAGCGGTGTTGTATGAAATTCCAACCGATCTTGTTTGTTTTCCATCGCCACAGGAGCGCACGAGTCTATTGGCCCATCAACCTTTGGTGCACCGCCGTCGGGAAAAGAGATCACGAATGGCGAACCATCGCACGCGTTGCCACCGGATGAGCGCTCACCAACAATCGTTGGCACACCAGCCACCGTGGTAACCTCAGAGAAGGTTATGATGGCGTCTTTCAGAACGGTTCTGCCATCTATCTGAAGCATTAGGTCTGGATCTTCTCCCGTAATGCTTATTTCATGGCCGAAGAAGGTTTTGATTTCCACTGGTTGTGCGGCAGAAGCCGTGAGAAGCACAGCAATCACTGCAACTAGCCTCTTCCCCAAGACATTTCCCCTCTACTCATGTTGTCAGGCTTTTTTAACAAGCGCGGCTGTTTCTGCAACTGTAACCATTCACGTCCGTAGCAAGCCTACTCAACCTGTCATTCGAATTTCTTTTGAAGCTCTGCTGTAACTGGCGTATCGCCTCAGCGTTTCAAATCCATTGTTCTCTTTTTGTTCATATGTTATTGGAAGCAAAGTTGAAGCAATGAGGCTGGTACCATGTCCAGGCTATTTGCCGTGACACGCACGGTCGAGGAGATGGCAAAGCATTTCGCCGTCGATGTGTCTTCGTCTGTCTCCGTGCCAAGCGAAACTGTCGAGGGATCACCAGGTTTGATCGTAGTCGAAAAGGACGGTCTTCGACTGCTGAAATCCGTGTCGTGGGGCTTTTCCCGGCAGACGCGGGAGATGCAGTTGAACGGTGAGCCGCCGGGCCGCATTGGCTTGGTTGCCGATCTGACCAATCCTCTCTGGGTCCGGATCGTCGTAGACCCGCGCTATCGCTGCCTCATCCCGATAACTCATTTCGCCAACCCTGACGGCCCGAAGGGGCGAAAAACCAGGGTATGGTTTTCCAATACGAAGGAGCCACTGATCGCCTGGGCCGGGTTCTGTCGGAACACGCTGGAATTCGGTCCCGTTTTTGCTGGCATGACGATGACGGCCAATGAGCTGGTGCGGCCGTTCAATGACCGGATGCCGGTTCTGCTCAAGAAGGCAGAATGGGATCTCTGGCTCCACGGAAGCATAAAGGACGTCATCGCGTTCCAGTTTCGCGAGCCGTTGCCGTCAGATGAATTTGAGATGCTCCAGACTCGCGATCTCTGGCGGAGCGGATTGCCTCCACGTCAGAAATCTTTCCTCGGTAGTAAGGCCATGTCAATCTAAGTCCACCTGACGCCGCTATCTGAGGCGGCGGTCCGAGGCTAGTATGACAGCTTCACAAGCGCTTGTGCGTTTTGCTGTGTATGCGCAAAGTGGCTTCCGCCTCTTCTACCGTCGGGAGGGGGCGTTCGAGACGAAGTGTGTGAAAAGCGCCGCAGTCTGGATCAGGACATCCGCATGGAATAGTATCAACGTGGTAACGATTACTGCCGTTCCGCTTTTGCAATGCGTTCATGCGTTCGGCACTTTTGATTGTATCAATAATCGCGCCACGGCTCAGGAACTTGCTTGACATTGGGTGCGCTCGATTTGGGACGTGGGGATGGGGTAACAGAGGTACGGACTTCTCCTTTACCACAGACTGTTTTGGAGAGAAATCTCTCGCTGCGGTTTAGGTCACGTGCTGTCGAAGCCAATGGGTCTTTTATTCGAGCGATGTAATATTCCTTAGTTATGATTTTCGCTGTCGGTCGGGACCGGTTTGATCTGTTCGAAAGGAGCGCTCCAGGATGTGCAATTTGTACACGGTTCGGAAATCCGCTGAAGAAGTGGCCCGCTATTTTGGGGTAGCCAACCCGGTTAAATCGAACGCACCAGAAGAGGTCTATCCCGGCACGCCTGGCATTGCTGTCATCGAGCAGGACGGTGCGCGGGAGATGCGGTCGATGACCTGGGGTTTCCCGCTGCGTCTCAAGACCATGAAGCCCGATGCGAAACCGATACCTGTCAACAACATCGCGGACCTTAGCAAAGCTATGTGGGTCGGAGTTGCCCGCAAACCCCAATGGCGGTGCCTGGTACCTCTCACGCATTTTGCCGAGCCCGAGGGACCGAAGGGGAAGAAAACCCGCACCTGGTTCAGTCTTCCTGGTGAACCAATTTTCGCCTGGGGTGGACTTTGGCGTATGTCTGACGAGTGGGGACCGGTCTATTCAGGTGCCATGACGGCGGCGAATGAGGCGGTGTCGCCAGTTCACGACCGGATGCCGGTGATATTGCATCCGGACGACTACGAGAGGTGGATGAACGGCACACTCGACGATCTGCTTGCGTTCCAACAGCGCGTTTATCCACCTCAACTGATGGCGATGGAGCGGACGAGTGATTTGTGGGTGAAGAAAAAGGCGTCGGGTGCAGAGGACGCCACCTTGTTGTTGTAGACCGCCCTTGTAAGTTGTTTTTGCAGGTGGGATAACCGGCGGCAACCTTTACAAGAAGATCAGCAATGACGAATGAGCAGAGCTTGGTCAGACGACAGCGTCCGCTTCTTGCGGCCGTCGTGCTTCTGATCGTCTTCTGGTACTTACTGGCAGTTCCGCTCTTCATCGCTACCAAAGTGTACGGCTACGGGTTTGTGCCTTCTGCCGAGTGGATTTCACAGATCAATGGTTTTGGAATAGCTGCGGGGCTCGTCTCCGGAATTTTCCTGTGCGGCTTCATGTTCTCTCGCTCTGACACAATCCAGGGAGGCGACCTGAAAAAGACCGTTACTATCTTGTTTTCTCCCCTATTCGGATTCGTTTTAGGAAGAACAACGTGCGTTATGACCATTCCTGTGCTTCTTTCGATCGTTGCAGGTCACCACGTTGAGCTTTCGTTTATCGTCGAAGACGCCGCAGGGCACAGTGAGAAAGCCTGCAGTTTGCCCGTGGCGCTTCGAGACCTACCGATCTTCTTCAACCAACTCTGTGGTGTTTCCAATGAACTGCGAGGAACGCTTAGACCCGGAACTCGGATCATCGTGGAAGGCCACGGAACCAGTTTTGGCATCTATGCAACCAGCTTTCACAACGCGGCTCCATAGCTTTGGGTGATAGACGTAGCGCTGTCGTGTTGTTCCGGTTGTTGGTAACAGGCCAACCATTTCGGGGTTTAGCCGGTGCCTGCAATATTAGCGCAGGATAAATGCCGCTGCTTCCCTGACCGCCGCAGACTGATCGAATTCAACCTGCCGCGCATAGTGCTGCCCAGCATCTATCGGCAGCGAGTTCCGGCCGACACTGTCCAGGACGACGCGCCTTACCAGCGGCGATCGATCCAGGATTGCTCTGTCTGCGACTTCCGCTGGTGAAACTGTGCAAACAAGCTCTCGGTAGCTATAGGTCGGGATCCGGCGCTTGAGATTATAGCGCTTGTCGATCCAGTCCCAACGAAAACCGGACCGCCATTTTGCCGTCCGGTCGATGAGCGCCTCGGTCGCGATCGCTCGCACCACCGGATTCACCGATTTGGTAGAGATGTCCCTTAGGTGGGCATCGAGCAAGGGCATGCGCAGCGCGTGGCGAAGCGTCGACGGCGTTGGGCCTGTCGTTTGCTGGATCAGAAGCTTCGCGAGTTCACCCGTAACGTCTGGTCGGGCGTAGAGTTCCCCGATCATGGATCGTTCAGGCTCGCCCCATCGCTCCCAAACACGCTGCCGCCTCAGTAGATCCAGCGCAGCGCGAGCGATAATATCGGGTGGAGTGAGCGGAAACACGCGCTGCGCACAGAAGTATGCTGCCGTGCGAACCGGTGCGACCCAGTCATTCATTCGCCACATGACCGCTGCGGCAAGAAAGGGAGATTGGAGGCCGCCCGTAATCTTGTTGAGGGAAGCTTCACGCAGGTAGCCATCGCCATGGAAGATGTAAATGAACTCCAGGCCGGGCGTTTTTTTGAGAAGCCTCAAGGACGCCTGCGGTTTCGAGAGTCTGGTCCAGAAGGAGCTGGTCGGCACCGCATGGAGGTCGCTGTCGTGGCGGATTTGAACAGACACAGTTGCGATCGATGCGGGCGGAATCCTCTTGAATTGCTGGAGGATTGCCTCGATTTCGGTTTCCAGTTCAACGCCCTGATGCAGCGATCTGAGTAGGGCGCGCGTCTCGGGCGATAGAACCTCGCGATTTCTATTCATCGGTTATTTCCTGGCTCGAACCGTCGAATACACGCGAGACCTTGAGCCGCGCTTCCCAGTAGTCGAGGAACTGCCGGGCGATCTGGGGGCTTTCGATGAAGGTGACATTCTCCGCGTTTCGCTTTTGCGCCGCCTGCGTGAAGTTATAGGAGCCACCGATCACCAGACGGCTATCGATGACGAGGATCTTGTTGTGTGCGATTGCGGGCTCGAAATCTATCCAGACCGGGATACCGGCAGCCTCAAGTAGGGTTGCTCCCGAATATTTGCGGTCATTCACCTTATCCAGGATTGCCAGGACCTCAACCTCCCGCCGGGCAGCCCGCTGCAAGGCATGGATGATCGGAAGCGAGGTGAAGCCATAGGCTTGTACGCGGATCGAAGACTGCGCCTTGTCGATGGCGTCAACGATGCGGGCGTCGCACCGTTCGGCTGGAGTGAAGCACACGGAGACGATAGCGTTTAGGTGTTGTTCCGCAAGCGTCTGTGATGCTGAAACGGAAAAAGCGAGGGCAACGAAAAGAAATCTCATGCGGGTTGGGTATCAGATCATGGATACAACGCGCAATTGCGTGTTGTTGGACGAGGCATATCACCGGATGGCGTAGCTGGAAACGTTCACCCAAGTCTCATTGGTAGCACGTTTGAGATCCGTCGAAGCGGCCTCATGAAGGACCCGCAAAACTCGTGCGCGAACTCTCGCATATCTATGATGGCGCTGGAGTCCTGTCCTCGCAGCGGTTGAAGAAGGAATAATATTCGGAAATCAACAGACATGGTACGCAATCAGCGATATATGCCAGACTTTGTTAGCAAGTAAGAATAGTATATCCTAGCTGAGCTCGTTCCCTTTAATCTGCTCCATTGTTCGCCAAGTGGTCACGATCTTAAGATGTTATATTTAGAAGTCTGATGGCCGCCCTGAATATCGGCGTTAAGCTCTAAGGATTCTGTCATGAAGAAGATTATCGTATTGGCCTTGCTTGCATTCACGTCTCCTCTTGCGGTGCACGCTGCGACCTTCAAATTTCCTGAGGAAAAGCCTGTCGCAAGTATCACCATTCCAGACAGCTGGAAGCCAGAGGAAACCGACAGCGGTGTCCAGGGAACCTCTGACGATTCTGCGGTCTATCTTTCAGCCGACGTTGCCAACAACAAATCCATCGATAAAGTTGTTACCGATGCGATCGATTTTCTCGCAAAGAACAAAGTAACGATCGACCCCTCTACTAAAAAGGAGACACCCACTACCGAGGTCAACGGCTTGCAGATGGGCACCTTGGAGTGGGATGGAAAGGATGAGGACGGTCCAATTAGCGTCGGCTTGCTCATCGTACAGGTGAGCGCTGACAATGCTCTCGTGGTGACGTACTGGGGAGACAAGGGGAAAGAAGACAAGCACGATGCTGAAGTCAAGGCAATCGTCGCCTCGATCAAGCCGGTTAAGTAACTTCGTCTGAGGCAGTGGTCAACTTGTCACCACTGTCCCCTGGGAGCGTTGAACTCCGTCCCGATTTGCACCTTCTTTCCGCCTGGCAGTTACCCGGCCGGGCGGAGACAGACCTATGAAATGCTTCGTTATTTTGAACCAACTATGTGTCATCGCAAAACGGCAATTGGGGTGAACTTAGTAGGGAGTTCAACAGGGCCCGACAGCGTGCTTTTAAGAGCGGCCATCGGACCCTGTGCTTCCCGGTTGGAGTGGCGTGCGAAGCGGTAGAATTGACCTATAATCTACCAGAGGTTTATTTTAGCTACCTGAACGGGCGGGCGTTCTGGCCTCTGCCGCGACCTTGTGATTTAGTCGTCGTTTGAGTGTTGTCACTGTCCGTTGCTTGAGGAGAGCGTTGAATTTATGCGAGTTTTGGACTTATCTGACGTTTCTCCCGGCAGCCCGTACAAGCAGTTCGATGCGCACGAAGCCATGCGGGGTCTCAGCACCAAACGCGTGGAGGCAGTCGGCTGCGCCACATCGACATTGGTTTGCTGCGAACCCAATCATGCATTTGCCGAAGCTGCTCGCCGTGCCTTTTATGATCATCATCCTTTGATCATACGCCCGGATGATATCTGGTTCTGCATCGCTCAGGGCCTTGCAACGCACGTCTCGCTGAATAGCGAGGCGCTACGTTCCCAGTTTGTCGCGCACGAAGGTCGAAAAAAGCTTCAGGTTTCGCGTCCGGATTTCTTTCTCGGTCAGGACAATCCATGGCCAGAAATGTTCTCGGCGTTCTCGGAGCAGATCGCTCAAAATATTCCACAGCTGAAAGATGTCCTGGGAGTCCGTTTTTCGACGACGACAGCCATGGAGGCGGCCGCGTTTGATCTGTGCTGGATGGATGCTTTCAAGGACTATTTCGAATACGAGATGCGTGCCGGTTGCGGCATCCCTCAGATCATCCTGCATGGAACAGCCGAAGATTGGCGGTCAATGATTCCTCGTCTGCAGCAGATGGCGCAATACGGATTAGAAGAGTGGTGTACGACCCTGATTCCCGTTCTGGAGAAAATTGCCGATTCGGCGGCAGGCAATATAGATCGCAAATTCTGGTTGTCGTTCTTCCGCTATCTGGCAGGCTCCGGTCCCGCCGAACTGACGGGCTGGATCGTCACCTTGTTTCCTTACCTGATTATTGACTGGCGCACGGGAGCGCTAGGTCCGAACAAATATCTGTTGGCGTGGCGCGAACGTCTCGAACGGTCGTTGGAACGTGGCGGCCCTATTGGCGATTGGATGATGGAAACGGAGGGGCCGGGGCTCGGATCACTCCCGCAATCATTGGCAAGTGCCCCGCTGCGGTTCATCGATGTTCGTGATGAACGCGAAACGAATTTGAGGCTTGTGGCGGGGATGTTTGGTGTTGCCCAGGCTTCCGAAAACAATGCGCTGTCTGCATCTTTCGGATGGTCGGTAGTCTATGATGACGCTGAAGTCCGGTCTCGGCGAGAGTTTGTTAAGCTAACATTCTAGTCTTGCGCCTGGATGCCATAAGGACGCTTGGCAGAAGGAAAATGGCGGTGCGGATAGGCAAAACGAATAAGCCCGGAGGAATGATACCGGGAATGCGGCCCGTGCCGATGCTAACCGGACTCATGCGATGGGTTCAGATCCCACACCGCCAACTATAACTTCCCGCAGGAGCAAGAATTCGGTCGCCTGGCGCTGATCATTGAATTGTGTTTGACGGAAAGCCACGCCAAATCCAGACAACACCGTCGTACCAATCTATCGCGGCCTTCGCCCGCGAATTATTTTTATATCTCTCGCGTGATGAGCTGTAGAGTGCGCCAATGAGAGCTGGGAGAAGCGCAAACGGTATGATCGTGAAGACGTCGGGATAGAAATATAGTCCAAGGGATGTCGAACCCACCAAGACAAGTCGATAAGCCCACAGATGTTGTTGTATGAATGTTATCATCGTTGCATTGGCGGGTGGCGGACTTTCCGGTGAAGGGCTGCTGGCTTATGTTGGTTGTCCTCAACATAATAGCCGCTCAGAATTAAGAAGCGCAAAATATTTCTACGGCAATGCTTGGTTGCTTCCTTCTCCTACTGGCCTGATTCATCTCGGTAATTTCAAATCCCCTAAAACTAAGGGAATAAATTCACGTTGCGACCCATCTTGACTCGGCCCTCGATTGGGAACAGAACGGGAACATACATCATTTATGACGACATCAGGTCGTGCTTCTACCCCCACGAACCGAAAGGATTCAGTGAATAATGGCGGCTGCCCGCGAGCACGTCATATCGGACCTCCGTACCCGCATTGCTGCACTGGAGCGGAATGCCGAACGGAAAGCAGACTATTTGCCGTTTGGAGTTCCGGAGATCGACGCGGTTCTTCCTGGCGGTGGCTTGGCTTATGGCGCATTGCACGAGTTTGCCGGTGGCGGGGCGGGCGTCGTCGATGGTGCCGCCGCTGCCTTGTTCGTGGCCGGAATTGCCGCCCGAACCAAGGGCAAGATCGTCTGGTGTCTGACCCGCCCGGACCTGTTTTTTCCGGCGCTGGCACAGGCTGGCCTTCATCCTGATCGGGTCGTCTTCGTCGAGGCCGACAAGGAGGAGGATGTTTTGGCATCGATGGAAGAAGCCTTGGCGTTTGGCGGGCTTGGAGCCGTCGTGGGTGAGATCGTCCGATTGCCGATGGTGGCCTCCCGCCGTCTGCAGTTAGCCGCCGAAAAGACCGGGACCATGGGGCTGGCGGTCAGGCGCTGGCGCAGGCAGACGGAGGCCAGTGACTTTGGCCAACCGACGGCATCGACGACACGCTGGCGGGTGAGCCTGCTGCCGTCGGAAGAACTTCCGGTCCCAGGCGTTGGTCGCGCCAGGTGGTTCCTGGAATTGATGAGAGTGAAAGCAGGCGAATGCGCCGAGTTTATCGTTGGAGCGTGTGATGCCTCGGGTCGTATCGATATGTCTACCGGACCTTCCGACCGACAGGATCAGGCGGGTAGATCCCGCCATATCGCCTGAACAGCCGGTCGTCGTCATCTCAAGAAGCGGCTCCAAACGCTGGGTGTCGGCGGCAGACGCCATGGCACGGAAGGTGGGCGTCCGCGTCGGCATGAAAGCGGCCGAGGCACAGGCCCTGTTCGGCGGCCTTCTTATGATCGACGCTGATCCCTCCGCCGATATGATGGCGCTCGAACGCATCACGCTGTGGGCACTCACCCAGTATTCTCCCATCGTGGCCATGGACGGGGTCGATGGGATCGTCATGGACACGGAATGCGCGGATCATCTGCAGGGCGGAGAACTGCCCATGTTGACCGGGATTGCCAATCGGTTTCGGGCGAAGGGGCTGACGACCCATGTGGCGATTGCAGACACCTGGGGTGCGGCCCATGCCTGCGCACGTGCGATCAACCGCCAGATCGTCATCATCCCGCCTGGAGAGACTGCTCGTGCCGTTGACCACTTGCCGGTGTCACGTTTGCGGCTGCCGGACAAAATCATCGGAGATTTACGGACGCTGGGTTTTAAAACCATCGGTGAGCTGTCGGCAACGCCGCGTGCACCGTTGACTCTTCGGTTCGGTCCCGAAATCGGCAGACGGCTGGATCAGATGTTCGGTCGGGTATCGGAGCCAATCGATCCCATCCGAACGCCCGAACTGATCGAGGTCAGCCGATCTTTTGCCGAGCCCATCGGCGCTGCGGAAACCATCAACAAGTACGTCGGACGCCTGATAGTACTGCTTGTCGCCGAGCTGCAGCGTAAAGGGCTGGGGGTACGGCGGACCGACCTCATTGTCGAGAAGGTCGATGGTGTCAGGCAGGCAATCCGAGCGGGAACGGCCAAGCCAGCCCGTGATGTCGCCTGGCTGACGAAACTGTTCCGGGATCGCACTGAAAAGATCGAACCGGGTTTCGGCATCGAGAAGCTGACGCTCGTTGCGATCATGACGGAGCCGCTTGGCGACGAGCAGCGGTCGTCGTCATTGGTCGATGACACCGACGAAGACATCACGCCGTTGATCGATACCTTCGGCAATCGCGGGCAGCGCGTCTACCGGATAGCGCCGGTCGCGTCCGACGTTCCCGAACGCAGTATCCGAAGGATACCGGCGGCTTCCGAAGACGTTGCGGAAGCATGGGTTCATCATTGGCCACGGCCGGTGCGTCTGCTCGCACAACCCGACCGCATCGAGGCCATTGCGTTGCTCCCGGACCATCCACCTGCCAGCATCACCTGGCGCGGCAAACGACGGAGAGTGAAGCGTGCCGACGGACCGGAGCGGATTTTTGGCGAGTGGTGGAAGCGCGATAGCGAGTTGGTAGCTGTTCGCGACTATTTCGTCGTCGAGGACGAAGGCGGTGAGCGCTTCTGGATCTATCGCAGCGGTGACGGCATCGATCCGGAAACGGGATCGCATCGCTGGTTTCTGCATGGGATCTTCGCATGAGATACGCCGAGTTGCAGGTCACGACCCGTTTCTCCTTCCTTCGCGGAGCATCATCTGCCGACGAATTGTTTGCGACGGCGAAGATGCTTGGGATCGAAGCGCTGGGCATCGTTGATCGCAACAGTTTAGCTGGGATCGTTCGTGCCCTCGAAGCATCGAGAGCCACGGGGCTTCGTCTGGTCGTCGGTTGCCGTCTCGATCTGCAGGACGGCATGTCCATCCTGGTCTACCCGATCGACCGTGCAGCCTATTCCCGCCTGACCCGGCTGTTGACCCTCGGTAAAGCCAGAGGAGGGAAGGACAACAGCATTCTCCATATCGAAGACGTCGCTCTCTACGCCGAAGGCTTGATCGGAATCCTTGTGCCCGACCTGGCCGACGAGACATGCGCCTTCCAGTTAAGGAAACTGGCCGAGATTTTCGGTGATCGGGCCTATCTTTCGCTCTGTCTCCGTCGACGGCCGAACGACCAGATGAGGCTGTACGAGCTGTCCAATCTTGCTGCTCGTTTCAAGGTGCGGACCGTGGTGACGAATGATGTGCTGTTCCATGAGCCATCGCGCCGCCAGCTTCAGGACGTCGTCACCTGCATCCGCAACAAAGTGACGATCGATGAGGTTGGGTTCGATCGCGAGAGGCATGCGGACCGTTTCCTAAAGCCGCCGGAAGAGATGGAACGCCTGTTTCCACGGTATCCGGAGGCTCTCCAGCGGACGATGGAGATCGTCGACCGCTGCAAGTTCTCTCTGGAGGAGCTGACCTATCAGTATCCGGAGGAAGCGATCGTACCGGGCAAGACCGCCCAGGAATCCCTGGAACACTATGTCTGGGAGTGCATGCCGAACCGCTATCCGGAAGGGTTGCCGCAATCGGTGCTGAAGGTGGTCAGGCATGAACTCGATCTCATCCGCACCATGAAATACGCACCGTACTTCCTGACGGTGTTTTCGATTGTCCGCTATGCCCGCAGCCAGGGCATTCTCTGTCAGGGACGCGGTTCGGCGGCGAACTCTGCCGTCTGCTACATCCTTGGCATCACCTCCATTGATCCGGAAACCAACAACCTGCTCTTCGAGCGCTTCGTCAGCCAGGAGCGCGACGAGCCGCCCGACATCGACGTCGATTTCGAGCACGAGCGGCGAGAAGAGGTTATTCAGTGGATCTACAAGACCTATGGCCATGACAAGGCGGCCTTATGCGCCACCGTTGCCCGATACCGGGCGAAAGGAGCAATCCGGGATGTCGGCAAGGCCCTGGGGCTGCCGGAGGATGTCATCAAGTCCTTGTCGTCTGGCATGTGGTCCTGGTCGGACGAAATCAGCGAGAAAAATGTCCGGGAACTGAACCTCAATCCGGATGACCGTCGTCTTGTCCTGACGCTGAAACTGGCGCAGCAGCTCATGGGCGCACCAAGGCACCTTGGTCAGCATCCCGGCGGCTTCGTGCTCACCCATGACAGATTGGACGACCTGGTCCCCATCGAGCCAGCCACCATGAAGGATCGCCAGGTCATCGAATGGGACAAGGACGATGTCGAAGCGTTGAAGATGATGAAGGTCGACGTTCTGGCGCTCGGCATGCTCACCTGCATGTCGAAGGCCTTTGAACTCATTCGCCAACATAAGAACATCGATCTGAATTTGGCGAATATCGAGCAGGAGGATCCGGCGACCTACGCCATGATCCGCAAGGCTGACACGCTCGGCACCTTCCAGATCGAGTCCCGTGCTCAGATGTCGATGCTGCCCAGGTTGAAGCCTCGGACCTTCTATGACCTTGTCATTCAGGTCGCCATCGTCCGACCCGGCCCGATCCAGGGCGACATGGTGCATCCGTATCTGCGCAGGCGTGAAGACAAGGAAAAAGTAGAGTATCCAACACCCGAACTGGAGGCGGTCCTGGGCAAAACGCTCGGAGTGCCGCTATTCCAGGAGAGTGCCATGAAGGTTGCGATGGTGTGCGCGGGATTTACCGGTGGCGAGGCCGACCAGCTCCGTAAATCGATGGCGACTTTCAAGCACACTGGGGGCGTGTCGAAGTTCAAGGACAAGCTCATCTCCGGCATGGTGACCAACGGTTATACGACAGAGTTCGCAGAAAAAACCTTCAGTCAGCTCGAAGGTTTCGGCTCTTATGGCTTCCCGGAAAGTCATGCTGCCTCTTTCGCCCTGATCGCCTATGCATCCAGCTTCGTAAAGTGGTATCATCCCGACGCCTTCTGTGCTGCCTTGCTGAACTCGCAACCGATGGGCTTTTATGCCCCTGCGCAGATTGTTCAGGATGCCAGGCGACACGGTGTCGAGGTCCGACCTGTTTGCGTCAATCGGTCTCGTTGGGATTGTACGCTTGAACCCGTCGAAGGCCGTGACCGTCATGCAGTCCGCCTCGGCATGCGGATGGTACGCGGACTGGCAGCTGCCGATGTTGCGAGGATCACAGCCGCACGGATGAACCTACCTTTTGAGAGCGTCGACGACATGTGGCGACGGTCCGGTGTGCCTGCCGCCTCCTTGGTCGAGCTTGCCGAGGCGGATGCCTTCCTCCCATCGCTCAACCTCCAGCGTCGTGACGCGCTCTGGGCGATCAAGGCACTTCGGGACGAGCCGCTACCGCTCTTTGCCGCCACATCCGAACGGGAGGCACGCGCTATTGCGGAACAGCAGGAGCCGGAGGTCGCTCTCCGGCAGATGACCGAAGGGCACAATGTGGTCGAGGACTACGGTCATACGGGGCTGACACTTCGCGAGCACCCGATTGCTTTCCTGCGTCGGGACCTGACCAAACGGAACATCGTCACCTGTACGGAAGCCATGAATGCCCGCGACGGGCGCTGGCTGATGACTGCAGGTCTCGTCCTCGTACGACAAAGGCCGGGTTCGGCCAAGGGCGTTATGTTCCTGACGATCGAAGACGAGACCGGACCGGCCAACGTGGTCGTCTGGCCGACGCTTTTCGAACGCAGTAGGCGCGTTCTCCTGGGATCTTCGTTGATGGCGATCAATGGGCGCATTCAGAGAGAAGGGGAGGTCGTCCACTTGGTCGCACAGCAGCTATTCGACCTTTCCAGCGACCTCTCAGGATTGGCCGACCGCGATCAGTCATTTGCGCTACCCTTTACCAAGGCGGACCACTTCACGCATGGCGGCGGTCCTGATCCAAGGGAGAATCCGAAACGCGAGGTCAAGCCAAAGGGCATGGATACTTCGGACCTTCATATCGACACGCTGAAGGTGAAGAGCCGGAATTTTCATTGAGATCGTAAAGAAGCTGCCTTCGGACTCCGACGGCGGTGGAAGGGCGACATTTCCAAACCTATCGAATACCGATTGGCAAAGTCGCACTCTAGTGAGGGTATCCTGCCAAAGGGGAAGCGATGAATACTTTGTTTCGTGCGGACTTGCGCGAGTAATCGGGTCACCTACAATTTGAGAGAGATCTGTCCAGCCCTGATCATTTCATTAAGCCGGATCGACCAAGCTTCAGCCTGGGGCTTTGGCAGTTTCCAAAGCAGCATAAAGCGGTCCTCATACTCGACCTCGACCGGTCCCCCGGTTTCAGCATCTATCACATGCCAGGAACCGTTTTCGTGCTGACTGAGATGGAACCGAGAAAGGCTGTCCATATTCCGATAATCTCATAGAAGAGGTCGGCTCCGGTAGGGGGCGAAATGACACCGGAAGCCTGCAAGTGGCGTTCCGATTGAATTTTTACGAATCTTGTTGCCTGAGGGCCTTGACTTTCAGGGTGGGACTGTAGTCCGAACCATACTGGTGGTTGAAATGGTACGACCATGACCTCAACATCTTCTCGCGACACTGGTCGGAGGAAGATGCCAACGAAATCAGATCTGAAAGGACAACTCCCTTTGAAACGCATCTTCAAGTCGCTTGTCGCACTTTCCATCTTGTCGGGCTGTACTTCTACCACTGCTACCGCGCCTGCCAAACTCTCCGGCCCGGCCCCGAGCGCGTCCGTCGACAGTTCAGACCTTGCAAAATTCAAGTCCGATCCGAAGACACTGACAGCCACCCGCTCGTTTCCAGAGAGCTTCGATGTGATGTATAAGCGTGTCGCAGGTCAAGCCGACCGTTGTTTCAATGGAGCAAGTGATCTTTATGCCGATCAAGGTGTTGGAGTTGCGTTCAACACTTCCGATCTGAACCACGACTATATCTATTGGGTGAAAATCGAAAAAGCAGGCACAGGTTCGAAGGTTACGGTCTATACTGGCAATAATTGGGCGAAACAGAAATATGTCGACTCTATGTACCGTTGGGCCTCCGGCGATACAAAATGCACCAAAGGCTGGATTATTTAAGGCCGCCTCCTCCGGCCCGCTCTACATCGGATAAATCAACAGGCCTTTGGGTGTATCGTGGGGAGGGAGATGCATCTTCATTATCGTGACTAACTCTTCGTAATTGAAAAAGTACCGGTGCGGCATTTTGTAAACGCTGCCGCAATATGCTTCAGCGCCAGGCGCAAACCTTGGCGCTGTCATTAATCCAGCAGCCGCCGTCACGGTGCAGGTTGCCCAAGTTCTCGTGGGCGTGAGAGGCAGCTGCAACGCCATTCCAATATCCAGTCGCTTCGTTTGGTGCGCTGGTGGTAACGTAGGCAAAATACTTCGCCTTTGGATCGTCGGTGCCGATCGAGAACGACCCATCACTATCGGGAGAATAATTACAGCGCCCTTGCATAAAGATTTGGCCGTTCACTTCCAGAAAGCAGATCACCTGCGACGCCTGCACAGGTGTCGAAATCGTGAGAAGCATCAAACCTGCGATAACCTTCGACCTCATTTCCATTTCTCAGCCCACTCCTTGAGTTCCAGCCTTGGTTTTGATGGCCACTGTTTGACTTCGGGCCGGACGACTGGTCACGTCAAGAAAGGCATTACATCCACCCCGTCGCCGGGAAAAATGGTGATGTGCGGGTGGTTCTCGAACAGGCGGGCGGCGGCGTCAGCGCTCTCCGCTTCGACCACCAGGTAGCCGCAGAAAGAATTCACAGCATTGACGACCCCGTCCTTCGTTATGCGTGTCGTCTTGCCCACCATTCCGCCACGATCAAGGATGGACGAAGCATTCCTTTCTTCCCACGCTGCCCACTCTTTGATGCCGACGGCGTCGACTGCATCCTGCTCGGCTTTAGGCAGGTTTCGAAAGGACGCCAGGTCGTCGGGCTTCATGGTGCAAACGGCAAGAAAGCGGGGCATCGGCACATCCTCCGTGTGTCTTGAAGGCTGCCAACTTACACGCCTCGCTTCGGAAATCACACTCAGACAAATAACGTGGGAGTTGGAACGGCAGCTTTTGGCGGATACTGTTGAAAAAGTCGGTTTTCTATAACGTCTGATTTTTGGCGTGCCGTAGAGGCGCGCACTGAAACTTGACGTGGAGACCCTCTTACTCTTGCAGTCGAGCGGCGCGTCGGACGCGTAGCCGAACTGAGACAGCACTAACGGCAACATTCGCCCAATCGCGAAATGACAGACTTTTCCACGAGCCCCGATTGTGGACTTTTTCAACGATATCCTTCAATTCCGGACAACGACCTTACTGCATTAGTGTTATTTTGAACGCAGACCGTGTACTGATATTTTGTAAAAGAACACGGCTCTCAGAGAACGCGATGGCCAATCAGCCTTGGAATCCAGCAATTGCCATCAGCGCCGAACTGCAACCGGGGGAGACAGTTCGATGGACAGGAAGGCCGACATTTTTCCCGATGTTTCTCACTCATCTCATGAGTTTTGTCTTTGGAATTATCTTTGCGGCGTTCGGAGGTGGTCCCGTGATACCAGTCGCCAAGGCGATCATTGCTGGTGAAAGCCCCGAAGGCATCTGGCCAGCGCTATTCTCGGCCGTGTTTTTTGCTATCGGTTGCTTGATCATCGCCAAGGCACTCGTCGATACGGTGGCGACACGGTGGACAGCTTACGCCGTGACGGACAGGCGGGTTCTCATTATCTCGAACCTCATTCGGAAGCGCGTGCTGTCCTTCGGCCCCAGCGCGATCAATGCAGTCGACGTCAGCGAGAATTCGGGCGGTTCGGGGACCGTCGTTTTCCGTCACGAAATCACCAAAAGCTCGGATGGAGACGGTACGCTCAAAATGGCTTTCATTGGAATCGAGGATGTCGGCAACGCGGCGCGAGAAATCGAACGACTAAGACTAAGCGGGCAACCCGCATATTCCGCGAACGGCCGCGACCATCGATGACTGTGGGCTACACTCCGGGAAAAGGTGTGCCGAATTGATTGGCCGCATGCAGGTCGTTGCCACTATAGTTTCGCTCGCAACCTTGCCGTTGTTCGAAACGGTGGCTGAAGGCGCTGCGCTCCAAACCGTGCCCGTTCACTTCGGAACGCTATTCGACGGAACAGACCCCGTGGCAGGTGATGTGACCTGTCAGTTGGAAAGACCTTGCGTGCTTCTGGACAATAAGCACGCCAGCCCTCCGCTCATCCATCCAATTCTCCTGACAGGATGGCTACCTGTCGGAACAGCTCGACGTCGGCTGTGGGAAGACAAATGCTCCTTCCCACTGGCAAGCCAACCGTTATCTCTCGGGGTGGTCGCGAGTTCGATATCTTCGAAGGCGGAAACAGCGGGATGGAGATGTCTCTTGTCCTAAAGCTGCTGAAACGGCTAGGTCACTTATCGCTGATGGTTTGGCGGGAGGAACTCTAATGCCGTCTGGGCGATCTAGAGAAGACGACTTGAGAGACGCGAACGCCGACGGTTTACCCTCCCTACCGGACAAGTTGCCATGACAAACGATAAGTATCCGACGATAAAACTGAAATACAGCCTCTACAAGACCGGAGCTTGGATCGTGGTCCTTATCCTTGTTCTGATCGCCCTCGGTTTTGACGCAAGCGGCCACCCTGTCGAAACCGGGCCCCATTCAATTACCCCGACTGGAGCGTCGATTGCCTTTGTGTTCATTGCAGGGTGCCTAATTTTTGCCTATTACCAGCTTCTACAAAAGATGAAGAGAAATCCCGCTCTCGTCATCAGCAAGGAGGGCGTAGTCTTTCCCCGATTCACCTCACAGCTCATCCCCTGGACACTTGTCAAAGACATCGGCTTGCGATCCGTCGGGAAACGGAACGGGCAGGTCGTGGAGCTTTTGCTTCGGGACGACCTCCCCGCCGAACTGAGGAGCGAGGTCGCGAGAAAGCAATGGCTGAATTTTCGGAAGGACTGCATCGTCGTCACTGTGGTCCCATGGGGATTTTCCGGAATGAGCGAAGCCAGGATAGTCGAAGCATTCCAAAGCTACTATCGAGAATTCGCCTCTTGAGCTTAATGGCAAGTTCGGCCCAGATCGGTTCAGTCCGTCGTCGGGTGCCTTGCTTGATCCCGTTGCGGGCGAAAAGCTTGTTCCCCGGGCATCGTCGATCAGGTCGCCCGGCAACGGTCTGCTCAGCCCGATCTCGGCCGCTCGCCTCAGATTATCCTGCACGGTACTGCGTGCTATTCCTAACACGTCTGCAATCTCGCGGGAGCTGGTCCCCGCACCAGTGTTAAATCCGGCGTAAAGGGAACTTTATCTCGCCAAGCCGCCAACTCGGAAACGCCGTCGCACGATCGAGACGAGCCTTTTTCAACGGTATCGGCGCGTTCCTGCCGTCAGTTTGGCTGTCGTCGACAGGAACCGGGCATCTCACAACTTCGGACTACATGGCCATGGTTGCGGATGCGATCACCTCGTTGCTGGTAGTCACGGCAGCGATCTTATCGCGCATATAATTCACGCTCACACGGGAATGTTCGTCATCATATGAACCGATGCAGTCGCTCAGCAAGACCACGCGGAGGTCGCGCTGGTAGGCATCGATGGCGGCCATACGGATACAGGCGTGGGTATTAATCCCGCAGATCAGGATTTTTTCGATGCCGCGCTCGGTTAGATAATCGTGCAGGTCAGTTCCAAAGAAGGCGCTATATCGCTTTTTGACGATTGTTTTGTCCGTTGCCTGCCAGTCGAGTTGTTCGTGCAATGCGGAGCCGCGCCCGCCCTCGATCACGATGGAAATTGCTCCATCGCGCATTTCCAGAAACGCGTCGCTCAAGTCGGCACGGAACTCGGTTCTTACCCAGATAACGGGCAAGCCTCGCTCGCGAAAAGATGCCACGACCTTGTTTGTCTGGGTGATGAGCTGAACGACCTTTTTCGGATCCCAGCGGTCAAGGTAGTCATTCAAGAAATCGATTATGAGGAGACATTGTTGGGCCATTGCGCAAGAGTAGGCGGTCACGGCTACAACCATGTGAAGGGCAAGCGGCCTTGCTAAGTGGGAGACCATCACTGGCAAGACGATGCGCGGGAACGGCGTCGACCGCAAATTGGCGCGAAGCTGAACACCACGTCTTCCGAAGCGCGCCCGTTGCAGTCATTAGGTTACCTGCGAAAGAGAACAGTTTTAAAACCGATCAAACAGCGGTATTCGTCCCGGCTCTGCATCTGCTTGAGCTTTTCAATAGCTGGCGCACCTGTTCTTTTCGACAGATGCAGAACCAATCCTTGCCCCAAAGAAAGACCCACATGTGCACCGAAGCTTTTCGGCTCATCATTCACTAAAACAAGATCGAACGGCTTCAAATCGTCGGATACGGCTGTATGCGACGTGTCAATTCAAAGGTCGCTGGATCGAAAGTTGGGCAATTCGAAACCAAAATGCCTCAGGATCGAATACGCGTAACGGCGTCCTTTTCTCGTTTTCTGCAACCGATAAGATCACCCCATCAACGAGGTCGTCAACGCCATGAAACTAGCCCACATCAATCTGGTCGCCCGAGATGCTGAAGCGCTCGCGGCATTCTACGTAAATGTCTTCCAGTGCGAGCATCTTCGTGAACCCAGGATATTGTCGGGAGAAAAAGTATCGCGAGGCAATGGGGTTTCGAACTCCGAAATTTATTCGATCTGGCTGAAATTCCCCGGGATCGATGTTCCGTTCCTGGAGATCCACCAGCACAACGTCACGCATGATCGGAGCCTACCGAGGGTCAATGAACTTGGCTTTGGCCACTTGTCTTTTCAGATGGAAGATATTGGCATTGTCCTCTCAGCAATCACCAATGCTGGAGGCTCGCAGATCGGCGAAATCACGGACTTTGGAACGTCGGACAAGCCATTTCTAATTGCTTACACACGTGATCCCGAGGGAAACGTCGTGGAACTGGAGCAGCCTTGACGATGGCGCGGTGTCCTAAACGCTCCGACAACGGCAATCACTCAGAGCGTTCGAACTTCGGCAAGCCGCTTCACCGCGTACTCGTCCCGCCAGCAGATCGGGTAACGCTTGCCAAATACCGCAGTCATCCCGGAAGCAGAAGTGTCGGCTTATGTTTGGGATGTATTGAGAGCTGGAGTTAGCTCATTGTAATCCTCGCTAAATCGGCCTCGCGTCAGAAACAACTTCAGAGCTTCCTGCGCCACTGGTTTGATCCGTTCAGCGCATCCTGACTGGATGTATTCCGCCTCGCTTTGGAAGTGCAGTGCTTCTATTGTGATGCCCTCCAACATTCGCCCCAAGTCGTTGACGGCCTGTTCTTCCTCGTCCGTGAACGCGCTATTTGGCCACCTGATCAACCGTCCATTATCCCAGTAGTCGTAAAACGCTAAAAAGAACTCTCTGTAATTGACCTCAACCAGGCCTTTGCTTCCCCGAGCAAGAACCTCGATGGCGTCGATCACTCGATTTCGCAATCGTTGTTCAATCACACGATCCGAAACTTCTTCATCCATATCGGACACTCCGTTGAGCAGTCGCCTGCCCAAACAGTAGTGGTTTTAGTGGAAGTCGCAATGTCAGCTTGCGCCGCCATGCTACCGCGCAACTCATGAGGCGATCAGCAAATCTACCAATGACTTCGGTCAAGGTGCGGGCGGCACGCCGCTAACCGCCATATTTGGCACTCAAGTTCATCTCTGTGCCCGGGCAAATTGTCCGTGGATCTCGTGGCAGATCAACTTTGCGGTAATGTCATTTGGAGTAGTTAGAAGACGAGTGTCTTATTTGCGGGGGGCACAGGTTGTGGATACAGAGGTTCTTTCGTGGCCCTTCATCGAAGGCGAAAGCTGTTGGGCCGTCCGGTGATGCGGTGGCTAACCTCGCTGCACACCCTGAAGGCAATCTCCAACCAAAGTTCGTCGTTGAAGCTCCGGTGGCGCTTCCCGTCTGGTTTGATTTTCCGTCGCATCACAGCAAACCTGTCACTTATGACGGAGTTTTCTGGGAGATCGAACCATGGGGCGAATATCTCTATTATCTTGCTGGCGCGTTTCAGAAAAATCATAAAGGACTTCTGCGTTTCGGCACCGCTCCATTGGAAATCCGCGCGGAACGCAATTTTGAGACCGATGTCATACGTATAGGTTTACAAGATGCAGATCGCGTGCACGCGCAGGCCCGCAGTGCCAAGCCTTGGCAAGGGATGACCGTGGGGGACGCCTGCGACCTCTTGCTACCGGAAGCGCGTGCATCCGGCGGTGAGTTTTGGATCGGAGAATTCAAAAGCAGCTCTTCAGATATCCTGGAGGGTCGCTCGCGCTTATCGCTTGGCTTGCGCTCTCAAACCGGCGAACCTTATGCCGAAGTCATCTACGAACGATACTATCCAGCTGCGACTGGTGACCAAGAACCATTTATCTTTGAGGTCAAAACCCATTGTCGGCTCGCTGACATTGTGGTCGATGACGTTATCAGGCTACATGAAGAAGTAGCGGCCAACTATCGAGAGGTGCCACCGACGCGTGTCCGTGGCGCAATAAATGTGAGCTGATCAGCACATTATCGTTGAGACTCTATTCTGAATTGGCGGCTCCGATAGGAGGACCGCGATGATTACAACTCAGATGACTAAGCCGAGGTCATCCAAAAACAACATTGCGGGGCTCGACCATGATCGCCTCAATCCCCGATGCCTCATCGTCGAAGAAAGAACGCCGTGCGCTCCCCAATCGATAGTCATCCCATTTGTGCTCGAAACAAAACCATTGAGCTTCGCCGTGCCCCACGTCGTATCCGAGCCCGCCCCATTTTACACATCCTGGAAATTCGCAGAAGTGATCTGCGAGCGTCATCTCGTCTGCAGAGCGTGCGATTTTTGCGGTATCGTCAGCCATCAGGGAATCCTTCAAAGGTGAACGCAACCGACCCCAGGAACCAAGTGGCCACTCTGGAATCACCGAGACAGGGTAGGGATGCCGTGGTTAACGGAGGGTTTTCCCGTTCAAGTTTGCTTCGTTGTAAGCACCGATAACCCTAAGCACGGTGCGGGCTTCACTGATGCGACGCTGGAACGCGTCCGATTTGGCAATAGCGCCATCTTTCTGACGTTGATCAAAAACATCTTCGCCCAGGAAAGCGACGAGATCCCGAAAGACCTCCGCATCGTGGGGCGTGATTGTGTAGCCGGTCGTTTGCATGGTGCATGTTCCCGTTCCCGCCGTTTGCCAGCGGGTTCCATCCTTCGAGTTTTCGGTTGCTGTTAGGCCGCGTTCAGGTCAGCTATTTCGCCATGCTTCACCAGCAGGCGAGGGGATGTCATGTCGCCGGTTTCGTCATCTACCATGACCGCATAGGCTGCGACACCGACAAATCGGTCAGACATGGCCGAAGCAATCTTCTCAGCGCTTACGGCGTTAGACGCTTGGCGCATCTCGGCAGGCACAAGATTCCCGCGATTCATACGGTATGGGAGGATGATGAATTTCTCGGCGGTGCTCATCGCGTCTTCCTAAATTTGTTCTATAAATGTTCTCATTTTGGAGGAGAGTCAAGCCAAAGGGTTGGCGGCGAGAGAGGAGGCTCTGAAGTCCTATTTCCCCCACTGCAAGATTCGACAGTTGAAATGTCTCGCTGCCGGTGATCTCATCTCGCGCATGGATAGAAAGCTTGCTGATATGAAACTGAGGCCTTGGCTCCTAGCTGAACTGCGCCAGCTTGGTTACGAGACGCCGGGTGATATGGTCCACCTAAGCGTTGCGGAAACTCTCAGAATTCCTGGCATGGGCGGTCGCGACTGGCACAAGATCGCCGATGCAGTACTCCACTCGACGATCGGCGGCATGCAGAACGTCTGGCTGATTGTTAGGCGGTGGCGGCTCGATCACGCCCCGTCCGAAGTCGGATCGGTTAAATCGGCTCATGAAAGAGCCTGGATCACATTCCGATCCGCGCGTGAGTAGCCATTGCAATCAAATCGGGAAGACTTCCGCCGAAGGATCGATATAAAACCGGGCATTGTGCTCGCCGCACCAATCTTCCAGCTCCCGCTTTAACGTCGGCCAAAGGAATCGCGCCCATTCTGGCCCACGTCGTTCCCATTCGGCTTCGGTAGGAAGATATGCAGACAACACGCCGATCGTGAGTTCGAGGACGAAGGAGCCGCCGCTTCCAGAAACCACCAATTCTTCTTTCCAGCGTGGGTGAAAGCGAAACTGCTGCTTTGTCATGGCCAAGCCTTATACATACCCGGAAGTCAGCGCAATCTCTCCTCATGGATAAAGTCAGATAGGCGAGGAGGAGGCCTACCTCTCGGAGCCTGACAGCCGGATAATGATCTCAGCATTGTTAATCTTTTCCTTAAAGCTGAGTGATCGAGGTCGGGAAACGGGTCTGCTGTCAGCTACACTCGTTTCGTTGCAATGATTCGAAGACGGGTTCGGTTGAAAGGGCGTTGGCGCGTGAAATGGCTGTCAAAATTACTTATTTTTGTGGGCTTGATCATTGCTGTGATCGCGGGCCTCGCAGTCTGGCAAAGATTCGCGTCCTGGGAAGATGAATTCAGCTATCGCGTCGAGGCTACTTTCGACGAGAATGGGACCCCAATCGTCGGTTCCAATGTCGTTCACATTACGGTGCGCCGAAACATCCCCTGCGTTGGGATGTGCGGGTACACCATTGTAGTTCAAGGACAGGCAATTCCCGTCAAGCTTTCCAACGGAAAATATGTGTTTGTTCTCCTCGGCGTGGACGATCACTCGTTCAGAGCCGGAAACATGCCATTCCAAGCATTTAGGGCGCTTCCGCCTTATAAGAAGATAAGCGAACTTCCCCACACCCCCGTGAGCGTGCCGCCTGAATATATTCCCACAATCATCTACCTCGACGATCTGACGAATCCCGGCAGCGCAGTCATAGCGAACCAGGACAATCTTCAAACTCTGGTCGGGGAAAACGTGCGTCTGACGAGCGTTTCGGTGAAGCTGACAAACGAACCCGTTTCAACGGGGATCGATAAATTGCTCCCCTGGACCAAGAAGCAGGAAGTGGCGCAAACGTCGAACGGAAACATATCGACGTCGCATGGTCTTTATCCAGAAACGGACAACAGAGCGAAGCCATTGCAATCCGACTATGCGCGATTCCTTAAAAGGAATGATTGGTAACGGACTGATCCGCGCCGAATTGGCCGGAGAACCCAACTTGTGAGTAGCAGGGTGAGTTTGGAGAGAAACTTAACCGCCAGGTGGAAGGAGTGGCCCAATCAAGACAAAATTCAATAGCAGCTTCGCACCTTTTGCAGGCTACAGTGACATCGCACGCGCCGAGCAACGGGCAAACACCGTGAGCGACCCAATTCGAAAAGCTATACAGGCCGGAATTGTCGGCCTCTGCTTCTCTACTCCCGCAACTGGTACGAAGTTGAGCGGGCTGGAACTGCGGCAACGCGTTGGCGCGAACAGAGCATTCGAAATTGACGGCAGCGCACTCATATATAGTAGAGAACACGTGAAGGCTCTGACGTCTGCTGGCTTGCGCGATGCGTTGTTGGCTGTTGCCGAAAACGCCCATTACACCGCTTATGATTAGATGCCGCGAGGCTTCAGCTCCTTTAACGCCTTTATCAGCGTTTTGCTTGGCGGTGCTTGCGCTGCATCATGATAAATCATCGCAACTGTCTCGAAGAGAACGTCAACCATGATGTCGTTGAAAGAGATAAGCCAAAGCCGTGGTTTGAGAGAGCGCCATTTGCCCGTTTCCTCGCCGCCAATCACCTCATTGAAGGCCCACGGACTGACCGGGTATCTGCACTCCCCCAGCCCCTCAATATTGATAGGGGCTATTCGGAAATCGATCGCTCGCCCGAACTTGAGAACGACATTGCCGCCTCCCGCACGCACTGATGCTTCGTAGCACAAGAACGCATTATTGCCGTCATAGAAGGTCGCGGGGTTTTCGACCGTTCCGATTTCAGGAAAGGGCTCCGGGGCACTTGATACGGGCATGCTTCTTCTCGGCTGGGTGTGAAGGAAGTCGAGTCTCGGATCAGTACAATTTATAGCTGTTATCGATGGGACGCAAATCGAGGGGCGAGAAGTTCCTCGCTCTGATCCAGGGCCATCCTAACAGACGGGCAAACCGGCAGCCCTAACTCAAAAGCCACTTGACAATAAGGGGGTTCGTTCTGTATTTGTTCCGTCCATGACAAACCTTGGCCGCCTCATACGTACTCGCGAAGCCATATGATCCACCTCAGCGTGGTCATGCTTTCTCGTTTATTGTATCGGAGTGGCAAAAATGGGCGAACTGCTGTCCCATCGCGCGGAAAGCCGCGCTTCTCTTCCATCGGGTTTGAACACCGTCCGATCAGCCGGTCCGCTCGCGTTCAAAAGTGAGCTGGCCCGTGATTACGCGTCTCTGCTTGACCTAGACGACCAGCTCCAAAGCTGGACTTGTGGTCCGATTTTCGGCAACGCGGAAGGCGAGCAATTCACCGCCGACTTTCAGGTCATGTACGGCAACTCCATCGAGATCGTTACGATCGAGAACCACACGCAGCGAGTGCCTTCCTGGTTGCCGCAGCGGATCCACGATCTTCGGCATGGTTATCGCCACGTAGATCGGTCCGCGATCCCGCCGGTCCGTTTGCAAAACGCCAAAGATCTCTTGCGATACGCCAGGGTCACCGTGTCGCTTTCTGATCGAGTTCGTCTGCTGTCCGCTCTCGACGAGCAAGGAAGCCTGAGCCTGGCGGATTGCCAGTCAATCAACATGACGGGAAGGGCGGTGCCGCTGGTTGCGAGCCTCTTCCTCCATCGCTTCATTGTCTTCGACGACATAGACGAGCTTCCGCTCGGACCGGACAGCCGCATCCGACGCCGCTGATCTTCATATCCAAAAATTGAAACCCTGGTGCAGCCACCGATGAAAGGTAGGTTCGTGATGACTCGTAAGCAGGATAGTTTTCGCGCGGCTACAAAGTCCGCTGAGACCTTCGCCCATTATTGCGCGATCCAGAAAGCCCTGAGACCGCAGCGCAAGACGAACCCTTGGCTTTGCGGGATCACAATCCTCAGGGTCCCGGACGGACAAATTGCTGAGCTATACCGCGAAGCGGCGGAGGCTGTGCTCTTTGCGGGTAAGAAACCGGCTTACAACGAAAAGGAGCAATGCCTGATTGTCATCGATGACGCTTCGCCATTTCAAAAAGTGTCGGAGAGGGACCACGTATACTCATTCAAGCATTCCCTGGTTGTGGTCGCTCGGGACTTCGAAATCCCTCCTGACTGGCAACTGGCAGCGAATTTTATCGGCGACATCGAGAACGTGACCGTCAGACAGGTGCGATGCGCACTCCTAAACGCTTACGATCTAATTGCGACAGATGAACAGATTGCTGAGGCGCTTAAAATCGCCCCCGACCTGATGTGGAAAGCGATTGCGCGAGGACGATCCTTCAAAGAAAGCTTAAGGCGATTGAGGTCACTTCCCGCCGCAGAGCCAGCCTCCGTGCGGGGGAAATCCGCGCCGAAGCAGAAGGGCTTAGAAGACTTGGCGGGATACGCCGAAGCGGCGACGTGGGGACTGCAGCTCGCGAAGGACTTGGACGATTGGCAGGCCGGAAGAATTGCCTGGGCCGACGTCGACAAGGGCGTCCTGCTTCAGGGTGAGCCAGGAGTAGGCAAGACCACCTTCGCTCGTGCTCTTGCAAAGACGACAAACGCTCATCTCGTCACGGCGTCCTTGAACACGTGGCAACGGAAGGGGCATCTGGATGATCTTCTGAAGGCGATGCATCGCGATTTTCAACACGCAAAAAGCCGGTCACCCGCGATCCTCTTCATCGATGAAATTGACTCCTTTGGCGATCGACAAAAGCTTGATGATGATAATCGCGACTACAGCATTCAGGTCGTGAACGCACTATTGGAAGAGATCGATGGGTCAGAGGCTAATGAGGGCCTTATCGTGGTCGGCGCTTGCAATAACGCAAGCCGGATCGATCCCGCTCTCCGGCGCCCTGGCCGCTTAGATCGCTTCATTCAAATTCCGTTGCCGAGTCCAACCGATAGACTGCGCATCTTGGAGCAATACCTGGACTATACACTGTCCCAAGACGACCTGGCTCCTGCTTCGGATCGCTTACGCGGAATGACGGGCGCGCACCTGGAACAATTGGCAAGAGACGCCCGTCGATCTGCCAGACGTGACTGCCGCGCGGTTTCGATTGATGACGTCATGTTGCACCTACCGCCGCGAATGATCATTTCACGAGAACATCGCCGGTTCACGAGTATCCATGAAATCGGCCACACCCTCGTTGGCCTTGCGCTCGGCGTCGGTAAGTTTGTCGAGGTCGAGATCGCGGATTGGCTGAATCCTTCTGCCAAAGTGCATGAGCTGGGAGGCGCGCATTTCACGCATTCTGTCCTGGAGCGGCGAGATCGCGATTTCTTTGAACGGCAGGTGGCGATGACTCTCGGTGGAATTGCAGCGGAGATCGTGGTTTTCGGCAGTCACAGCGCAGGCGGTGGCATGATCGTAGGCTCTGATTTGCAGAAAGCCTCCGATCTTCTCACCGATATGGAGGCGGCCGGAGGGATGGGGCACCGGCTGGTATTCTCGGCGGCAAGCGATGCCAACGAGGCGGATCGACTGCGACGCTTCGATCCTCGACTGGCAGAGGCGGTCGAAGCTGGTCTGCAGAAAGAGCTTCAGCGCGCCAAAGCCATCATTGTCGAGGAACGTGCGCTGTTTGACGCGATGTGTGATGCCCTGGCGGAAATGAGTAAGCTGGACGCACTGCAGGTCGGCGAATTGGTTGACGCATATGCAGTATCGTTTCGTACCGGCACGGTCTCCTCGAAGCCTGAGATCAGCTCCAGCATAGCCGCTGAATAGCGGTTGCGCGGCGGCTGCGGCCGCTAACGGAATCTGTCGCCGACTTGGCAGCTTAGCTTAATTAACATCAGCGGGTGAACTATGCCAACGCGAGAACAAGTTCGCGAGCGATTGACCATTCGTGTGCAAAACCGGCTCCAACTTTACTGGGATCGCCACCACCGGGTGTTTGGGCTGATGCGCAACTGTGTCAAGCCTGTCATCGTCAGAGGCATTTTGCGCCGCAGGACCAGACGTCTTCTCGATCAGGATATCGAACGCGTGGTTGAGTGGCTACATGACGCTGTAATGCATGATGCCCACTGGCTGCAGAACGTTGACGACGCAGGCAAGCCCAAGAAGATCATGAAATGCGCCTCGATTGAACAGTTGCTTGTCGAAGTTGCGAAGGCGGAGCGGCAATCAGGAAGAAAATTTGGACCCCAGGCCACGTGTCCGGGCGAACAATGCATCGCGGTACTCGACGACGGCTATACTATCGTGAGGCTGTCCACACCGGAAGCCTTGGATTGGGAAGGCCAACGGATGGACCACTGCCTGGGCTGGGGGCGATACGATTACTGTCTGCAGAGCCCAGGCAGCGCCTTCCTGTCCCTGCGCGACCGTTTCGGAAGGCCGCATGTCACCATGTCAGTGGTGAACCGGCGATACATTATCAACATGGAAGGAAAAGGAAATCGGCAGCCCATCGATCGATATTTCAACATTCTCGCTCCCTTCTTTTCGCGCGAGGGCTACAAACTAGGCTTGGCTGCGTTCGAACTAGGACGCGTGCTTGACGAAGAGGGCGTCTGGCACAAGCTCAGCGAGCTTCCACCAGACCTCCGCGTTCCGGGCAGATTGAACCTTGGTCACACCGCTCTGCGGAGCCTGCCATCGAGACTGTACGTGAGCGGTTGTTTGCTCATCGGCTCCAGTCTAATTGCGGAAATCGGCGAGGGGCTGGATGTAGGCGGTCTTATCATCGGTGATGCACCTTTGGCTGCCTTGCCACCGAATACGCGAATTCGAGGAAACCTCGACCTTCGCGGCACCCAGGTCACGCAGCTCTCGGACGGCTTGCGCGTCGACGGCAATCTTTTCGTCGGGTCTTTGGTATCCAAGCTACCGGCCGCCATGACCGTTGACGGCAAGATCAATCTTGCAAGGGCCGCCGTCACCTCTTTGCCAGACTGTATCTCTGATGATCAGGTGATCGTCACCGAAGACCGGAGAATGTCGGCGTTGGAGTTTCGAAAGAGGAACTATAATAGCTGATCGACCTGTTGCGCCTGCTACCAATTTGTCGCAAATCGCTGGATCGCTAGGCCCAAGTCACACCCGTGCCAGCAACATCACCGAGTTGCCTCCTTATCTCGACGTGGCTGGCCTACATGCCGGGGGACTGGGATCAAGTGGTTGCCGCCGCACCTCCACGTTCGCTGGCGGTTTCGATCTCTGCGCTCAATGAAAATGCTCCGTAGGATTGCGTAAAGGATACATCTTTACGTTGCCTCCACTTGATGACGGTAAGCCTCCTTTCCAGGAAAAGGAGAGGCGTAGATGACGAACAAGAATCCTGACAACAACGATGATGACGAAGAAGGCGGTGACGGCACTTCCGGATCGCCCATAAGCAATCTCGTTCCGAAGCCTGGTTTTTGGAAGAGCGATAACAGTACACCGCTGCGCAAATCGAACACCTATCAAGCTCATTCGATCGTCCAGTCAGTGTCGATGGCCGGAAACGATGGGTTTGATCCTAACAATCCTGACACATATCCGCCGCTCCATACTCTCTCAATTAAGAAGGTCGAGAACGGGTGCAGTATTGCGCTACATAACGGGTGGCACCTCGTGTACGATGAGGATCATAACCCAATCGGCGCCTCCATTGATTTCGAAGGTGCCCTAGTTATCGCGAGAGCGCCAAGGCCCGGACGTGGCTATAGCCGATAGTGGGTGTGATTTTCACACTTCCCATGTGCGCCGCAAGCGAACAAATCCATTGAACCGTTGGAGCTGTTCACTTGTGGCATTCTCGTAAAAAAACGCAATATCTTCGTCAATCATTGCGACCACCCCCGCGTTGCGGTGATAGCTCGGGAACTGCAATAGATATTCAATCGTCCTCAGGCGTAAGGCTACCTCTTTTTCGATCGGCCAACACTCTTTGATGGTGACAACTTGCTCGCCATCCACCATCCGCACGTCCCAGGGATACAGATCGTCACCCGGTTTGAGTGGCAGCAATTGTTTGCTGGTTGGTGAGCACCATTCGTCCAGCGTTGATTCGACTGGGGTGAAATTGATCTCGTCTGATACGGATGGTTGGGGATTAAACGTGTGCCCTGGCGATAACGCGTTCATGTGATATGCCTCAGTGTTCATTTGTCGGCTACGTGTCCGTATGACTGTCTTCCGTGTGTGGATGTCAGGCGGATCTGCAACCTATCGTGAGTCCCAGAGTCTGTCGGCGCAAGACCTGTTTAAGCCGTACCATTGCGATTGCTGCGCTGGCACCCCGATACGAGCCCTTAATCGGGTACGTGTTATTTGCCTGTCTCACGGCTCGCGACGCGAGAAATGAATTGCGGAAGCGTGCGCTTTATTACGCTTTTCGTGCCAGCTTCACTCAGCCACCAAGGCTGGTTTGCTTGTTGGACGACCTGAGCAAGTTCTTGTTCGTAGGGGTCTCGTTCGTATAGGTCGCGAAATGCGACCATTAAATTATTGGCTGCGCTGGAGTAGCCACCGTAGCTATAGATACTGGTGGAACGCAGCGATCCAAGTTCCAGGACAATTTCTTTCTGCGTGTTTCCATATTTGCCAGCGCCGTTATGGAAAAAATCGACCTTCGGTCCATGCGTTGCGACCGCCCTCTGAAACTCAGGGGTGCCGTACAGGCGGTCAAGATTTGCTACCACAGAGCCCGAAGGCGGCTTTATGGCGAGGATAATGGAGCGGTCCTCGTCGCCCCAGACGACACCGCCTTTGAAGTTCTTGGCGACGTCGAGGCTCGTTGTCCAAGAAGCGATCGTCTCAGGTAGCTTGTCATCGATCAGCACCTGAAAGGTTCTATCCTTTTGGTGGCATTCCTGTCTGAAACAAAGCTCATCGCATTGACGGAAGTATTCCGGCAGCTTGCTCATAACGTCCTTCAAAGCTAGCCCACGCGCGATCTTCGCCATTTCTGATGATCCGCGCTGCCAGTCGCTGACTGCTCGCACAAGATCAATGTTGAATACATCCGACAAGGATTTGCTCCTCCTTCTACGAATACAATTTGGAAGCAAAAGAAAATACACTTGCAAGTTGAATTGCAACGACCAGATGCCAAATGCCACCCAAGAAAAAATACGGCTATCAGCCAGAGCCCGCTGTGATGCGTCTCCGGCAACAGCTGTTGGCACTCGTCGTCAGATCCAGACGACCTTCCTCCGGCGGCTGGCGTTGGCGGGTTTGCCGTTCGTATCCAGCGGTTCGACCATCGCGCCGTCGCGTCGGTGGAGCGAGAGCCATAGACCGTCGGGCGGACTCTTCCGCCCGACGATGCACATCAATATCCCTGGAAGATTATGTAGGGATTCCCGAACAACGTTCCTTATGCTAGTGACGTCGTTACCGGAGGGGCGCGGCGTGTTCTCCGGATGCGTGTGCCAGTCGCCAACGAATTCCAGCCCCTTGTCGTAGAACCTGTAGATTTCTTCCTGCTCTGCCTTCCGGTCGGGCCGGAAGTAGTTATAGCCACGACGGTCACCGACTCTGGGGCCTGTCACTGCTTCGATCCGCCAGCGGTCTGCCGACAGCGTAGCGAACATCTGTCCACCTGATTCCTTGGAGAAGAATCCGGTCTGACGATGGGAAATCATCATCGACAAGGCATGGGGTGTCAGTTCGACCTCAAGACCGTCGAAGATATAGACCAGCGGCCTCATCAGAATTTCCAAGCAGCTTCGGAGATCCCACCTAGGGCCGGTGGCTCGCCTCGATTCTTCAGCCAGTAGCCCGACCATCTGCCACCGGCGCCGGGTAGGGCCGAATGCTCCGCAGTCCACGTGCGCCATATATCGGCGTCCGAGTGGCGACCGGAGAGGAATTCCAGTGCAAGCTTTGCGGCGAGGCTCTGCGACTGGGCGACTTCAACCGCACCAAAGGGCGATGTCAGGTTCCCGCATTCCGGCGGCGGCTTACGATCAGCATGTGAGGTCTGTCCCTTGAAGTTCCCAGTCATGTCGAAGCCATCCGCGAGATATCCCGCAGCACTTGATAGAAGAATCGCGTGAGTCGCGAGCGCATAGGCTTCCGTCCACGTGAAGATTGCCGGAATCAAGGGGGTGCGGTTCCGCGCAGCCTGGCTGACGAACACGTCGCTTCCCCAGTCGCCGGTCGCAACGACGACGAGATCGGCGTCTGCAAGAAGGTCAGGCACGTTCGCAACTGCATCCTCAACTAATCCGTCGTAGGCGACGACCTCGATGATATCCGGAATTGAGCGCTCGATCTTGTGCTTTAGGCCTATCGCCTTACTCCTGCCTATCCATTCTGCCCCGAGTTCATGACGCCGCACGTTTTCCCAGTCGAGTGTTTCAGGATCTATCAGGATTAAGCGGGAGACGCCCGACTTTGCGAGCGTGACCGCGATCGACGACCCTAGAGCACCGCAACCGACAATCACGACCTTCTTGGTAAGGGAAGCCATGTCTCTGTCTGGCAGGCGCGTTAGAGCGGCGTCGATACTTTTCGTATTCAACGGAAACACGTCGTATAGCTGGACGACGTCTTCGTCGGCGAGCTTCCTCTGCTGGCGGGCCTTCACCGACCGTTGGCCCTTTGCATCTGCCCGCACGACAAGTTCCACAGCCACCTCGAAGGTGCGGTCTTCCGACGTCCGGCCCGTCAAAAGGACGGGCAAGCGGACAGGGGAGGAGCGCAGGTGATCCGCAACCGCCTTGAGGCCATCGGCTGAATAACGCCGCAGCAGCTTAAGTAGTGTATCGGCGTCCGAGGGAAAGCGGTCGGGACGTGGAAGCCGCTTCAGCTCAACGATGGGAAACTGCCGTGGTCGCTTGATGAAGGCTGCCGCCACATGCTTCGCCCAGCGCTGAAGATGAGCCTTATCGGGAAAGCAGAAGTAGCTGCCACCTTCATAGTGGAACGCGCCGATTTCTGCACGCGTTCCCGAGAGCCCCGAAAGACGGGCCCTGCGGGCGCCCTTGGGCAGGTAGTGCATCCAGTAGGCGGGGAAATCTTTCTCAAAATCCTCGTCCTCCTCGCCGTCCTCGTTTGCCTTCAAGAGCTGGCGGGCGTCGTGGACCGCAGACTGTACCGCCAGCAACGGCTGCTCCGGAACCGCTGGGGTCCGCAGACAGATTTTCGCCGTACCGCCGAGAAAGGGAATAGGTTCAATGTGCGGCCTGGGTCGCGACCTGTCATAGTTCTCGAGGAAGGCCTTCGGCTTCGAATACGGAAAGTTGCGGTCCGCCAGCACGACGAGACCCACGCCCATGGTCTTCACACGCCAACCCTGTCCTCCATAATGGCGGATGAGCTGATGGTCGTCGGTCAGCTTCCCCTCGAAGGCCTCTTCGAAGCCCTCGAACCACATGTCGATTTCAACGTCGGAATATGCCATGTGACAGACCTATGCGAACCGCCCCCCGGCTGCGTAGCGCGTTTCTCCCTGCTTGATAAACGGGCCGCTCGTCAGCTTGTCGATCTTCTTTTCCGCGTCCGGATCAGGCTGACCTCGGAACCAATCAGTGTTGAAGACCTTGTCCCAGGCCTTCATCGCTTGGTCATGCGTGCAGTCGGGATCATCGAGGATATCCAGATGTTTCAGATTCTCTTCGAGGCAGTCGCGGAAGAAGGCGACCTTAGCATTGCCGGAATCAACTATGTTCTCGCCACTCAGTGTGGGATGTTCGATGGCGTCGTCATAGCCAAGCCGAGTATGGATTTCCTTCATCAGCCGACGGAACGCCTGGTCGTCGCGCAGCTTGTCCTCCAGATAGCAGTAGTCGATGAGGCGTGAGATCGCGAAGCCCGAGATTGTCTGCGATTTCCATGACGCCCGGCTCTTGGCGAACTTCTTCATCAGGCGGGTGAGGCGGACGAACTGCCCACTGTTGCCATCTTTGCTGGCGTCCGAGCATTTCGTCTCGTTGGCATTCTTGAACCAGTTAGTGACCGCGCGGGCGTCGGAGCGCTTCCAATCGGCACCTGCAAGTTCCCAGGCTGGCTTTAGTTCCCCCGAGATCGGGTCCTTCACCTTGATCTTGCGGTAGGACGGCACGTCGACGTGATAGCCGTCGTCGTAGTATACGCGCACGCAGTTCTTTCGGACCTCCGGAGCCTTTTTGAACCGATTGTCCTGGACAGCGTTGCAGACCATCTTGCGGACCGCAAGCGCTGACATCTCGCCGCCCTGAGGCCCGACAAGGTCGTCTTTTTCGAAGTACACACCATCATCGATGTCGTAGTCGCCGTCGTCCTCCTGGATCATCGTCTTCATCGAATACGAGCCCTGGGTATGCATGCCAATCGGCTTGGGGTCCCCGTTCGTAGCCAAGCCGTCCCTCAGGCGCTTGCGGTTGGTGTCGGCCTTGTCCTTGATGTCCTGACGATCGTCGTCGGAAAGCTTAACCTCACTACGCTGGTACTTCAGCACCTGTAGATGGCAGTTCTTCATTGAAATACCTCTATGGGAATACCCGCTTTCGGCATAGGCGGGACTTCGTTGAAAAGTGTATGGATCATCTGGCCTTCCGGGTGATCGGGCCGGTCACAAAGGCTCTTCACCATATCGGCATCATCATATCCATGTGCGATCAATGCCTTCAGCGCCTTGGGTCGAGATTCATCCAAGCTGAGATATTGGAGCATCGTCGCTGCGGCTTCCTGCTGCGGAATACGTACATGCGTGATGGGGCGGCCGAGCTTGGAGATGTGTCCCGCGAAGAAACGTGCCATTTGGTCGTAGGCGAACTCCTGTACGTCTATGGCCAGCGGTCCGATTTCGGCACCGAGCTTCCACGAGAGCATCGAACGATGAACCTTCTTTGGCTGTATCTGTGATCCAGCGGGTCGCGAGACGTTTCCTATGGAGAAAATCTCAATCGGCTGGTCCGGCGCGGCGCAGGATAGCGCGTCGATCATAGCGACGAGGACTGGGTTGTTCGCCCACAGGCCACCGTCCGCAAATATGCGGAAGTTGTTGGAATTGTTATCCGGATCGCGTATTGCGGCCAGGGAGCGATAAATCGGTGCTGCGCTTGATGCCAAGCAGACATCGGCTAGGCGATAGTTATCGTCACGCACACCGCTCTTTGGCGTTTTCTTGAAGACCCATGAGCGGTGCTTCTCCATTGACACGGCTGGGATCGAAAGGCCGATACCGCGTTTGTCGAGAACTTGCTTCATAGTGATGTCTTGCAATTCACTTCGCAAAGCTGACTGTAACGCTGCGTCGCCAGCGCGCACAATTCGCCCACCTTGTGTCACAGCCCGCCAGAGTGGACTTAAGACGCCGTCCTTGATGCGATGGGGGAAGATTGCAGCAGCATGTTCTTCATACATCGCAACGATGGAGGACATCGGACGTCCGATGGCGGCGGCGCATCCGAGGATCGCCCCTGTGCTGGTCCCGGCGATGAGGTCGAAGCCTTTGCCGATGTCCAGAGCTTCTGCGTTCCGGAGCCGGGAATAGTACCCAGCGAGCTTGTCCAGTAAAGCGGCGGTGTAGATGCCGCGCATGCCGCCGCCATCGATGCAGAGAACGCGGTATGGCTTAACATGCGACTTTTCGACTACATTTTTCATGGAGACTGGCTTGCGTTTTGATCGGTGGAGGTTTGAAACTAATTGCAGCTATCCCGTTTGTTTCACTCTTTGTTCTAGTGGGCATTTCCAGGCGGCAGAGCCGCCTGGAAATCAATTGCCGAGCTTCGAAATAATCGTTGGCCAGTTTTAGGGGAGTTTGGCCACTACCTCGATCAGTTTCTCAGTTGGCTTGGACGCCACACCTCTCATTTTGCGCAGAAGCGATTGGTTTTGCGCAATACCTTGATTGGATCGACACATGTGATTGTTTTGTGCTCAAGAGCAGCCGCTCGTTGCGCCGCAAGTGTCGCACTTCTCGCAGGTGCCATTGCGCACCATCGTGAAGTTCTGGCACTCGGTGCACATGTTGCCGGTGTAGCCCTGCATGATCGAGCGGGCACGGCGTTCGGATTCCAGCTTCTTGGCTTCCGTTTTGGCCGTTACCGCGTCGCTTGCGGCTTTGTCGGTGAAGAGGCCGGTGGCGGTTTCGTCCGCCAGTTCTTCGGCGATCTCTTCGGCCAGTTCCTTGGCGCGCTCTTCATAATCGCGCTTGAAGGCGACGACTTCGGAGGTCGAGACGGCACTCGTCGGCTCCAGCTTGCGGACCGTGTTGCCGGCAAAGGCGGTGACGGTTGCAAGCGATGCAGCGCGTGCCGGGGCGGCCGTTGCCGAACCCTTGACGTCGGCGGCCGGGCGCTCGCCGGATGTCGGAACCAGCGTCGGCTTGTAGCCGCGGGTCAGGCCCTTGGAGACGACATCGGCCTTGCCTTCGGAAACACCGCGGCCGAGCGCCGTGTTGCTGAAGTCCGAGGTGTCGACATGGGCAAGATCGTGACGGCCGAGATAGGAGATAGCCAGTTCGCGGAACACGTAATCGAGGATCGATGTTGCGTTCTTGATCGCGTCGTTGCCGGTGACGATGCCGGCCGGCTCGAACTTGGTGAAGGTGAAGGCGTCGACATATTCCTCGAGCGGCACGCCATATTGCAGGCCGAGCGAGACGGAGATCGCGAAGTTGTTGATGAAGGCGCGCAGAGCCGAGCCTTCCTTATTCATATCAAGGAAGATTTCGCCGAGGCGGCCGTCGTCATATTCGCCGGTGCGCAGGAAGATGGTGTGCCCGCCGATCTTGGCCTTCTGGGTGTAGCCCTTGCGGCGGCCCGGCAGTTTCTCCTGCGTGCGGATAACCTTTTCGATCACGCGCTCGACGATCTTCTCAGTGATGGTGACGGCCTGTGCGGCTGCCGGAGCCTGCAGGAATTCCTCCAGCGCATCCTCGTCGCTGTCGTCCTCGATCAGCGAGGCGTTCAGCGGCTGGCTGAGCTTGGAGCCGTCGCGGTAGAGCGCGTTGGCCTTGAGGCCAAGCTTCCAGGAGAGCATGTAGGCGTTCTTGCAGTCCTCGACGGTTGCCTCGTTCGCCATGTTGATCGTCTTGGAGATGGCGCCCGAGATGAAGGGCTGGGCAGCGGCCATCATGCGGATGTGGCTTTCGACCGAAAGGTAGCGCTTGCCGATCTTGCCGCAGGGGTTGGCGCAATCGAAGACGGCGAGATGCTCTTGTCTCAGGAAGGGAGCGCCTTCCAGCGTCATCGCACCGCAGACATGAATGTTGGCGGCTTCGATGTCCTTCTTGGAGAAGCCGAGATGGTCGAGCAGGTTGAAGCTCATATCGGCGAGCTGCTCGTCGGAAACCTTCAGCGTGCCCTTCAGGAAGTCGGCGCCGAGCGTCCACTGGTTGAAGACGAACTTGATGTCGAAGGCGCTCTTCAGAGCGGCGTTGACGGCATCGACCTTCTCGGCAGTAAAGCCCTTGGCCTTCAGCGTCGACGGGTTGATGGCAGGAGCTTGGTTCAGGTTGCCATGGCCGACGGCGTAAGCCTCGATCTCGGCAATCTGGCTTTCGGAATAGCCGAGCGTGCGCAACGCTTCCGGAACGGCGCGGTTGATGATCTTGAAGTAGCCGCCGCCAGCGAGCTTCTTGAACTTCACCAGAGCGAAGTCCGGTTCGATGCCGGTCGTGTCGCAATCCATGACGAGGCCGATCGTGCCGGTCGGTGCGATAACAGTGGCCTGGGCATTGCGGTAGCCGTGCTTTTCGCCGAGCTCCAGCGCCTTGTCCCAGGCAGCCTTGGCATGAGCAACGAGATCCTGATCCGGGTTTTCGGAGTGGATCAGCGCCACCGGATTGACCGACAAGCCTTCATAGCCGGAGGTCTCGCCATAAGCGGCGCGGCGGTGGTTGCGGATGACGCGCAGCATATTCTCGCGGTTCGGCTTGAACATCGGGAAGGTTCCGAGTTCGGATGCCATCTCGGCCGAAGTCGCATAGGCGACGCCGGTCATGATAGCGGTCAGCGAGCCGGCGATGGCGCGAGCTTCGTCGCTGTCATAGGGAATGCCCGACGACATCAGCAGGCCGCCGATATTGGCGTAGCCGAGGCCGAGCGTGCGGTATTCGTAGGAAAGCTCGGCGATGCGGCGCGAGGGGAACTGCGCCATCATCACGGAGACTTCGAGAACCACGGTCCAGAGGCGCACGGCGTGCTCGTAGTCGGCGATGTTGATGCGCTTCGTCGCTGCATCCTTGAAGGTCATCAGGTTCAGCGAAGCGAGGTTGCAGGCCGTGTCGTCGAGGAACATGTATTCCGAGCACGGGTTGGATGCGCGGATCGGGCCGGCAGCCGGGCTGGTGTGCCAGTCGTTCATCGTCGTGTTGAAGTGCAGGCCCGGATCGGCCGATGCCCATGCGGCATAGGAGATGGATTCCCAAAGGTCACGGGCCTTCAGCGTCTTGATGACCTTGCCGTCCTTGCGGGCAGTCAGGTTCCAGTCGCCATCGGCCTCGACGGCGCGCAGGAAGTCGTCCTTGATGGAGACCGAGTTGTTGGAGTTCTGGCCCGATACGGTGAGATAGGCTTCCGAATCCCAGTCCGTGTCGTAGGTCTTGAACTCTAGATCCTTGTAGCCCTGGCGGGCGAACTGAATGACGCGCTGGACGTAGTTTTCCGGAACCTGATCCTTCTTGGCAGCGCGGATTTCGCGCTTCAGGGCAGGGTTCTTGGCCGGGTCGAAGCAATCGTCATTGTCGCCTTCGCAGTTGACCGTCGCCTTCATGATCGCCTTCAGATGCTTGGCGACGATCTTCGAGCCGGTGACGAGGGCCGCGACCTTCTGCTCTTCCTTGACCTTCCAGTTGATGTATTCCTCGATATCCGGATGGTCGATGTCGACGACGACCATCTTGGCGGCGCGGCGCGTCGTGCCGCCCGACTTGATGGCGCCGGCAGCGCGGTCGCCGATCTTCAGGAAGCTCATCAGGCCAGAGGAGCGGCCGCCGCCGGAAAGCTTTTCGCCTTCGCCGCGCAGCATCGAGAAGTTGGAGCCCGTGCCCGAGCCGTATTTGAACAGGCGAGCTTCGCGAACCCAGAGGTCCATGATGCCGCCTTCATTGACGAGGTCGTCCTCGACCGACTGGATGAAGCAGGCATGCGGCTGCGGATGCTCATAGGCCGACTTGGACTTGGTGAGCTTGCCGGTGAAGGGATCGACATAGAAATGGCCCTGGCCGGGGCCGTCGATGCCGTAGGCCCAATGCATGCCGGTGTTGAACCACTGCGGCGAGTTCGGAGCGACGCGCTGGGTGGCGAGCATATAGGCAAGTTCGTCACAGAAGGCTGAAGCGTCTTCTTCGGACGAGAAATAGCCGCCCTTCCAGCCCCAGTAGGTCCAGGTGCCGGCCAGGCGATCGAAAACCTGGCGCGCATCGGTTTCAGAGCCGGTCTGCTGATCCTTGGGCAGGTTTTTCATAGCCGCATCGTCGGGCACGGAACGCCACAGGAAGGAAGGAACGTCGTTTTCCTCGACCTTCTTCAACTTGGCGGGCACGCCGGCCTTGCGAAAATACTTCTGCGCCAGAATGTCAGCGGCGACCTGCGAGAACTGCGCGGGAACGTCGATGTTTTCGAGACGGAAGACGATCGAACCATCGGGATTCTTGATCTCGCTGGTCGCCTTGCGGAATTCGATATCCGCGTAGGGTGATTGCCCGGCCTTCGTAAAACGACGTTCGATGCGCATAGTCCCAATCCTCATTCGTTGGTACGCGCCAAGGTGAAAGCAAGGCGCAAAAACTCTCATTCCGGCAAGGCGATGTCAACGCGCAGCCAGCTTTCAATCCGTTCTGTGACAGGAGGTGTCATCCGGAGATGGCCATCCTGTATCTTGTGGTGATGGTGGCTGCAAACACTAAATATAGTATTAACAGCTTATTGCCGCCAGTCCCCGCATCTGTTTTTTCGGCAGCATCGATATCGGCACAAAAACCCCCGAGGCGGTCACCAGCAATAGTGAAACGCCTTGAATCCAAATCCGATTTCGAATTGAGAACCAGCCCTTGTAAACCCGCCTGGTTCAGTCGCCGCCGCAACGTCGTCCATTAACTTTGAAAGACCCGATTCCGTCAAGGGGTGGTTTGTAATGGATTGCTAACCACAATATCTTGTGGGCTTGCCTGTGGAAACTGGGGAAACGCCAGTAGGGTAAGAGATTCAAGAGGTTGAGGAGGGATTCTCGCCCTTCGTGCGACCGCGAATGAAGCATGCGCCTTCACCGCCGGTGTCAAAAACGACAAAATTGTGACCGTGGCCTCAATACCATTGGCAGCTTGGCAAAATCATGCTGTCACGCATGATGATTCGCGCGGAAACCCTTGAATCCCGTGCATTCCAGCGGGTGCGAGGCCCACTAAATGTAGTGGGCGCCGCAGCGCCCATGTCTATTAACGTTATAGAGCCATGCTCCGGCAACGCGAACGGAATCACAACTGATTCGCGGCGCGAGCCTTCAGGATCAGCCGCGATGACCTTTGGCGATCGGCTCTTGATAGGTGAAGCCCATGTCCCACGGGAAGTAGATCCAGGTGTCCTGGCTGACTTCCGTGATAAAGGTGTCGATGGTTGGCACACCCGTCGGCTTGGCGTAGACGCAGGCGAAATGCGCCTTCGGCAGCATGGCGCGGACTTCGAGAGCCGTTTTGCCGGTATCGGTGAGATCGTCGACAACGAGCACGCCTTCGCCGCCATTGGCAGACAGTTCCGGGGCGATGCCCTTGAGCAGGTTCATTTCGCCCTGGCTGGAATAGTCGTGGTAGGAGGCGATACAGACGGTATCGATCAGGCGGATATTGAGTTCGCGCGAGATGATGGCTGCGGGCACGAGGCCGCCGCGCGTTATGCAGACGATCGCCTTGAAGTCTCGGTTGAGGCCGGCAAGCCGCCAGGCAAGCGCGCGGGCGTCTCGATGGAACTGATCCCAGGATACGGGAAAGGCTTTATCGGGCAGGGACATGGCAGAAGCTCCGGGGCATGGAATAATGACGCACCGGCAACACCGGCGACCCTGAGCAGACCCCGCGAAGGGCGCGGACCTTGATCCAAGTCCGGAACGCGATCGCCGACTGTCTACTTGAACAGGATCTCATCCGGGAAAAGCCACAGGCCTTTCGGGATCATGCTCCTTCGACCGCGTGATCGGTTCCCTGGCGGGAGTTCTGTCATCGGTCGCTGCTTTCTGCTGGATTTACCGGCAAAAGGCAATAGCTGCAGTGCAGCGAACCGGTGCACATCCGGACCGGCAGCCGCCCGTTTCGATCTTTAAGTCGATCAGCGCGCCAGCAGCGTCATTGCGGTCATAGACTGCAGCAATGTGCGTGTCGTGCCGCCGAAGATCATCTGCCATAGCCAGGAGTGCGTGTAGGCGCCCATGACCAGCAGGTCGATACTGTCATCGGCAAGGCGGTTTTCGATGACTTGTGATGGCGTCGACTTGCCGCTGCAAGCTGCCATCTCGAACCTGGCGCGAACACCATGGCGCGTCAGCGCAGCTGCAATCTGGGCACCGGTTTCCTTGGACGGATGCGGGTCCTTTTCATGCGTGCTGACCGAAAGGATCTCGACGGAATCGGCTGACTTGAGGAAGGGCATGGCATCGAAGGTGGCGCGCGCCGCTTCCTTGGAGCCGTTCCAGGCGATCAGGACACGGCGGATAGGCTTCGGCTCCTTCAGTATATAGGGGATCAGCAACACAGGCCGACCGCTGTCGAACAGGAAGGTTTCGACATCGACCTGGGAGTCGGCATATTTCGACGGGTCGGGCTGCACGGCAACCAGCAGATCTGCGCTGCGGGCGGTCTCGACCAAGGGCTCTGTGCCGTAACCGATCGTGCTGGCAAAACTATACCAATCATAGTCGAGACCCGCGCTCTCCATTTTCCTGCGGAACAGGCGCTCGATTTCGACCGCCTGATTGTGCGCAACATCCTGCAATGCCTGAACTGCGACGGGATCGGGGATCTCCATCGGTGCCACGAGCGGCACGGTCGAGACGATTTCCGCATGGAGGCCGACGACATGGGCGCCATGCTCCTTGGCGAGCGCCGCCGCAAACTCGGCAGCGACCCGCGTATTGTTGGGATTATCGAGAACGGTCACTATCGTTTTGTAGGACATGAAGAGATCTCCCACGCGGAAGGGTTGGATCGGATCATGATATCAGCATTCCGCTACAAGATAATGCCCAGAATACGTTCCTGGTTCCCCGCAACATGCACGCCGTCGTTGAATGTCACGCTTCAGCCGACTGATTTTCCTTGGCTTTCGATTGCCGGATGGTTTCGATCATTGCGCGCACTTCCGCCGCGACATTTTCAACCAGCTCGGCCGAGCGGCCCCTCACGACGATCTCGGTCGAGAAGAATTGACCGACGTAGCGCGGGTAGGAGCCGATGCTGGTATCGGGATGCGCCTTCTGGATGAGGCCGAGCGGCGTGCCGATCTCGCCCTCGCCATAGGGGCAGGAAATGGCGGTCGACAACACCCGCGCGCCGGTCTTAAGCGTCGGGATAACATTGTCGAGCATCGCCTGGAAAACCTGCGGCACGCCGGCCATGACATAGACGTTGCCGATGTTGAAGCCGGGGGCCGTCGAGACCGGATTGGCGATATGCTTCGATCCCAAAGGCATGCGAGCCATGCGCTGGCGAGCCTCGGTGAACTCCATCTCACGCCGGGCATACATTTCGCCCATCAGCCGCATCGCCTCGGCATCGTGCTCGCAGGGCACGCCGAAAGCCTTGGCAATGGCATCAGCGGTAATATCGTCATGCGTCGGGCCGATGCCGCCTGAGGTGAAGACATAGTCATATTGGCTGCGCAAGGCGTTCAGAGCTGACACGATGGCATCCTCGTCGTCGGCAACGATGCGAACTTCCTTCAGGTCGATGCCAGCCAGTAGCAGTACGTCGGCGAGATGGCCGATATTCTTGTCCTTGGTCCGGCCGGAGAGCAATTCGTCGCCGATGGCCAGCATGGCGGCTGTGACAATGGTTTCGTTTGACATGAAGACATCCAGGAAAATGCGCATTGGCGCGTTCGCAAAAAGTTCGAAATAGGTAGCGCTGTTTACTGCGAATGCAAACGCTCGTTTTCACATCGCCATCAGTGATCGCAAGATGTTGCAAATGAATTCTCGTCTACGCAGAATGAACAGTGCGTTCTGAGCATGGGGGCTGCTCGGCTGTCGTATCGCTGATAAAACCTAGTGCAACACTTAACGCGTCCAGCAAACAGGAGACGTTCTTATGGCTAAGGTTCTGGTTCTCTACTATTCCGCTTACGGTCACATCGAGAAGATGGCCTATGCCGTCGCAGAAGGCGCAAAGTCCGCAGGTGCCGAAGTCACCGTCAAGCGCGTGCCGGAACTCGTGCCGGAAGAAGTTGCGAAAGCCTCTTACTTCAAGCTCGATCAGGAAGCTCCGATTGCAACGCCGGACGAACTGGCCGAGTACGATGCGATCATCGTCGGCTCCGGCACCCGTTTCGGCACCGTCGCCTCGCAGATGCGCAATTTCTGGGATCAGACGGGTGGCCTCTGGTTCGCTGGCAAGCTCGTCGGCAAGGTCGGCTCGGTCTTCACATCGTCCGCGACCCAGCACGGCGGCCAGGAATCGACCATTCTTGGCTTCATCCCAACCTTTTTGCATCAGGGTATGGCCGTTGTCGGCCTTCCCTATGCTTTCCAGGGCCAGATGGGCACGGAAGAAGTCAAGGGCGGCTCGCCCTACGGCGCTTCCACCATCACCAACGGCGACGGCTCGCGCCAGCCGTCCGAAATCGAGCTGGAAGCAGCAAAGTATCAGGGCGCCCACGTCGCCAAGATCGCTGCCAAGCTCACTGCTTGATCTGATCTAACGGAAATCCGGACGGGGCGCGGCGAAAGCCGCGCCTTTTGTTTGAGCGATAGCAGCCGGCGATCTGCGGCACTTGCATCGACTTGACCGCGCTCACCAGCCGGGTTGAAGGCGCCAGAGGCGCGTATCTCAGAAAGCTGCAGTCCAATTCAAAAAACGATTGCGCGACGCTTTCCAAATCACACAACGCAAGATATTGAAATCGCCCAGCGCGGACGTGGCGAAACTGGTAGACGCAAGGGACTTAAAATCCCTCGGCCTTTGGCTGTACGGGTTCGACCCCCGTCGTCCGCACCATCGGCTTATCAGGAAACGGGTGGCTGCCGCTTTGGCCGATGGCGAATCTGATCCAATCAACCGGATCGGAGTATGCCATGTCCATCTTCCTTCATCTGCATGAGATCGCGGCAAAGCGTGGAGACGGTTTGCGCCCGGAATTGATCAGGGCCTTGCAAGACACATGTCAGCAAAACGAGGTCATCTCGCTGGCTGCGCAACGGTCAAAGGCTGTCTTCGAGACAGCGGACTCACCGGAAATGGAGCAATCAGGCGATTGGAAGCATCGCACGCATGCGAAGTGAGTCAGGCGAAGCCCGCCGGCGCCGACGGATCGGTGTTGGGCGGGCCTCTAACCATCGTCATGATGGCTGTGTCATATTGGACGCAGGGGGAGCTTTGCTGTCAACTCGCAGATTTTGGGAATTCCTCTATCAGAGGCATAAATGGTTAACTGCCCGTTTGCGGCAATGATATCGCGACGGCAGGTCTGAAAGCGCGACAAACAGGCTTTCTTTGCTCATGTTTCCTGTGTCATAGCAGGGATGGATTGAAGAAGGACGGATAAGCCTTGGACAAACAGACTGTTCTCGACGCAACCGAGGCCATGCGTGGCCTTTTTCCCGCAACGCCGCTACAGCTGAACGAGCATCTTTCCGCCCGCTATGGCGCTGATATCTGGCTGAAGCGCGAGGATCTGACGCCGGTGCGTTCCTACAAGATCCGCGGCGCCTTTAATTTCCTCCGCAAGGTGATCGCCGAAGGCGGTACGGAAAAGACCTTCGTCTGCGCATCCGCCGGCAACCATGCCCAGGGTTTTGCCTTCGTCTGCCGCCATTTCGGCGTGCCGGGCGTGGTCTATATGCCGGTGACGACGCCGCAGCAGAAGATCGACAAGACCCGCATCTTCGGCGGCGAGTTCATCACCATCAAGCTCTTCGGCGATTTCTTCGACCAATGCTATCAGGCCGCGCGCGAACATGTTGAGCGCATCGACGGCGTCATGGTGCCACCCTTCGATCATGTCGATATCATCGAGGGGCAGGCGACCGTTGCAGCCGAGATCGCAGAGCAGCTCCCCGAGGGCGTTGTCCCCGACCATGTCCTTCTTCCTGTCGGCGGTGGCGGTCTTGCAGCCGGCATCACCGGCTATTTCGCCGACAAGCTTTCCCGCGACGCCTTCGTTTTTGCAGAACCTGCGGGGGCGCCGAGCCTGCGCCGCAGCATCGAGGCGGGACATGTGATCACGCTGGCTAAGGTCGACAATTTTGTCGATGGCGCTGCCGTCGGCCGTATCGGCGAGCTGAACTTCGCCGCCTTGAAGGGCTTTGCAGCCGATCAGGTCAAGCTCATCGCGGAAAACGCCATCTGCGTCACCATCACCGATATGCTGAACGTTGAGGGCGTCGTGTTGGAGCCTGCCGGTGCGCTGGCGATCACGGCGTTGGAAAAGCTCGATCGCGACAGCATCCGCGGCAAGACCATCGTCGCCGTCGTCTCCGGCGGCAATTTCGACTTCGAGCGCCTGCCCGACGTCAAGGAGCGCGCCATGCGCTATGCCGGGCTGAAGAAATACTTCATTCTGCGTCTGGCGCAGCGCCCCGGCGCGCTTCGGGATTTCCTCAACATGCTCGGCCCGGAGGACGATATCGCCCGCTTCGAATATCTGAAGAAGAGCGCCCGCAATTTCGGCTCCATCCTGATCGGCATCGAGACGAAGAATCCGGATAATTTCAAGCAGCTTATCGCCAACTTCGAAAGCTCCGGTATGGGCTATGAGGACATCACCGAAAACGAGATCCTGGCAAACCTGATCATTTGACTTTGCGACCCCGCAACCTTCATGCTAAAGGCGATCCATGGCTTCGTTCTTTTCAAATATCATCTCGATCTTCACCGGCGGCGCAGCGCAGCCGGGCACTGAAAAGTCTACCGCTCCGGCCGTCAGCGCCGAACCGCAGTTGCATGCCGGCTGCACGATCTATGCGACGCCGCAGCGCGAGGGCAATCAGTTCCGCCTCATGGGCCGGATCGAGAAGGATGTGAACGGCGAGATGCTGGTGCGCACGTTCATTCGCGCCGATGTTTTTACCTCGTCGGACGATGCTGTGGAATCGGCGTTCCGCAAGGCGCAGCAGATCATCGACCAGAACGGCGCCTCGCTGTTCGGCGATGGCGAAAAGACCCGCCAGGTTTAATAGCAGGCGGATTCCTTTATTGTGCCTCTGATGCAGGGGCCGCCTCCCGCATCTGCTTTTGGCGGCCCATAACACCTACTGAAATCGATGGCTGTTGGATTTTCTCAGGCTTAGGCCGTGCGGAACAGCTTTGCGCCGGAGGGCGCATTGACGGCGCCGCCGTCGACCGTGATTTCGATGGCCGTAACGTTGGCGGAATCGTCGGAGGCCAGATAGAGCGCGGCCTTGGCGATTTCGTCGGCTTCGCTCATGCGGCCGAGCGGGCTAAGACTGCCGAAGCGCGCCTCCAGCGCATCCATGGCCTCCGGTGTGGCAGCGCGCGTACCCCAGATTGGCGTCTTGGTGGCGCCCGGCGTCACCTGGTTGACGCGGATGCCGCGGGGGGCGAGTTCAGAGGCGAGATTGCGGGTCATGGCGCGAACGGCGCTCTTCGTGCCCGCATAGGCGGAATAGCCGGGAATGCCGAGGACGGCGTGCACCGACCCGTTCAGGACCACCGAACCGCCGTCGTTCAGATGCGGCAGCGCCGCCTGCACGGTGAAGAAGACGCCGGTGAAGTTGACCCGTACGATGGTCTCGAATTGCTCAAGCGTGGTTTTGCCGAGTGCGGTTTCGCCGGCAATTCCGGCATTGGCGAAGACGACATCGAATTTTCCAAGCTTCTCTGCAGCCTCGGCAAACGCCTTCTCCATGGCCGGGATGTCTGTCGTGTCGGCCTGTAACGCCAGCACGTCGCCGCCGAGCTCCTCGGCTGCCGCAGCAAGCGTCTTGGCATTGCGGCCGGTGATGGCGACCTTGGCGCCTTCAGCGAGGAAGAGGCGGGCGGTGGCGAAGCCGATACCGCTGTTTCCGCCAGTGATGAGGGCAACCTTGTTCTTGAGACGCATGTTCGTAGCTCCTGTTGGCTTTTGTCACGATCTGGATTATGGTCGTTATCTATAAGGATTATGATCGTAATCCATTTTGTCAAGCCGGGTGCGAAAGGATTTTCGATGGGCCGCTCACAACTCGAAAAGCAGAAGACGCACGAACGCATCGTGACGCTTGCCGCCAAACGTCTGCGCGAGGAGGGATTGGAGGGAATCGGCGTCGCCGATCTCATGAAGGAAGCCGGTTTGACCGTCGGGGGCTTTTACAAGCATTTCGCCTCCCGCGACGAACTCGTGGCGGAAGCTATGGAATCGGCCATCGGGTCATGGCGACGGCAGCAGGAGGAACAGGGGATTGACCCCGCGAGCATCTCGCTGAACGACTATGTCGACAGCTATCTCAGCGAACGTCACCGGGATCATTGCGGCGAGGGCTGCGCCTATGCGGCATTGACGGCAGATATGGCGCGCAGCAACGATGCGGTCCGCACCGTGGCGACTGAGGGCTTACAAAGAAATTTCGAGACCATGACGGCGCGCATGCCACAGCCCGAAACCGCCGAAGCCAGACGGAAGGCAATCATCGCCTCCTGCCTCATGACCGGCGCGCTCGGCCTTGCGCGCGTGGCGAACGACGAAGCGCTTTCCAGTGAAATTCTGGAGACCGTGAAGCAGTTCGTGAAGGAGCTGCCACAGGCAAAATAGCAAAGCGGCCGGTTGGAGCCGGCCGCCTGTCATCATCAGAATAATGCTGTCGATTAAGCGGCGAGAGCCAGCTCGGAAGCGCGGGCCTGAGCGGCGCCGACAGCCTTTTCGGCGGCTTCCGGACCAAAAGCGACGCCTTCGACATAGACGGTCTCGACATCGGTGATGCCGATGAAGGCGAGAACCGACTTCAGATAGGGAACGGCATGGTTCAGCGGAGCAGCCGGGCCTTCGGAGTAAACGCCGCCGGAGGCGAGCACGATGTAGGCCTTTTTGCCGGTCGCCAGGCCCTTCGGGCCGGTTTCCGTGTAGGTGAAGGTGCGGCCGGCGCGGGCGATGTTGTCGATCCAGGTCTTCAGCGAAGAGTAGATGTTGAAGTTGATGAGGCCGGTGCCGATGACCAGCGTGTCGGCGGCGAGCAGCTCGTCAACGAGCGCTTCGGAAACCTTGATGGCTTCGTTCTGCTCGGGCGTGCGGGCGTCGGCCGGCGTGCGGATAGCGGCCGTGAAGGGGCCGTCGATATGTGGCAGGTTGTCGGCGGCGAGATCGCGACGAACAAGCGTCTTGCCCGGGTTATTGGCCTTGATCTTCTCTGCAAGCTCGACGGCGATCTTGCTGGAGAGCGAATCCGAGCGGGGGCTGGAGGTCAGAAGCAGAATGGAGGACATATCCGTTTTCCTTTTCAATGGGTTGCGAAAATCGGCTGGGAGAATCCGATCACGTTCGATTCAATAGATAAGTCCTCAGTGCTATCGAGAGAAACTGTGATAATATGGATTGTAATTATCGATAGAATGGATGGCCGATGCTTCCCAATCCCACCCTTGACCAATTGCAGGTGTTCCTGACCGTCGCAGAGTCCGGCAGTTTTTCCGCGGCTTCGCGTGCGCTCAATCGTGCCCAATCGGTCATCAGCTACACGATCGCCAATCTGGAGGCTCAGCTGGAAATGCCGCTTTTCGAGCGTTCTGGCTCCCGCCAGCCGAAGCTGACGGATGCGGGCAGGGCGATGCTGGAGGATGCGCGCCGCATCCTCTCCGATCTTCAGGTGATGCGCGCCAGAGTGAAGGGTTTGAAGACCGGGCTGGAGGCAGAAGTGGCTGTCGCCATCAGCGTCATGGTGCCCGTCCATGCCACGGTCGAGGTGCTACGCGAATTCCGCGATCGCTTTCCTTACGTTTCGCTGCGTCTCGACACCGGCGAACTCGGCACGATGTTGGAACTTGTCGCGAGCGGCAAGTCGACGATCGGCATTGGCGGGGCGGTGATCAGGCAGGACGATGCGTTGATGATCGAGCGTATCGGCCATTCCTTCATGATGCCCGTCGCAGCACCGACGCACCCGCTGGCACAGATCGGAGGGCCGCTGACGCTTGCCGATGTCCGCGAGGAGGTCCAACTGGTCGTCACCGACGCCTCAAGCCTGACGAATGGCAAGGATTTCAATGTCCTGTCTTACAAGACATGGCGCGTCAGCGATATCGCCACCAAGCATCAGCTGATCCGAGGTGGCCTCGGTTGGGGTGGGTTGCCGGCATCCTTTATCATGGAAGATTTGCAGAAAGGGCGGCTCGTGCCGCTGCCTCTCGACGCCTACGATCAGAGCGAATACCCGATCTATGCGATCCGCAAGCTCGACAATCCGCCCGGCCCGGCGGCGGCCTGGATGATCGAAGCCTTCCGTTCACGCCTGTCTCAATGTCCGAACCAGGCGGATTTCAAGGCGGCGGTCGAGATGTTCCATCCGGGAGACAAGCGGCTGGCCGCTGAATGAAAGTCCTCTCCCCGCAAGGAGGAGAGGACCATATTGTTGGGACTTACAGCACCAGACGGTAGTTGCGGAAGCCGTCCGTGCCTTCGCCGGCGTCCTCGATCTTCACGCTCTTGACCTGAGCGAGGAAATCCTTGGCCTTTGGCGAGCTCTGGAACAGGACGGTCGTGCCCGGCAGCGGCTTGAAGGTCCAGTTGCCGTCGGCGGTCGGGTTGATCGTGCCCTGATCGTGGACATAGCGCACGATGACGTCGCGGTTGGTGTCGGGCGCCTGGTAGATGACCTTGTCGGCCCGGATTTCCGGGAAGTTGCCGCCGCCGCCGGCGCGGTAATTGTTGGTGACAACAACGAACTTCTGCGCGGGGTCGATCGGTTTGCCATTGAACTGCAGGTTCTCGATGCGGTTCGAATCGGCATTCAGGAGCTTGCCGTCATCGCCGAAGCGGCGCGGCTGCGAGACATCGATCTGGTAGGTGACGCCGTCGATGACGTCGAAGTTGTAGGACGGGAAGCTGCCGTTGATGATATCCGCGTCCTTGGCGCCCGGCTTGACCTGGTTGAACATCGCAGCCGACATTTCCAGCCAGTTCTTGACCTGCGCGCCGTTGATGACGACGGCCTGCACCGTATTCGGATAAAGATAGAGGTCTGCGACGTTCTTGATGGCGATATTGCCGGCGGGAACGTCCGTATAATAGTCGGCGCCGTTGCGGCCGCCGCACTTGAAGGGTGCTGCAGCCGAAAGAACCGGCAGGTCCTTGTACTGCGTCTCCTTCAGCATCTCCTTGATATACCAGACCTGCGCCTGGCTGACGATCTGCACCGACGGATCGTCGGCGACCAGCGCGAAGTAGGAGTAGAGCGGCGCGGAGGTCTTGCCGACGGGCGTGCGGACATAGGTCAGCGTCGCCTCATGCTCGGCCTTAGCGGCTTCGACCACTTCCTTCTTGTCGGCGACGTCGGCGACGACCTTCTTCTTGTCGTCGCGATGATAGATCGGCCGTGCTTCAGAGGTGAAGTCGACGATCTTCCAGCTCTTGCCGTCCTTCTCCAGCAGAAGATCGATCAAGCCAAGATGCGAGCCCCAGAAGCCGGCCATGACGGTGGGCTTGCCGTGCAGCGTGCCCTTCACCGGATCGGCATCCTTGATGCCGTCCCAGGTCTTCGGGCCGGGGAAGACGAGATGCTGGTGGCCGGTGAAGACGGCATCGATGCCATCGACCGCGGCCACGTAGAGCGAGGCGTTTTCCATTTTCTCGCTCGGGCCGCTGCCGTCAATGCCCGAATGCGAAAGGGCGATGACGATATCGGCACCTTCGGCCTTCATGACCGGGACCCAGGCCTTGGCGGCTTCGACGATATCGCGGGTCTGCGCCTTGCCTTCGAGGTTCTTGATGTCCCAGAGCATGATCTGCGGCGGCACGAAGCCGATGAAGCCGATCTTGATCGGGCTTTCATTGCCGGAGCCGTCCTTGATCTTCTTTTCGAGGATCAGATAGGGCTTGAAGAACAAGTCGTCTTTCGTCGGGTCGGAGGCAAGCTGACCCTTGGTCAGGTTGGCGCACACGAACGGGAAGTTTGCACCACCCAAGACCTTGAACATGAAGTCGAGGCCGTAGTTGAATTCGTGGTTGCCGAGCGTTCCCACAGAATAGCCGAGCGTGTTCATCGCCTTGATGACGGGATGGACGTCGCCGTCCTTCATGCCGTGCTGATAGGCCATGTAGTCGCCCATCGGGTTGCCCTGCAGCACGTCGCCGTTGTCGATGAGGAGCGAGTTGGTGGCTTCGGCGCGGATATTGTCGATGATCGTTGCCGTACGCGTCAGACCCATCGTGTCGTTCGGCTTGTCGGCATAATAGTCATAAGGGAAGACGTTGACGTGGATGTCGGTCGTTTCCATGAGACGCAGATGCGCCTGGTTGCCGGCTGCGCGCGCGGCGAAAGGATGCAGCACGATCAGCGCCGCCGTGGCGCTGAGGCCTTGCAGCAGTGAGCGGCGCGACATGCTGGGCAAATCCAGAATGGAAGACATGAAACACTCCTTCAACGATAGGGCTATTGTCCGTCGATCATCTCTCGGGTGAAGGGAGACTAGGACTATTTTCGAAGGTGTGCACCAGGAATGTGACAGGCTTATTGTGGTTATATGCCAGTCGGTGCCAACATTTGTTCAGCGTTTCAGAACCGGCTTTATGTCCTTGTGGAAAAAGCGAAAATAGGAAGCGACCTTTGCCGCGGCATTGGACGAGCGATCGAACTCGATGCCGATGCGGCCATTATGGGCCCAGCGCACGAAACCATCGAGCAGGCCGATATCGTCGCATTCGACGCGAACCTTGCTGCCTGCCGCGGCATAGAGCGGCGACTGCAGATCGAGTGCGATCCCGCTGGTGGAAATATCGACGACGCGACCGGCGACGAGCTTGGTGAAATAGCGAACCTGACCCATCAGCCGGGCGTGTTGGCGCGGCGAACCTCGTGTCTTGATTTTCAGATTGCCTTGGACGAGAGATTTCGAAGAGAACTGCATGATGTTATCCCGGCTCATACATCTTTTTCCCCTTCTGGATAGCAGGCGTGCATTGAGGGATGCTTAGCATAGTCGCTAAAATTGTAGGCGGTCGTCCCGAATCGGTACCGGCACCCAGGTGCCTGAACGCGACCCGCGATGTGACTATTGAGAGGTGCAGAACATGCGTATCGTGTCGTTAAATGCGTGGGGCGGCAGGCTGTATGGGCCGCTGATGCCCTATCTTGTCGACGTTGATGCGGATGTTCTGTGCCTGCAGGAAGTGGTTCGCACGCAGGATGCGGACACCGGATGGCTGGTCTATCGCGATCACGGCGTGGAGCTTCCGCAGCGCGCCAATCTCTTCGAGGAGCTGAAGGTTGCTTTGCCGGCTTACGATGCCTTCTTCCTCCCCGTAGCACGGGGCGACCTTTTCGATGGGGACCGACGGTTTCATTCCGAATTCGGCTTGGCGACCTTCGTGCGCAAGACCTATCCGATCATCGGCCAAGCAGCCGGCTTCATCCATGGCGAATTTTCGGGCGATGGCTACGGGCCGCATCCGCGCTCGCGCAACGCTCATTGCATCCGCCTTTTCGACTATGAACACGGCTATCCCGTCACCATCGCCCATATGCATGGCCTGCGTGACTTGGAAGGCAAGGGCGACACGGCTGCACGCCGCCATCAGGCAAATGCGTTTGTCGAACTCATCCGGCAGGTGAAACAGGACGGCGACCGGCTGGTCGTCTGCGGCGATTTCTACGTGCTTCCTGATAGCGAAACCTTCGAAATCCTCGGCAGCCTCGGGCTCGTCGATCTGGTCACCTCACTGGGACATGACGACACGCGCACGTCTCATTACCGAAAGCAGCCGCGCTTTGCCGACTACATGCTGGTGACCTCGAATGTCGAGGTGATCGGCTTCGATCCCGTCGCCGAGCCCGAAGTCTCAGATCACCGCGCGCTGCTGCTGGATCTGCGTTGAAAATGATCAGAGGCCGACATTCGGCCTCTCTATGACTTCGCGCAGGGCAAAGCTCGAATTGATCTTCACGACATGCGGCAGCGCCGAGAGCCAGTCGCGGTGAATGCGCTCGTAGTCCTCAAGATCCCGGGCGGCGACGCGCAATATGTAGTCGTATTCCCCAGACATCAGGTAGCAGGCCAGCACGTTCGGGCAGCGCTTTACCGCCACCTCGAATTCCGAAAGCGTCTTGGCGAACTGGCCGGATAGCGAGATGTGCACGATGGCGATCATCTTGTAGTCCAGCGCCTTCTGCGACAGATGCGCGTGATAGCCGGCGATGACGCCGCTCTTTTCGAGGATATCGAGCCGGCGGGAGCAGGCCGAGGGCGATAGGCCGACCTTTTCGGCCAGTTCCGCATTGGTGATCCGCGCGTTCTGCTGCAGCATCCGCAGAATCGAATGATCTATGGCATCAAGGTCGGACATTCGAAGATCTTTCGAAAAAACTCCTATCCACGCAATAAATCACGAAAAATGACTGCAGCGCAATTTGTCTTTGCAAGGACATTGCGGGGCTGTGGTGGTCTGATCTCAGGCGGAGAAAATATGAGACGCACAAGCGTTCGAGGAGGAGTGAAATGCGCGTTGGTTGCCCCAAGGAAATCAAGAACCATGAATATCGCGTCGGCCTGACACCGGCGTCCGTTCGTGAATATATCGCCCACGGCCACGAGGTCTGGGTGGAAACGAAAGCCGGTGCCGGCATCGGTGCCGACGATCATGCCTACGTGGCCGCCGGCGCCAAGATCGCGGCAAGCGCCAAGGATATTTTCGAGAAGTGCGACATGATCGTAAAGGTCAAGGAGCCGCAGCCCTCCGAATGGACGCAGCTCCGCGAAGGCCAGCTTCTCTACACCTATCTGCATCTCGCGCCCGATCCGGAGCAGACCAAGGGCCTGCTCGCTTCCGGCGTGACCGCCATCGCCTATGAGACCGTGACCGACGAGCGCGGCGGCCTGCCGCTGCTGGCGCCGATGTCTGAGGTCGCCGGTCGTCTGTCGATCCAGGCCGGTGCAACGGCGCTGCAGAAGGCCAATGGCGGCCTCGGCATCCTCCTCGGCGGCGTGCCGGGCGTGCTGCCGGCCAAGGTGACGATCATCGGCGGCGGCGTCGTCGGCCTGCATGCTGCCAAGATGGCGGCCGGCCTCGGCGCCGACGTCAGCATCCTCGATCGCTCGCTGCCGCGTCTGCGCCAGCTCGATGATATCTTCAACGGCCGCGTCCACACGCGCTATTCCAGCATTCAGGCGCTGGAAGAAGAGGTCTTCTCCGCAGATCTCGTCATCGGCGCCGTTCTGATCCCCGGTGCGGCAGCGCCGAAGCTGGTGACGCGCGAAATGCTGTCCGGCATGAAGAAGGGCTCGGTCATCGTCGACGTCGCCATCGACCAGGGTGGTTGCTTCGAGACCTCGCATGCGACGACGCATTCCGATCCGACCTACGTCGTCGAAGGCGTCGTGCATTACTGTGTCGCCAACATGCCGGGTGCCGTTCCCGTCACTTCGGCACATGCTCTGAACAACGCCACGATTTATCATGGCCTTGCCCTGGCTGATCGCGGCCTGCGCGCCATCGCGGAAGACAAGCACCTCCGCAATGGCCTCAATGTTCACAAGGGCCGCGTTACCAACAAGCCGGTGGCCGAAGCGCTCGGCTATGAGGCCGCAGCACCCGAAAGCGTCCTCAACGTCGCGTAATATCAATCAAGTGGAGGCGCCAGCATCGGCATGTGCCGGCACCTCCACCTTGTCGATCCTGCATTGATAGCAATTATTGCGCGCCGAGCGGACGTGGATATAGGCGATGTCGGGACGTTCCAGCAGCGAAGCCGCATAGGCTGCGATATCGCCGGTCGGCGTCACGGCGCCGGTTCCGTAGACAATGCGATCGTTCTCTCCATAGCCGCGCACGATGAAATCCCGGCTGCTCGCCAGCACGGGCGGCAGGATTTCTTCCGCGTCGTAGCGCTGGCACGGCGTCTTGTGCAGGAAGATCGGACCGGTCTCTGCATAGGGCTGCAATTCCGGGAAGGGACGGTAGGCGAAGACGAATAGTTCCTCGCCGGCATCGATATTGCGCAGGCAATGGCGGCAGGGATGGCCCGGACCATCGGAGATTATGGTCTCCGGCTGGTAACCATAGGCATCCGCGCCGCCGCGCCACATAGCTTCGGCGTCTGTCGCGGGCATTGCTGCAAAAGCGATGGAGAACATGGCAAAGCTCCTTTCGAGATTTGCCATGTGATGCGCCGGTATGGGGTGGGAAACCACCCGATTCCTGCCGCCTATCTCTTTGACTCTCGCCGACTCAACATCGTGCCGAGCGATTGCGCAGGCTAAGGCGTTCTAGCCCTTTTTGGCGAGCTCGAGCAGTTCCTTGTCGCTCAGCGGCCTGACGATGCCTTCACCGGTCGAAGTCGGCGAGAAGCCGAACATCTGGTAGAGCTGCAATGCCCGCGGATGATCGAGGTTGTTCGTCGTCGTCACGATCCGCTGCGGATTGAGCGTCCATATCGCGTAAAGCGCCTGCAGCAGGAACCATTTGCCGATGCCAAGGCCGAGAGCGTGCTCCATGAGGCCGAAATGACTGAGCTCGATCGTCTCCTCATCCTGACGGAAATACTCGAAGAATCCGGCCGGAGCGCCATTGACGTAGAGCACGCTGATATTGTTGCGCTGGTCGTGAAGCGCGGTCGCCAAGTCCTCGTCAGAGAGGCGGATCCGATCCACCCAATGCCAGCGGGCCCCCACCTGGCGGTAGAGATGGCGATAGAAGGGCAGCGGAATATCAGGCGCACGCATGATCGCCGTCTGGATATTGACGGGCACCGCCAGGCTGGTCTTGGGCGGCGCAGTCATTTCCAGACGGGTGATGTGAACCTTGATGGACGAGGGCGTTTTCACCACGATGCTGCTCAATCTTGACCGGTGACGATTGGCGTGTCCGCCCGGCTGCCCCATTCCGACCAGGAGCCGTCGTAGAGTCTGTTGCTGCCATGGCCGAGGGATTCGAGCGCCAGCGTGATGATGGCGGCGGTAATGCCGGAGCCGCAGGTCGTGACCACAGGCTTGTCGAGATCGATGCCGGCCTTCTCGATTGTTTCGCGTAGTTCCGGCAGCGACTTGAACTTGCCGTTCGTGGCGAATACGCCGGACGGCAGGCTTCTTGCGCCCGGCATGTGGCCTGAGCGCATGCCTTCGCGCGGCTCAGGCTCAGTCGCCGCAAAGCGCCCGGCGCTGCGGGCATCGGCGATCTGCGAAGAGCTGGAGTCGACAATGCCACGCATCTCATCGAGTGCGACGACGCGACTGCCGTTGAACTCGGGCTTGAAGGTCGCGGCTTCGAAGGCGGGCAGCGCCGTTTCGAGCGGCCGCCCTTCAGCCTTCCAGCCATCCAGGCCGCCATCGAGCACGAAGACGTTCGGCGCACCCATGACGATGTGGAACAGCCACCAGACGCGCGGTGACGCAAAGACGCCGGGGCCGTCATAGATGACGATGCGGTCTGTCTCGCTGATGCCGAGCTTGCCGACTTCCGCGGCAAAGAATTCGGGCGAAGGAACCATATGCGGCAGGTTGGTCGAATGATCTGATATCTTGTCCTGATCGAAGCGGATGGCGCCCGGAATATGGCCGCTGGCATATTCGGCGTCGGCATTGCGCTTCTGCGCCGGCAGATAGAAGGATGCGTCGAGGATGCGCAGGTCCTTGGTGCCAAGCTCGCCTTGCAGCCAGTCGGCGGATACGACGAAACGGCTCTTGTCCGCTGCCATGATGATCTCTCCCTGCTATGATTTCTTGGTCTTGATATCGGGATCCAGGCGCTTGCCCGGTCAATTCTCGTCGGTCGGCGTGCCGAAACGAATGCGGAAGCGGCGGTTTTCCTTGCCCTTCTTCTCGATCTTGGCGATGTGGATCGCACCGACTTCCTGCGTCTCGGACACATGCGTGCCGCCGCACGGCTGGCTGTCGACGGCCGAATCCTCGCCGATGCAGACGAGGCTCACGCGGCCGAGCCCCATCGGCGGGCGCACATTCTTGGATTTGACGATGTCGGGATTGGCGACCAGTTCCTCATCCGTGATCCAGCGGAGGAATACGGGATGGTTCTCGTTGACGAGCGCCATCATCCTGGTCGTCACCTCGTCCTTGTCGATGGTTTCGCTCATGTCGAAATCGACGCGGCTTTCTTCCTCGCCGACCGCCGCACCCGTGATCGGGTAAGGGCAGACAACCGAGAGCAGATGGCAGGCCGTATGCATGCGCATCAGCTTGTAGCGGCGCGCCCAGTCGATATGCAGCACCAGCTTCTCGCCGACGATGGGCCGCGGTTCGCCCTCGAGTGGAACGTGGATGATGATGTCCTTGATAGGACCATGTTTCGTCTGGCCAAGCGTGATCCTGGAGCCGTCGCCGCGCTCCAGGAAACCCGTATCGCCCGGCTGACCGCCCGAGGTGGCGTAAAAGCAGGTCTGATCGAGCTCGATACCCCCATCTTCGTGAATTGCGGTTACCACTGCTTCGGCGGTCGAGAGATAGAAATCATCACGATAAAGGGCATTGACGGTCATATGATCACGCTGTTGCTTCGTATGGGACGGTAATTGCCGCCCGCTTTTCCAGATAGGCCGGCAGCGGCAGGCCCTTGGACCTCAGGAAGTCCGGATTGAAGAGCTTCGACTGATAGCGATTGCCGTAATCGCACAGAATGGTCACGATCGTATGTCCGGGACCGAGATCCCTAGCGAGACGGACCGCGCCGGCGATATTGATGGCCGTCGAGCCACCCAGGCACAGGCCCTCGTACTCGACCAGGTCGAAGACGTAGGGCAGCGCTTCCGCATCGGTGATCTGATAGGCGAAGTCAGGCGTAAAGCCCTCCAGATTGGCCGTCACACGACCCTGGCCGATGCCTTCGGTGATCGAGGAGCCGGAGGATTTCAATTCGCCATTTTTGTAGAATTCGTAGAGTGCAGCGCCTTCAGGATCGGCAATGCCAATCTTGATGTCCTTGTTGAAGGCGTGCAGGCCCATGGCAACGCCGGCCAGCGTGCCACCGGAACCGACCGAGCAGATGAAGCCGTCGATCTTGCCATTGGTATCGGCCCAGATTTCGTTGGCCGTCGTCTCGATATGTGCCTGCCGGTTGGCGACGTTGTCGAACTGGTTCGCCCAGATCGCGCCGTTCGGCTCCGTCTTCGCCAGCTGTTCGGCAAGCCGGCCCGAGACCTTCACATAGTTGTTCGGATTTCTGTAGGGGACGGCGGGAACCTCGACCAATTCGGCGCCGAGCAGCTTCAGCGCGTCCTTCTTTTCCTGGCTTTGCGTTTCCGGAATGACGATGACGGTGCGATAGCCAAGCGCCTTGGCGACGAGCGTCAGGCCGATGCCGGTATTGCCGGCCGTTCCCTCGACGATGACGCCGCCAGGCCTCAGCAGCCCCTTTTTCTCGGCATCGCGAATGATGTAGAGCGCGGCCCGGTCCTTGACCGACTGGCCGGGATTCAAAAACTCGGCCTTGCCAAGAATGGTCGAGCCCGTCGCCTCGGAGGCGCCCTTGAGCTTGATCAACGGCGTATTGCCAATTGCTTCTAGGACGGACGGATGGACGGTCATTGGAATCTGCCTTCTGTTCGCAACTACTGTAAGAACGGTCTTTTCCCTTCACAAGGCTACATAGGCAAGAAATTCTGTTCCTCGCTATTTGTTCGCGCCGCAAAATTCGACTTGGCGGCATTCATTTGCCGAAGTTGTCTATGGATTGATCGGTCTCCGATCGGTGACATCGATTTCCGCGTCGAGCCGCTAAACTGGCCGAAAGCGGCCACAATGATACGCTATTTCTAAAATGCCACGGACGGTCGCGGTTTAAGCGTTTGATTGACGCGGCTGCCAGTCAAGGAGAAGAGCTATGAGCCCGTTCATCGCACGTCCTGAACACGGAGTCGTCTGGATTACCGGCGCCAGTTCCGGTATCGGGCGCGCGCTTGCGCTGAAGCTGGCGGAAGAAGGGTACAAAGTGGCCGTTACGGCCCGCAGCCACGAGAAGCTCTTGGCGCTGCAGGCCGAGGCAAGCGCGCTTGCTGGCAGCATCGTCGTGCTCGACGGCGATGTCACCGATACCGCGGATATGGAGCACACCGTTGCCGCAATCGAATATCAGCACGGCCCGGTTGCCATGGTGGTCTTGAACGCCGGCATCTATCTGCCGGCGCGGGGCGAAGATCTTAATCATGAGGTGTTCGAGCGCAGTTTTGCGGTCAATCTGCACGGTGTCGTCAACTGTCTCGTTCCGGCCGTCCGGCATATGCGCGCCAGGGGATACGGCCAGGTTGCCCTCGTGTCGTCTGTCGCCGGCTTCGGCGGTCTGCCCGGCGGCGCCGCTTACGGCGCCAGCAAGGCCGCGCTCATCAACATGGCCGAAAGCCTGAATTTCGAGCTAGACCGAATGGGCATTCATATCCAGCTCGTTACTCCCGGCTATGTCGAGACGCCGCTGACGGCGCAGAACACGTTCAAGATGCCTGATATCGTATCGGCACAGAAGGCGGCAGACGCAATCGCGGCCGGATTGAAATCGCCTGCCTTCGAGATCAGCTTCCCGAAGGGTCTGATCTATCGGGCGAAGCTGCTGAAGTTCCTGCCTTACAGCCTCTATTTCCGGGTGCTCAGGTATTTTCTTGGGAGTGGTCAAAAACGCCGGTCGGTCGGGCCGCGCATAACCGCGCATCCGGCCGAATAGCGCCTATCCATCATTCTTGAGCGATGCGTGTGCCGCGAGTGCACGCTGCCGCGCCATGGTGTGATCGACGATCGGCCGGGGATAGTGCTTGCCGAGTTCTATGCCGGCGCGCTTCAGCACATCGTCGGGCGCTTCGAATGGCCGATGGATATATTTGCGGTCGAGGTCGGCGAGCTCCGGCACAAAGGTCCTGACATAGCCGCCATCCGGATCGAATTTCTCGCCCTGCAATACCGGGTTGAAGATGCGAAAGAAGGGCGAGGCATCGGCGCCGGAGCCTGCGACCCATTGCCAGTTCGCAGCATTTGCTGCCGGATCGGCATCGACGAGCGTGTCGCGAAACCAGGCCTCGCCCTCGCGCCAGTCGATCAACAGATCCTTGATCAGGAAGGAAGCCACGATCATCCGGACGCGATTGTGCATCCAGCCGTGGCGCCAGAGTTGCCTCATGCCGGCATCGACGATCGGATATCCCGTTTGGCCCCGCCGCCAGCTGTCGAAGAGTTTGGCATCCGCATGCCAGGGGAAGTCGTCGTAGCGATCATTCCAGTTGGCGGAGCTCAGTTTCGGAAAATGGAAGAGCTGGTGATAGCAAAATTCCCGCCAGGCAATCTCCTTGCGAAAGCGAACGATATTGTCCGTGGGGACCTTACCGGTGAGCCGTCGCGTTGCATGCCATATGCGGGCGGGCGAGATTTCTCCGAGTGCCAGATGCGATGAGAGCAGGGAGGTTGCCGATCTGTCCGGAAAGTCGCGATCGATTGCGTAGCCGTCGATCGCGGTCTCGATGAAATCCCGCAGTTTCTCATGTGCGGCGGCTTCGCCAGGTGTCCACATCTCCGGAAAAGCGGCTGCCCAGTTCGGCTTGGTCGGCAGCAGCGACCAGGAGCCGAGGGAATCCGATTGCGGCGAGTGCAGAGGAGACAGAAGCTGGTCGGGCGCCTCGATTGGAAATGGCGGCTCGCCGGATTGCTCCAATGCACGCCAGAACGGCGTATAGGTCTTGTAATGGTTGCCGGTGCCTGTGCGTAGGCGCGTCGGCTCATGCAGCAGCTGGCCCGCAAAGCTGTTGGCCTCGATGCCTTTGTCCCGCAGCGCCTTCTTGACCTGCGTGTCGACCGCTATGCCGGCTGGATCGTAACGCCGGTTCCAGACGATGGCCTCGGCGCCAGTTTCCGCAAGCAGCTCTTCGAGCACCGCGAGCGCATCGCCTTGTCGAAGAATGAGCTTGCTGCCGAGCGCATCAAGAGCTTTCTGCAGGGCAGCGAGCGAATGATGCAGCCACCACTCCTGTGCTCCGCCGAGCGGTCCGCACCCCGTCGCTCTCGGCTCGCGAATATAGACCGGAATGACTGGGCGGCCCGATGTCGCGGCGGCATGGAACGCGTGGTTGTCGTCAAGGCGAAGATCCTTGCGAAACCATAGCAGGATGGGAGTTGGCTCTTTCCTCGATGTCGTCATGATCCTGGCCGATCGCCCGCTCTCTGCTTCTTCATGCGCTTTTTCGCCACCGGAACCAGTATACGGTGTCCGTCTTCAAATAGTTCCACCACCACGCGTTTTATAAGCGAATCCTACACGCAACTCTCGTGAGGAAATCTGGATGTCGTTTGTGATATAAGGGATCCTTGTCACTGTTCTGTAATGCAAATTCGTTAGCAGTCCACCCGATTGACATGCCCAGATTTGACAGGCGGGGAAGATTGAAATGGCGGAAATTCGGATCGAACAAGTTCGCAAGGCGTATGGACGCAATCAGGTTGTCCATGGCGTCGACCTGAACTTCCGCTCGGGAGAATTTGTCGTCATTCTCGGCCCGTCCGGCTGCGGCAAGTCCACGCTGCTGCGCATGATCGCTGGTCTTGAGGACATCTCGTCAGGCGAGATCGTCATCGACGGCAAGGTGGTCAACCAGCTCGAGCCGCGCGAGCGCGGCTGCGCCATGGTGTTCCAGAACTACGCGCTTTACCCGCACATGAATGTCGCCGCCAACATGGGCTATGCCTTGAAGGTGGCCGGCGTGCCGCGCGAGGAGCGTGACCGCCGCATCAAGGAAACCGCGAAGATAGTCGGTCTCGAAGATTTCCTCGCCCGCAAGCCGGCCGAGCTTTCCGGCGGCCAGCGTCAGCGCGTCGCCATGGGCCGCGCCATCATCCGCGAGCCCAAGGTCTTCCTCTTCGACGAGCCGCTCTCCAACCTCGATGCCAAGCTGCGCGTCCAGATGCGTGTCGAGATCCGCCGCCTGCACAAGCGCCTGTCGGCGACATCGGTTTTCGTGACCCACGACCAGGTCGAGGCCATGACGCTCGCTGACAAGCTCGTCGTCATGTACAAGGGCAATGTCGAGCAGGTCGGCACGCCGCTTGAAATCTACAATACGCCGCGCACCCGGTTCGTCGGCTCGTTCATCGGCTCGCCGGCGATGAACTTCCTCGAAGGGACCTTCTCGGCTAACGGCGAACAGTTCATCTTCGATGGCCTGCCGATCGACATCGACGCCAATATCGGCAAGCGTCATGCCGGCAACCCGGTTGCTCTCGGCATTCGCCCGGAACATGTACGTCTCGTTCCGGCAGGCACTCCGGGCGCTATCCCGGCAACGGTGGATTTCGTCGAAGAGCTCGGCGCTGGCCGCGTCATCCATTGCGATATCAACGGATCGAGCTTCGCCGTTGCCGTATCGGATCACACCACAGGTCAGACCGGCCAGTCCGTTGGGCTGGAGCTGCCGCAGCAGCACACGCATCTCTTTGCCCAGGATACCGGCCTGCGGCTTGATGCCGTTGCCTCCGTCGCGCCGCTCAAGGTGTTGGCACACTAAAATTTCAAACATCAATTTTCAGTACGTGCGCCCGGAAATCCTCACCGATTTCCGGGCTTTTTTGTCTGCGCGAGTGAGGAGGAGAGGCGCCGCCAAAGGTCCGAGACGCCCGAGCCGAGATCAGCGCATCACGCAGACCATCGCTGTCAGCTGCTCGTGAGTACCGTCAGTTTGAAAATCAAGGCTTGGCGGGAGCTTAGAGCATTTCCAGGAAAAGTGCGCAGCGGTTTTCCGTCCGGAATGCGTAAGAAAGCAAGAAGATAGAGCGTTTTCGCGATTCGAAGAAAAGCGGAAAGGCTTTATACCAACCGGCATTGGTGCTGACTCTTGGGGGTTCACAAAGAGCGATGAATCTGAATCCATGGTGGCAACAGGAGGTTTGCCATGGGATCAGCACTTCGACTTCGGACGGACTACGTTGGCGATGACCTGCGCAAGGCAGCGCGGCTATCGAAAGATGCGGCCCAGACGCGGCGGCTTCTGGCTCTTGCGCAGATTTATGATGGAGCGACGCGCGGCGAGGCCGCCAGAGTTGGTGGCGTGACCGTGCAGATTGTGCGGGACTGGGTCGAGCGCTTCAACGCGCAAGGCCCTGAGGGGCTTTTAAACGTGAAGGCTCCGGGCAAGCGTCCGAAACTCAACGACGATCAGCGCCAGGAGCTTCGTCGTCTTGTKGAGAAGGGGCCGATCCCGGCGATYCACGGCGTTGTRCGCTGGCGGTTGAAGGACCTGGCGCGGTTGATATTCGAGGACTATCGGATATCGCTGGACGAAAGCACCGTGGGACGTGAGTTGAAGGCCATGGGCTTTGCCAAGCTGTCTGCCCGTCCGCGCCACTATGCCCAGAACGAATTGGCGGTGGAGGATTTTAAAAAAGTTTCCCGGAAGAGATCAGCGCGATCAGCAAGAGCCTCGCTCCAGGGACAGAAATAGAACTGTGGTGGCAAGATGAAGCCCGCATCGGGCAAAAGAACAAGATGACGCGGCGATGGGCGCAACGGGGAACACGTCCATCTGCTCCCCATGATCAGCGAACACTGTGGACCTACATATTCGGGGCGATCTGCCCGAAGAAGGGAAAGGGTGCAGGCATTGTCATGCCCTGGTGCGACACAGAGGCAATGAACGCGCACCTTCAAGAAATCAGCCGCGAGGTCGATCACGGTGCGCATGCGGTCCTGATCCTCGATCAGGCGGGTTGGCATTCATCGCCCAAGCTGATCGTGCCGGCAAACATCACCCTGCTGTTCCTGCCGCCGCGCTCCCCCGAACTGAACCCTGTCGAAAATGTCTGGCAGTTCCTGCGTGACAACTGGTTGTCAAACCGGGTCTTCACATCCTACGACGACATCGTCCATCATTGCTGCGCCGCCTGGAACAAGCTCGTCGACCAACCCTGGAAAATCATGTCAATCGGTTTGCGCGATTGGGCTCATCGGTTCTGACCAATGCCGATTGGTATTAGCCGCTATCCTGGCGGGTAGCTTGATCAGCGCGGTTTCTGCGCTGCTATCCCTTAGAGAGGGACAACTTGTCCCAAGTGGTCGATCGACGCTTTTAGACGGACCAATGTAAATGCCTGCCGCTCGTTTCGATAGGAGCGGCAGGCTGCTCGATCACTTTTCGGTAGCGATCAGGCCGCGAACGAACCAGCGCTGCATGAGAACGACGACGGCAAGCGGCGGCAGCATGACGATCAGCGTGCCGGCCATGGCGATATGCCATTCCGGAAGGCCGCCGATGTTCGGGATGAGCTGCTTGAGCTCTGTTACAGCCGTCATGTGTGCCGGATCGGTGGTGACAAGCAGCGGCCACAGATACTGGTTCCAGGCCCAGAGGAACATGATGGTCCCGAGTGCCGCCATATTGGTGCGCGACAGCGGCAGCAGGATGTCGATGAAGAAGCGCAACGCTCCGGCGCCGTCCATGCGTGCGGCCTCGGTCAGCTCGTCCGGTATGGTCAGGAAGAACTGACGATAGAGGAAAGTGCCGGTCGCCGTCGCGACCAGCGGCAGGATCAGGCCGATCGAGGAGTTAAGTAGCCCGAGGTTCAGCGAGACCTCAACGCCTGTAAGCTTTTCGATGAGCCAGGTCATGCCGGTGATGTCGAGAATCCCCTGGAAGGGCGACAGGACGTTCGCTGCGACCGCATAGGTCGGCACGATACGCACTTCGAGCGGCAGCATCAGTGTTATGAAGATCAGCCAGAAGATGAAGTGGCGGCCGGGATAGCGGAAATAGACCAGCGAGAAGGCGGTGATCGCCGAAATGAGCACCTTGCCTATCGCCACGCCGGTGGCGAAGATCAGGCTGTTCAGCAGCTTGGGGCCGAGGTTGGCGGTCGTCCAGGCCGTCTTCATGTTGGCCCAGAATTCCGTGCCGGGAATGAGCGACATCGGGACGTGGTTGACGTCGGTCATATTGTGGGATGCGGCGATGGCCACGATGGCTATCGGTCCCACGGCTACCACGAAGCCGATAAACAGGATCAGATGGGTAAAGAAGTTGAGAATAGGTGTGCGCTCGACCATGTCAGCCTCAACGGTAATGCACGCGCCGCTCGATGAAGCGGAACTGGAAGATGGTAAGCACGATGATCAGCAGCATCAGAATGATGCTCTGCGCCGCCGCACCGGAAAAATCGAGGCCTTTGAAGCCGTCGGAATAGATCTTGTAGACCATGAGGTTGGTCGAGTTGTGCGGGCCGCCTGATGTCATGATGTCGACGATGCCGAACGAATCCTGGAAGCTCTCGGTGATGTTGATGACCAGCAGGAAGAAGATCGTCGGCGTTATCAACGGGAACTGGACGTCCCAGAAACGTCTGAGCACGCTCGAACCGTCCATGGCAGCCGCTTCGATCAACGAGCGAGGAATTGCCTGGAAAGCGGCCAAGAAGAAAATGAAGCTGTAGCCGATATATTTCCACGAGAAGGCGGCGATGACGCAGGCCATCGCGGCGTTTCCGTCGAGGCCCGGGTCCCAGATTCCTGGCCACCACTGATTGACCACGGCAACGAGGCCGGCTTCTGGCGCCAGGATGAAGCGGAAGGCCATCGCCGCCGCGGGAGCTGCGATGCCGTAGGGCCAGATGAGCACGACGCGGTAGATTTTCGAGCCGCGCAGCTGCCGGTCGGTCAAGGCTGCGAGCACCAGCGCGGCCACCATGGAAATACCGGTGCTGATCGCCGCGAAACTGATGCTGATCGTAACTGAGTTCCAGTAGTCGGCGTTGGCAAGAATGGATTTGAAGTTATCGAGGCCAACCCAGATATTGCCGCCGCCCCAAGGCTGCTGCAGCGTCAGCGACCAGAAGACTGCCTGACCGGCCGGCCAATAGAAAAAGGTGAAGATAAGGAGCAGTTGCGGCACTGCGAACAGGATGCCGACGCTCCACTTGTTGAAAGTTATACGTTTTTCCATTGTCTCTTCCGGCTTGGAATCCCGATGGCACTCTTGCGCTCATAACGAACGTCCGCCGGGAAACCCCGGCGGACGCTGCCTGTCATGCGATGCGCTGCTTACGGCAGCTGCTTGCCCTTGTAGGTGGCTTCGAAGCGGTCAAGGACGGCGTCGCCGTTCTTGACGAGGTTGTCGATGCCTTCCTGAACGCTGACCTTGTTGGCGAAGATGGCCTGCATCTGATTGCCGAATTCAGCGCGGATCTGCGTGAAGTTGCCGAGGCGAACGCCGCGGGTGATCGGAGTCGGCTCGGAAGCGGTCAAGCTGGCGATCGCGACTTCGCGGCCCTTATAAGGCGCCTTGTCGTAGAAACCGCTGGACTTCATGAAGTCGAAGCCGGACTTCTTCACCGGGATGTAGCCGGTGTTGGTCGACCAGAAGAGGGCGGTTTCAGGCTTGCCGATGAAGTCGAGGAATGCTGCCGCACCCTTGTATTCGCCAGCCGACTTGCCGGAGAGAACCCAGAGCGACGCGCCGCCGACGAGCGAATTCTTGCGCTCGGTGCCGGCGTAGACCGGAAGTTCGGCCACATCCCAGGTCATCCCAGCCTTCTGGGTTTTGGTGACCGAACCATGGTCACCGACCGAGGTCATGATCATCTGGCAATCGCCCGATGCAAAGGCCTGAACCATGTCCTGGCCGAGATCCTTGGACTTGATCTTGATGAGGCCCTGGTCGTACCAGCTCTTAAGGTCGGTTACGTACTTGACGAACTTGGTCTTGTTAACCGTCAGACGGGCGTCAATGCCGTCATAGCCGTTGTTCTTGGTGGCAACCTGCTGGTCGTGGATGGCAGAGAACTGCTCCATCAGCTGCCAGCTTTCGTTGCCGGAGATGTTGATGGCCATCGGGCAATCATAGCCGGCGCCCTTCAGCGCCTTCATGGCTTCGGCGGCTTCTTCCCAGGTCTTCGGAGCGGCGGTCTTGCCGATCTTGGCGAACGCGTCCTTGTTCCAGTAGAGCAGGGCGGTCGAAGAGTTGAACGGGAAGGAAAGCAGCTCGCCCTTGGACGTTGCGTAGTAGCGGGCGATGCCGGGGAAGTAGTCGTTCCAGTCGACCTTGTAGCCGTTTTCAGACATCAGCTTGCCAACCGGGTAGTAGGCGCCCGAAAGCATCATCGTCGCGGTGCCGACGTCATAAACCTGAACGATGGCCGGCTGCTTGCCAGCGCGGAAGGCGGCAATCGTGTTCTGCAGGGCGGCGTCGTAATTGCCCTGGCTGACGCAAGAAACTTCATAATCCTTCTGGGAATCGTTGAAGTTCTTGCACAGCGTCTGAACGACACGCTCCAGATCGCCCGACAGGCCGAACCAGAAATCGAACTTGGTCGGAGCGGCAGCTGCAGGCAGAGCCAGCGCTACGCTCATGACGCCGGCTGCAGCAGCCGAAATGCAATTTTTAAGTTTAGACATAATCCCTATTTCCTTTTTGAAAGCTCGGAACCGGTGGTCTTGCGCAAGTCCGCGGTAGCGGCGTTATAGACAAGCTGTGTGACAGTTTGTTGAGGGCAGGAATCCCCGCATTGGCGGGCTTTTTCACTCAGGGAAGAGGCTTGCGAATTATCGCTCTTCGCAGGATCGTGCATTTGAGATTTTGCTAATCAAGGTCGGCAAAGTGCCTTGCCTCGCCCAGAGCCTGTTGGCGGGCGGAAGGCGTGCGATCGTCTTTATTGCTGACGCGTCGAATGCTGTTGCAAGATGACCGTCAACGAATCCCGAAGGCAGTGGAAGGAATGAGGATATGGGTCTAAGCGAGCGGCAGAAGATGGCGGCGGGAGAGTGGTATTGCTGCTTCGATCAGGAACTCGACGCCTTGCGCTGGCAGGCGCGCGAGGCCATACATGCACACAATACAATGCCACCCTCGCAGCGCGGCAATCTCGCTCCGGCCTTGTCTGTGCTCTTTGCCGACATCGGAGAGGGCGCTTTTATCGAAGCGCCGTTTCACTGCTCCTACGGCATCAACATTTCGCTTGGTCGCAGAGTCTATATGAATGCCGGCTGCACCATTCTCGATAGTGCCGGCGTGCGCATCGGTGATGGCAGCATGCTGGGGCCGGGCGTCCATATATATTGCGCCGAGCACCACAAGGATCCGGAGCTGCGGGGAGCGGGAATGGAAATCGCGCGGCCGGTCACGATCGGCGCGAGCGTGTGGATCGGCGGCGGGGCCATCCTTGTCGGCGGCGTGGCGATCGGCGACGGCGCGATCATAGGGGCGGGTGCGGTGGTGACGAAGGATGTTGCGCCAGGCGCTACTGTCGTCGGCAATCCTGCCCAGCCGGTTGGCGCAAGATAAAGGGAGCTAGTTCGCCGGACGGCGCCTTCTTGCCCGCCACACGGCGAAGCGACGGCGCCAGCGGCGTACTGCAGGCATATCGTGCGACAGCACGATGAGGCCCAGTGGCAGCATCCAGAAGCCGAGGATCGGCAGAAAGCCAAGCAGGCCACCGAAGACGAGCGCTATCCCCAGGCCGAGGCGGGCAAGGCGCGACCGGGGCAGGGGAATTCTCACCGAGCCAAAAACAAGCTCGCGAGTGGAGGGATCGATGCCGAAACGCCTTGTTTTCCGGGCATTTCGATCGGCGTTCGCTGTCGTTCCGCTTTGATCAGTCATCCACAGGAAATGGTGAGGCGACAAAATAATGCAAGAGAAATACATTTTTTTGAAAAAACCGCTTGGCAAATCGGGAAAGCATTTGTAGAAGCCCACTCACACCGCGCCAAGCGCATTCCCTGGTAGCTCAGCGGTAGAGCATTCGACTGTTAATCGACAGGTCGCCGGTTCGAATCCGGCCCGGGGAGCCACTTTCTTCCATAGAACTTCGGAAGTTTATCGCATCGACGTGGTGCCGATGGGCGACAGCGGGCGAACCCTATCAGCGCAATTTTGCAGTTTTATTGCATCCGCTTCTGCCCGCGCGATTTTGACCGGAATCGTTTCGATGCGATAGGTCCCTTATCCTCGTTGACCTGCCTCCTCTCTCCATGTCAGCTTGCCGCCGTTCGTCCGGTGGACTTCGGCCTATGAGGCGATATCGGGAATATGGGCCGGATCGGCATATTGGGGAGGTGACAAATGGTTGAGAATGCGAGCCTTCGCAAAGGGGCAATGCTGGGATGGGTCCTCAGCGCCATCGTCATTCTGGCACTGGCGGCCGATGCGGCTGTCGATTTGTTTGCGCCCGCATTGGTCAGTGCGGAAATCGAAGCGACGGGCTTTCTGATCGACCAGGCAAGATTGCTGGGTCTCATCATCCTCGTCTGCGCGATCCTTTATGCAATTCCAGGCACGGCTGTTCTCGGAGCGATCCTGACGACGGGCTTTCTGGGTGGCGCTATCTGCACCCATTTTCGCCTCGGAGAAGTCGGCTCTCCTCCGCAACTTATAAGTTTATTTTTAGGCGCCTTGGCATGGGGCGGCCTCTACCTTCGCGACCAACGGATTCGAGCTCTGCTGCCCATTCGTTCCGCGATCGACTGAGGAACCGAGGGCGCACTGCGGCAGAGCTGCCTTTATGCTGCAACAACAGGTGCTTGCATCCATGTCGATCTGTTGTTTCGCGGTCTGAGCTCGCGCTTGAGTGAGGGATTTATCAGCTTGATACAGCGGTATTCAACAGTAGTTTTGCCCCAGGCGCGCGCGGCCTTTCATTAAATTTCGTTCACGTTGTGGTTGCTCTCGCGAATGTGAGCAGATGTTCATGTGTCGTTAATGTGAGCCGGCGCATTTGCTTAACAGCGCGATATGCGCAGCATAGTCCCCCAATGCTTTAGAGGTTCGACATGAAAAACCTGCTTCTTGCTTCTGCACTCGCACTGGCATCGGTCTTCGCCGTCAGCGTACCATCCGAGGCGGCTCCGATGTATCATCGTCACCACCATCATCATCACTGCCAGATGAAGAAGGTGAAGCATAAGGTTCACGGCCACTGGGTCGTCCGCAATGTCCGCGTCTGCCGTTAACCGGTAGGAGCTTCAAACCGGCGCAAGTTAGGTTTTTACAGCAATTCGGCCGCTACCGATATCTCGGCAGCGGCCGTTGGTTTTTGGGCTCCCGTTGTGACCGGGATGCATGCCGGGCGGGCAGCACATCGCTACCGGCATATGCCTTTTTAGAACTGTGCGGCGACCTCAGGGACGGATTTCCAGTATCACGCCGCCGTGGTGTCGGTGGTGATAGCCGCCCTCGTCATACCAGCCACGACGCCAGCCTCGGTCCCAATGCCGGCGATCCCAATCCCGGTCGTCGCGCCAGTGGCGGCGCTCGCGATCGCGCCAATAGGCCCGGCGGTCATAGTCTGAATCGGGGTGCCAGCGTGAGCCCTGTTCCTGCACGAGAATGACATTCGCGGTCGTCGCCGGCGAAACGCCGAGCGGGGCTGCCGTCGTCGGCAACGCGACCGACAGCAACGAACCCGCGGTCAATGCGGCGGTCAGAGCGATTGAAGCGAGATATTTCAAGGCGGTAACTCCTTTATTCAGCTTCGTCCCTTTGCCGGTAAACGCCACGGCTGCGACAATGTTCCCCCTTCTGGTTGATCGGGATGATGCCGCGACACGCGCTAATGGAGAGGAAGCCTTCGTTTTCAGGAGCTTACCGACAAGAAAAAAGGGGGCCGGCAGGGAAAGCCGGACCCCTTCCTTCTCTGATCGGAGGTCAAATCTGATCAGGTTAGAAGTTGCGTTCGAAGCGCAGGATGCCTGAAACCGTATCGTCGTTGGCATAATCATAGTGAACGTAAGTCAGTTCCGGCTCGATGAGCAGGTTCTTGACCGGGTTCCACTTGATGTTCGTGGTTGCTTCGAAGATCTTGCTGTCGGTGTAGGCGAGCTGGACGTTCCACTTCAGCTTGTCGTTGACCGGAACGCTTGCGCCACCCCAAACTGCCCAGTCACCCCAGCCGCACTTGGATGCGTTGACGGTGCCGTTCGGTGCCGTGCAAGCGGAGACGTCCTGGTTGGTGCCGGCGTACTTGTTGAGCTTGTCGCCGTCGGTGTTCCAGCCGCCCATCAGGAAGGCCGAGAATGCGCCGAAGTCGGCATCGACGCGAGCCTTGATTGCGCCTTCTTCGACGATCGAGTCATAACCACCGACAACCTTGAAGCCCCATGCGCCAGACTTGAAGCCGGCACCGGCAACGACATCAGGAGCGTAGTGGTTTGCCTTGTCGTCCGTCCACCAGCTTGCGCCGTAGGAAGCGCCGGAGCCGCTGGAGTTGCTGTCTTCAACCGAGACCACGGCCGAGAAGCCGTTGCCGGCATCATATTCGTAGGTGATCTGGTTCAGTTCGTACGGGCCGTCATAGATCACGTCGTCGTTGATGACGTCGCCGGCGTAACCGATGTAGGAGTTGTACTGCGAGTCTTTCTTACCGACCGTGAAGCCGCCGAGGCTGATGTAGGACCACAGCAGGTTGGTGCTAGTCGCGTTGCCGTCGTGCCAATCCCAACGAACGATGGTTTCGGTCTTCAGCGGGCCGTATTCGGTATCAGTCGCGGTGCTGACGTTCAGTTCGGCGCGGGTGTGCCACAGCGTGCCATTGTGGCTGTTGCGGTTGTAGGCGTCGTACCATTCACCTTCCGTACGAACCTTGCCGCCGATCTTGAGGCAGGTCTCGGTACCCGGGATGAAGAAGTAGCCTGCACCGTATGCGTCGCAGATGCGAACGTATTCCACCGGCTCCGGCTCAGCAGCAACGATGGCGTCGGCTGCGTGAGCGCCGGAAACTGCTGCCAGCGCAGCAGCGGAGCCGAGAAGAAGGCTCTTGATGTTCATAGTAACTCCAATCTCTCTTGATTGGGCGTGAGATATCGCGCCGAAAAACGACGTGCCCAACCCCATCCCGCTCATGTTCCCTATCAGTAGGTGCGAAGTAATAAGCTTCGCGAACTAATTCCTGAACCCGCTTCGCTGATTTGGCAAGATGATAAGGCGAGCGAACTATATGCGTGCTATTCGAAAAAGAGGTTTGTTGCAAAAATGACGCAAATCATCGGCTGCCGACGATAGATCGCGCGTTGCGTTCAACTAGGAGTGCTGAGACAGAGAGATGCCGTTGCAACGGAAGCTGGGAAGAGGCCTAGCTGTCACTGTCACATCTCACGCAGCCTGGGAGTTTTCGACGCCAGAATCTGGAGAAGTTTGCGGCGAATAACGACAAGGAAAGCGATTCTATTGGCGTCGGAGATGACGAAGATAAAGCTTGCCCCGCCTTATGTCTGTGCCCTAGCGGCGAACGACAGCGGCATTGGTGCGTCCGACGACACTACTGGGGGCGCAGTCTCGTCGGACGCGGCACTGTCCGGTTCAGGGGTGGCGTCCAAACCGGTAGCAAATAGCCTAGCATCTACCTTAGGTTTCTATAACCTACCTGAATGGGCTGGCAGCGGATGAACCCCTGCGACGAATTCGGTACACGGCAATGACCGCTGTTCTCGAAGGGCTTGAAATGCGCTCGATTCTCAATCTTTCTGGGGCGGCACTACAAGCGAGGCTAAGCGTATTTGCAGCGCATGTCGGCACTTCGTTGGATAACCAAATCGATGAGGATAGCAGCTCACTTCGACGCGGATCTCTCCCATCGCAAATGAAGGATCGGGTAGGGGCGGCCCTGATCGTCCAGCTCCGAACGGCTTGTCACCTTGAATCCTAGCCGCGCATAAAAGCCGATCGCTTCAGGATTCTGCTCGTTGGCATCGACCGTGACGACATCCTTCTCCGTCCGGAAGCTCTCGAGGAGGAAGCGTCCCAGGCCCATTCCTCGGCTATCGGCATGAACGAAGAGCGCGTCGATGTGATGTCCGGTGGTCCCCAGGAGGGCATGGGGCAGGTCATTGCCATCGACCGCCACCGTAAACCCGGCATTCGGCAGATAATCCTCTGCGACCATCTTGCCGATCGCCTCGCGATCCGACGTATCAAGAAACTGGTGAGTGGCTTCGACTGCAGTCCGCCATATTTCATAATTACGCGCTAGATCGCCCGGCTTTGCTCGCCGCAACTGGAACAAGTCAGATCCTCGGATGTCTTTTCGTCGTTTTCAGATACTCGCTTGAAGTCGCATATCCGGCGCCGAATCTCCGCTTATGGGCGGGGCCTGCGTGGAGCCGATCTGCAACGCTACACCGAGCTTTTCGGATATTGTCCATCGTGACGTGATCCACAAGTGGCAAGAAGTCGATACGCTCAACTTCTGTTATATAGGAGCAAGGCGCGGTCAACCCGTCAGTTCGAAGGTGGGGTCGACGAGGACTAACTGACTTCCTTGGCAATGAAGCCATCGGTCTGGCGCTTCCACAGACGGGCAAAGAGGCCATTTTGCTCGACCAGTTCGTCCGGTCTGCCGTGCTTCACGATGCGTCCCTGGTCGAGCACAATGATTCGGCCCATCCTTGCGATGGCCGCATTTCTCCCGTGCGGAGGGACAATTGCCGCTATCAAGTGCATAGACTTGTCACAAGCCGCCGCCGATGACGAAAAAAGAGCGATATTCAGAATGAGGCCCTTGCGCCGATTCAAGATTCGTTCTAAACGCCCGCCATCACTCGCCTTTATACATCGGATGGCCTCGTGGCGGAGTGGTTACGCAGAGGACTGCAAATCCTTGCATCCCGGTTCGATTCCGGGCGAGGCCTCCATCCTTCCCCAAACACTTGTGTAACCAGCTGAATCCCATCGGAATTTCAGTTTTCGCGAATTGGGCTTGAACGGCCTTCGGCTCCCAAAGCCAAGCGCGACAATTCGTTCCTGCTTCCTCTCAATCGGACATACCGCCGCCCTCGACGGCGTCGCATCCGCAAGCTGCAGGCCCATCGGACGGGAACAGGAAGGGCGCCTATTCCTCCAGGCAAGGAAAGGCGAACTTGAAGGAGCGGGCGATCAGCGCGCTGGCGGGCCGCTCGAGCTGCCAGGAATGCTCCGACATCCATTTGCAGGCGATCATGGTCGCTCTTGCGTTGCTGAGATCGGGCGGGAGGCAGAAGGCGCCGACGAACTGCTGAAGATAGCGTTCGTAGCGGGATGAGTTCTTCGGCGTCTGCTTTGTGGCGCGGATCGTCAGATTCTTCGTGCGCTGCGCTTCGTCGAGAATTCCCTGCACGTAGACCGAGGCAAGCGCCTGTTCTTCCTCGCACCATTCATCGAGCTGTTTGCCGGTAACGGCATGTTCGATGACCGGTGCTGCTTTTTCTGAGCTTTCTTCGCAGAGCGCGATCTGAGGTATGAGGAGAAGGGACGCTGCGAGGGAGAGCGAAAGCCTCATTCGACGACCTACATCATGGAGGAAAGACTGGCAGCCAGAAAAACCACTAACGGCAGGGAAGTTGCCACGAAAAGCACGAGAGAGACAGGCATCCAGCCACCTTCTATTCAAATTTAATCTTAGCCCGAAGAGCTTCGGGCCGGAAGGTCGATCGGTCACCACTTTCAGGCGGTCCAATACCATCAAACGTGGTCCTGGGAGGTTAACATTTTATTAATAGATGTACCGCTTTGACGGGCCTCCTGATTTTAGGAACGTGGAGGCGGAGGGTTTTGCCGCAGCTCGCTTTCCCTTCGAAGAAGTCGCGTTCGCTTGAGAATATGAGGTGAGGGCACCTGGATCGGGGTGCCTGGCCCCATATTCGAGCAATCGGTTGTTGTCTGGCGGCGACGCATCGGTATGAATCTCGGCGCCTGTTGCAGCGATGCCTTGAAAGCGTAGCCGCAGGCGATTAAGACACGCGTAGCACTGTAGCAAAGCCGGCCTGGTAAAGGCGCAAGAGGATATGATGGATTTCGAAGCAGCACGCGTGAAAATGGTCGAGAACCAGGTCCGTACGACGGATGTCACCTCCCATTCCGTGTTGAGTGCACTTTTCGCGGTGCCGCGCGAAAATTTTGTGCCGGAGAAGTCGAAGCTCCTGGCCTATATCGATTGCGATATCGAGACTGCCCCGGCAGCCGCAGGCAAGCCCGCTCGCTTCCTGATGGAAGCCTCGCCGCTGGCTAAGCTGCTGCAACTCGGTGCCATCACCAAGGAAGACAAGGTTCTCGATATCGGTTGCGGCACGGGCTACGTGTCCGCCGTCCTGTCGCTCGTCGCAGGCAAGGTCGTCGCTCTCGAATCGGATGCGGATCTCGCCGCCCAGGCCAAGACCAATCTCGCAGCACTCGGCTATGAAAACGTCACGGTCGTGACCGGCGATCTCGAAAAGGGTCACGCCGGCGACGCACCCTACGATGTCATCTTCCTGAATGGCTCGATCGAGCAGCTGCCGCAGGTGCTTCTGGACCAGCTCGGCGAGGACGGACGCCTGATCGCCGTGCTTGGCTATGGCCATGCGGCGCGCGCCACCGTTTTCATGCGCGAGCGCGGCGCTTTCTCGGAGAATGTCTTCTTCAACGCGTCGATCAAGCCGCTGCCTGGCTTCGCCAAGGCCAAGGAATTCGTATTCTGATTATTTGAAGATCGGCAATGCATTCGGCAGGCGCCTTCGGGTGCCTGTTTTTTATTGTGCGCGCATATGGCAGAATCAGCCGTAGCGGTGCGATTCGCCGTCATCGTTACAAAACTGTGCATCACCGGGTTTAGTGCTTTCCAGGTGATTTTTTTCCCGGGGACAGTCATCTAGGGTGGCCCTGGTTCGAGCGCCGCTTTGGTGAGTTTCCGGTCGCTGAATATGGGAAAACGGGGATGAATATGGCTCAGCCAAATGTAGTGCGTGAACCGTCCATGGAAGAGATCCTGGCGTCGATCCGCCGGATTATCGAAAGCAACGAGCCCGGCAGCACGAAGCCGATGCCAGCGACACATTTTGCCGCTAGCGGCGGAAGTGAAGACGATATCCAGCTGACCGTCGATGAAGAGTTCGCTGCCGCCGATCGAGCCCGTGCCTCTACACAGGATCCGCGTTTCGTCGCTGCAAACTCGCAGGTGCCCGTTTCCGAGCCGGAAAGCGCCAACCGTGGCCTGTCGCTTGCTGATGTCGCCGCGCGCGTTCGTGCCGCTTCCGAGCGCAATGCCGCATTGCTGAGTGCCGGGCGCGAGCTGCCGCAGCACCGCGAATTGCCGCCGGTCATGGCTGCACGCCTTGCCGAAGCGCGAGTCGAGCCGGCTATCGACTATCCGTTGCGACACGCGATTACCGAAGTCGCGCCGCCTGTGGCCGTGGTGCCGCCTGCTGCCGAGTTGGAATCCGAGATGGAAGAAATCAAGCCACCGGAAGCTGTCGCAGCTCCGCAGGTGGTTGTGCCGCTGGTGGAGACGCCGGCCTTCCACGTTCCAGAAGTACCGCGGCCGGCGGCATTGGAAGCTGAAGCCGCGCTGACGCCTGCTCAGGCTGCGCCCGCATCGTCGGCGCTGATGTCCGAAGATACCGGTGCGCAAGTCGCCCGCTCGTTTGAAGAGCTTGCTGCCATCATCGATGGCGGCCCGCGCCGCTCTCTCGATGAACTGGCCCAGGAGATGCTGCGGCCCATGCTGCAGGAATGGCTCGACGACAATCTGCCGACCCTGGTGGAGCGCCTCGTGCGCGAAGAAATCGAACGAGTGGCACGCGGCCCGCGCCGCTGACAGCCTTGAGCTTCGGGTAGACGATCCGCCGCTCCGGGCTCCGGGGCGGCTTTTTTATTGACTCGCTCCCAGCCATCCTATTTACAACCCGCATCACCCAGTCCTCTAGATCCGGTCAAAAAATGCTCGACAAAACATATGATTCCGCCGCCGTCGAACCGAAGATCGCCCAAAAATGGGATGAAGCCGACGCTTTTCGCGCCGGTGCGAACGCCAAGCCGGGCGCTGAAACCTTCACCATCGTCATTCCGCCGCCGAACGTGACCGGTTCGCTGCACATGGGTCATGCGCTGAACAACACGCTGCAGGACATCATGGTGCGGTTCGAGCGCATGCGCGGCAAAGACGTTCTCTGGCAGCCCGGCATGGACCATGCGGGCATCGCCACGCAGATGGTTGTCGAGCGTCGTCTAGCCGAGCGCCAGCAGCCCGATCGTCACAAGATGGGCCGCGAAGCCTTCATCGAGAAGGTCTGGGAATGGAAGGATGAGTCGGGCGGTTTGATCTTCAATCAGCTCAAGCGCCTCGGCGCTTCCTGCGACTGGTCGCGCGAGCGCTTCACCATGGATGAGGGCCTGTCGAAGGCCGTTCTCGAAGTCTTCGTCACGCTCTACAAGGAAGGCCTGATCTATCGCGACAAGCGGCTGGTCAACTGGGATCCGAAGATGCTGACCGCGATTTCGGACATCGAAGTCGAGCAGCACGAGGTCAATGGCAATCTCTGGTACCTGCGTTACCCGCTGGAGCCGGGCGTCACCTATCAGCATCCGGTCGCCTTTGACGAAGACGGCAAGCCGACCGAATGGGAAACGCGCGACTATCTCGTCGTCGCCACCACCCGCCCCGAAACCATGCTCGGCGATACAGGCGTCGCAGTTAACCCGGACGACGAACGTTACAAGTCGCTCGTCGGCAAGCATGTCATCCTGCCGATCGTCGGCCGCCGCATCCCGATCGTGGCCGACGAATATCCGGATCCGACGGCTGGAACGGGCGTAGTCAAGATGACGCCGGCGCATGATTTCAACGACTTCGACGTCGGCAAGCGCCGCGGTCTGCGCGTTGTCAACATTCTGACCCCGGAAGCCACCATTGCCATCAAGGACAACGAGGATTTCCTCGAAGGTCTCGATCATCCTGCCGCACTGCACGGCGCTTGGGATGAGCTGGAGGGCAAGGACCGTTTCGAAGCGCGCAAGATCATCGTCCGCATTTTCGAAGAATCCGAATTGCTCGACAAGATCGAGCCGCACAAGCACATGGTTCCGCATGGCGACCGTGGCGGCGTGCCGATCGAGCCGCGACTGACCGAGCAATGGTATGTCGACGCCAAGACGCTCGCCGAACCGGCGATCGCCTCTGTTCGCGAAGGTCGCACCAAGCTCGTTCCGAAGAGCTGGGACAAGACCTATTACGACTGGATGGAAAACATTCAGCCGTGGTGCGTTTCCCGTCAGCTCTGGTGGGGTCACCAGATTCCCGCCTGGTACGGACCGGATGGCCAGGTCTTCGTCGAGAAGACCGAGGAAGAAGCGCTGCAGGCGGCGATCCAGCACTATCTCTCGCATGAAGGGCCGATGAAGGCCTATGTCGAGGACCTGCTTGAGAACTTCAAGCCGGGCGAAATCCTGACGCGCGACGAAGACGTGCTCGACACCTGGTTTTCGTCCGCGCTCTGGCCGTTCTCGACGCTCGGCTGGCCGGATGAGACGCCGGAGCTGGAGCGCTACTATCCAACCAACGTCCTCGTCACCGGCTTCGACATCATCTTCTTCTGGGTTGCCCGCATGATGATGATGGGCCTGCATTTCATGAAGGACGAGAACGGCGAACCCGTCGAACCGTTCAGCACGGTCTATGTCCACGCCTTGGTGCGTGACAAGAACGGGCAGAAGATGTCGAAGTCCAAGGGCAACGTTATCGACCCGCTGGAACTGATCGACCAGTATGGTGCCGACTCGCTGCGTTTCACGCTGGCGATCATGGCCGCACAGGGCCGTGACGTGAAGCTCGACCCGGCCCGCATCGCCGGTTACCGCAATTTCGGCACCAAGCTGTGGAACGCTACGCGCTTTGCTGAGATGAACGGCGCCAAGAGCGATCCGCATTTCGTGCCCGAGGCCGCCGAGCTCACCGTCAACCGCTGGATCCTGACCGAGCTGGCGCGTGCGGAACGCGATGTCACCGAGGCGCTGGTAAGTTTCCGTTTCAATGATGCGGCAGGCGCGCTCTACCGCTTCATCTGGAATCAGTTCTGCGACTGGTATCTCGAACTGCTGAAGCCGATCTTCAATGGCGAAGACGAGAATGCCAAGGCGGAGGCTCAATCCTGTGCCGCCTATGTTCTGGAAGAGACCTATAAGCTGCTGCATCCCTTCATGCCGTTCATGACCGAAGAGCTTTGGGCGCACACGGCGGGCGAGGGCAAGGAGCGTGATGGTCTCATCTGCCATGCCGATTGGCCGGCTCCGTCCTATGCCGACAACGTTGCTGCCGACGAGATCAACTGGCTGATCGACCTGGTCTCCGGCATTCGCTCGGTTCGTTCGGAAATGAACGTGCCGCCCGCTGCTACCGCGCCGCTGGTCGTCGTCGATGCCAATAGCTTGACCCGCGAGCGCCTGTTCCGCCATGACGCCGCCATCAAGCGTCTGGCGCGTGTCGAGGCGATTTCGCTGGCCGACACGGCACCGAAGGGTGCCGCCCAGATCGTTACCGGCGAGGCGACCGTCTGCTTGCCGCTTGGCAGCCTTATCGATCTGTCGGCCGAAAAGGCCCGTCTCGAGAAGGCAATTGCGAAGAACGAGCAGGAGATCGCCCGCATCCTCGGCAAGCTCTCGAACGAGAAGTTCGTGGCCAACGCGAATCCGGACGTCGTTGCCGCCGAACGCGAGCGTCTCGGCGAACTCGAAGGGCAGCAGGCCAGCCTCAAGGTGGCGCTGGCCCGGGTCAGCGAGGCTGGCTGAGGACGAAGATCCAATCAATTGAAATAGTTAGAAGGGCATGTGACGAAGGTCGCGTGCCCTTCTTTTTTGTCCGGCCGCTTCTGGACGAGCCTGTTGGGCGATGGAATTTCTGACCGCCAGCTTCGCACAGGCGAAATATATTATCCTTAAAATCAGTGGGCATTTTCGAAAAGCGGAACTGTTGTCAGATTGTAACAGAAATGTTGCAGTGAAGAATGAGAATCTACGCGGGGATAAAAATGATATTAAAAAGGCAAAATCTGACTAATTTTACCGCCCCAGTGATGCGGAGTTCACTTTCTTACGTAAACCAATTGCTAACTCAGGTGTTCATCGCTCTTCCTGGCCGCATTGCCAATTCACTCGATCGTCGCAACAATCGAATAAATGAATGCACCAGTGGGGGAGACACAATGGCATTTTCAATTGCGTTGAGGGGCGCAGTCGCACTCGTCATCGGCACGTCTTTCGCGGGCGCCGCTTTTGCGGGCGGCCTGGATCGTGGCGGTTACGACATCGACCTGCTCTTCGACAAGGGACGTTATGTTTTCGAGTCCGGCGTTACCTACGTCATGCCCGACCGCAAACTGAAGAACGCCAAGGACATTAATCCGCTCGACGGCAATCTCAACAATCGCAGCCGTTCGGTCGATGCGTCCGCAAATTATGCGATACCCTATGCGGCCTTTAAGGTCGGTATTACCGACGACCTCGATTGCATGGCCGACTATTCCCAGCCATTCGGCGGCCATCTCAACGAGGGCCCGAATTGGGCCGGCGCCAACAATGAAATTGAGACGAAGGTGCGGACGAACAATTATTCGGCCACCTGCTCGTACAAGTTCGATATGGGTCCGGGGCAGCTGCGCGTGATCGGCGGCGGCTTCTATCAGGAAGTCAGCGGCTTCAAATCGCGACTGGTCTTCGACACTCCGGCGCCGATCTCTGCACTTTATAACGGCGTCGGCTCGCTTGACGTCGACGGCCATGGCTGGGGCTGGCGTGCCGGCCTTGCCTATGAAATTCCGGAATACGCTTTCCGCACCAGCCTCGTCTACAACAGCCGGGTCAAATACGACAACCTTAAGGGTAGCGTCGATTTGACCCAAGTGCCTCCACCCGTTGTTCCCGGCGGCTTCGGTGGCAAGGTGACCTCCGTCTTCGGATCGGCCGATGCGCCTGACTCGCTGGAGTGGAAGGTTCAGACTGGTATCGCGCCGGACTGGCTCGCTTTCGGTTCGGTCAAGTGGACGAACTGGAGCGTTCTGCAAAGCATCGCGCTCTGCCCGACGGCCAATAGCAGCATCGCTTGCAACCGAAAGACTCAGTTGACGTCGCTTGATCTGCTCTATCAGGATGGCTGGACCATAACCGGCGGTATTGGGCACAAGTTCAATGACCAGTGGAGCGGTGCGGTCAGCCTGACCTGGGATCGCGGCACGAGCGAGGGCTATGGCATGAACAGCGATACGTGGACGCTAGGCGCCGGCGTTGCCTATAAGCCGACGGAGCATGTTCAGTTCAATTTCGGTGGCGCGCTTGGTCTGATGACCAGCGGCAAATCCGGACCGGTCACCCGCGGCGGCGTCGTCTATGGCAATGATGCCACCTATAGCTTCGGTAATGATTTGGTTGCAGCTCTTCAGACTTCTGTGAAGGTCAGCTTCTGACGATAAACTCCTGGATTGAATAGGTTTATCGCTTATTCTCTCCTGTCGGACTCAGCGCTGCGAGCTCCATCGAGCCTCGCAGCGTTTTCTTGCCGGGTCGTCGCCCGTTAGGCCGCGAAAATGGTCTGTGTGCGCGATTCATGGTTAAGGAAATCTCAGCACCGGTAAAATTTTTGTGACGAATTAGCAACACTCTATTTCAAGAGACTGCAGGTCCGTGATCAGATCGCAATTTGTCCATTTCCCGCCACAAATGGGGAGCAGCGATTACGTGGTCACAGGGGCAAGCCTTGTAGAAAGTGCGTAAGCGGTCGATGGGTGAACTTCCACTTTGGCATAAGCAACAATCCGGGATCGGAGCCGTCATGCTTCCGATGCGGGGGGGAAGTCTTTGTCTGCCAAGGGAAGTCGTCGACGTGACGATGTCAAATCTCACTCATTGGAATTCGAATGAGAACGCCGGTTTGGCGGTGAGATACGATAACGGCCGCGCAAATGCTGGTTTGGACATAATTGCAAGCTATGCTCGCAATTGTGGCAAACAGCCTCGGTTGAATGCCACGGGAACCGTCCTTTTCAAGGATGATCCAGTCTCGTGCGCCATCAGGGAAAACATTCGCGAATCTGGCGGCGCGTGTACAAACGCCGTGACAGGTCCGAATGGAGCGAAAGAAATCGACTGTTATGTTTAAGTCCGAGTTCATATCAGCGAGAGTCATGATGCTCAGCCTGTCCCTTGCCACTGCGGTGGCGCTGGCGGGTCAAGCCCGGGCATTTGATATCAATGCCGGCATCAGCAAGGAATCAGGTCCGTTCGATCTCTTCAAGTTCGGTTTCAAGGCCTACAAGAACGGACAGAAGGAAGAGGCGGTCGAGGCCTATCGCTACGCCGCCGAAAAGGGCCACACGGGCTCGCGATGGGCTCTCGCCAACATGTATGCCGATGGCGATGGCGTCACGCAGAACGATTTCGAAGCCTTCAAGATCTACAGCGAGATCGCCCAGCAGGGCGTGGAGCCGGGCTCGGAAGACACCGGCTTCTTCATTAATGCGCTCCTGGCTCTCGCCGGCTATTACAAGAAAGGCATTTCCAACAGCCCGGTCAAGGTTGATCTCGGTCAGGCTCGCCAGCTCTATTTCCAGGTCGCATCGACCTTCGGCGTTCCCGAGGCTCAGTTCCAGCTTGGGCAGATGATGCTGTCAGGCGAGGGCGGTGCCTCCAACGTGCAGCAGGCCAAGAAGTGGCTGAACCAGGCGCGCAAAAGCGGCCATCCCGGCGCTATGGCCGTCTTCGGCAATCTTCTCTTCCAGGAAGGGCAGTCCATTCGCGGCCTGGCCTTCATGACGGCCGCGCTCGACAAGTGTAAGCCGAAGGACTGCGGCTGGATGGAAGACATCCAGGAGCAAGCCTTCTCCGTCGCCAATGAGAATGACCGCCGTGTCGCAGTCTCGATGGCACATCAGCTCGATGTTGCCGGCCCCGACTGATCGGCTGACACTTTAGGACGCGAAGAGCCGCAATCGAGCCTGATCGGTCAGATTTGAAGCCTAGTTGCTGAAATCAAGGTGCGCGATTACAGGGACATGGTCCGAGGGTCTTTCCCAGGCGCGTACATGCTTCTCAATCGCGGTCGCGGTGAGGCGATCGGCAGCTTCCGGCGACAGCATCAGATGATCGATGCGGATGCCGTTGTTCTTCGGCCATGCGCCGGCCTGATAATCCCAGAATGAGTAAAGCTTGACCGCATCCGTCGTTGCACGCACCGCATCGGTAAAGCCGAGATGTTCGAGCTGACGGAAGGCTTGGCGCGTCTGCGGTAGGAACAGCGCATCACTTTCCCAAACCTTCGGATCGAAGCAATCATGGGGCTCCGGGATGACATTGTAGTCGCCGGCGAGCACCAGGGGTTCCTCCAGCGCCAGGCGACCGGCTGCGAATTTGCGCAGGCGTTCCATCCAGGCGAGCTTGTAGGGATATTTTTCCGTATCGACCGGATTGCCGTTCGGCAAGTAGAGGCAGCAGACACGCAACGCGCCATGCCCTTCGACCGAGAACACCGCCTCGATGAAGCGGGCCTGTTCATCACTATCGTCGCCCGGCAAGCCACGCGTCACTTCATCCGGCTTGGTCTTGGAGAGGATAGCAACGCCGTTGAAGCCTTTTTGCCCATGCGTCTCGACGTGATAGCCGAGCGCCTCGATCTCCAGCCGCGGAAAACCTTCGTCGACCGTCTTGATCTCCTGTAGGCAAACGATGTCCGGGTTCGAATCCTTCAGCCACTGGCAGAGGTTCTCGATACGCGCTTTGACGCCGTTGATGTTCCAGGTGGCGATTTTCATGGGTGGCCCATTCCTTTGCTTCGCCCCGTTGTATCCGCAGCGGATCGACTTGACTACAGCCCATATGAGAACCGGCCCGGAGCAACCGCTCCCGGCCGGCGATCAAGCTGTGGAAAAGGGGTAGGGATCAGATTGCGAAACTCGTGCCGCATCCGCAGCTTGCGACCGCATTCGGATTCTTGATTTGAAAGGATTGTCCGAGGAGGTTATCGACGAAATCGATCTCCGAGCCGGCCATATAGACCAACGACAGCTGATCGATCAGGACGGTCGCGTCACCCTTCTCGACGACCACATCGTCGTCTTCAGGACCGTCGACGAGATCGAATTTATAGGAAAACCCGGAACAGCCGCCACCTTCGACGGCGACGCGAAGCGCACGTTTTCCAGCTTCCGCACCGACGATAGCAGCGATTCGCTTCGCCGCGGCATCCGACAGGGTAACACTTGTCTCAGTCATAACTTCCTCCTGCCGGGGTCAAGATCCGGAGAGAACCATTCAGCCGTCAAACTTTCAAACAGCTGATATCCATAGCCTTTATCATGAAAGTCAGGCCGGTGACAGCAATGGTTTCATGGTTGAGCCACGCACCATTTTGCTGTTTTCTTGTCTATAGGTATGAAGGCCGCAAAGCGGCGTCAATGGGGCCGGGCGTTCGAAGATCGGATGGAATGTCCGAATGCCAGGAAGCGACTGCAGGGAAACGACGATCGCGCCTATAGTGGTGCGGGAGCCAAATGCCGGAATGGATTGATAATGACAATTGATACGCATGCATTGGGTTTCGGGTATGGGGAAAAGGCAGTCTATGCGACAGATCCCTGGGCGTCGCGAGGAAGACTCTATGAGGAGGGCGGCAGCCCGACACGCTCCGAATTCCAGCGCGATCGCGACCGCATCGTCCATACGACCGCTTTCCGCCGGCTGAAGCATAAGACGCAGGTCTTCATCGCCCAGGATGGCGATCACTATCGCACGCGGCTGACGCATACGATCGAGGTGGCGCAGATTGCTCGCGCTCTGGCGCGTGCCCTGAAGCTGGATGAGGACTTGGCGGAAGGCGTGGCGCTGGTTCACGATTTCGGTCACACGCCTTTCGGTCATACTGGCGAGGATGCGCTGCATGAGGTACTGCTGCCCTTTGGCGGCTTCGATCACAACGCCCAATCCCTGCGCATAGTGACGAAACTCGAGCGCCGCTACGCCGATTTCGATGGTCTCAATCTGACCTGGGAAACGCTCGAAGGCCTGGTCAAGCACAATGGCCCGCTCATGACGCCGGACGGCGAGGGAATCCATGGCCCCGTGCCGCAGCCGATCCTCGATTATTGTGAGATCCACGATCTCGAAATCGCATCCTTTGCCAGCCTGGAGGCACAGGTCGCCGCGATCGCCGATGATATCGCTTATAATACCCACGATATCGATGATGGGCTGCGTTCCGGCTATCTGACCTTCGAGATGCTGGAGGAGGTGCCATTTCTTGCGGGGCTGATGGCCGAGGTAAGTGCGCGCTATCCGCATCTGGAGCCGAGCCGCTTCACGCATGAAATCATGCGCCGCCAGATCACCCGCATGGTCGAGGATGTCATCGCTGTTTCGCAGCAGGCGCTTGCCGAGATCAAGCCGGAAAGCGTTGCCGATATTCGCGCCGCCGGCCGCGTCACCGCGACCTTCTCGCCCGAAATGGCCGAAACCGACAAGCAGATCAAGCAGATGCTGTTCAAGCGCATCTACCGTCATCCGGATATCATGCGCATCCGCGCCGGTGCGGCACAGATCGTCACGGATCTGTTCCGTGCCTATATGGACAATCCGAAGGAAATGCAGAGCCACTATTGGGTCGATCATATCGCCGGGCTTGCCGTCGCCGCCAAGGCAAGGCATGTCGGCGACTATCTGGCCGGCATGACGGACACCTATGCCATCAGTGCCCACAAGCGGCTGTTTGACCAGACTCCCGATTTGCGGTAGGCAGCGGCGGCGTCGGGCCGATAGCGGCCCGCCGAAGCTATTGCGTGGACCAGATCATGAACCTTTTCACCGACTTCGAAGTTAGAATTAAGAACGCTCTCGAGCAAATTGATATTGTAAGAGAAAAGCGATCCGAACTTGACTTCGGGCGTGTCGGTGTGGAGCCGCCGCGAGATGCCAGCCACGGTGACGTCGCGACCAATGCGGCCATGGTCCTGTCCAAGCCGCTGGGCACGAACCCGCGGGCGCTCGCCGAAATTATCGTCGTGAAGTTGAAGGAAGATGCCGACGTCGCCGAGGTTTCGGTGGCCGGCCCCGGCTTCATCAATATCCGCCTTTCCGTCGGCTACTGGCAGCGCCTCCTGTCGACGATGATCTCCGAAGGTGAGAAATTCGGCCGCTCCAAGCTCGGCGAGGGGCAGAAGGTCAACGTCGAGTATGTCTCGGCCAATCCGACCGGGCCGATGCATGTCGGCCATTGCCGGGGCGCCGTTGTCGGCGATGCGCTCGCGAACCTGCTTGCCTTTGCCGGCTATGCCGTCACCAAGGAATATTACATTAACGACGCCGGCTCGCAGATCGATGTGCTGGCGCGCTCCGTCTTCATTCGCTACCGCGAAGCGCTCGGCGAGCAGGTCGGCGAAATTCCGGCCGGCCTCTATCCCGGCGATTACCTGGTTCCGGTCGGCGAGGCGCTGGCCAAGGAATTCGGCACTAAGCTGCGCGGCATGCCGGAAGATCAATGGCTGCCCATCGTCAAGGATCGTGCTATCGACGCGATGATGGCGATGATCCGTGAGGATCTGCAGGCCCTGAACGTTCATCATGACGTGTTCTTTTCCGAGCGCACGCTGCACGCCAACGGCGCGGCCCTGATCCGGACCGCGATCAACGACCTGACCTTCAAGGGCCACGTCTACAAGGGTGCGCTGCCGCCGCCGAAGGGCCAGTTGCCGGAAGATTGGGAAGATCGCGAACAGACGCTCTTCCGCTCGACGGAAGTCGGCGACGATATCGATCGCCCGCTCATCAAGTCGGATGGCTCCTACACCTATTTCGCCGCCGACGTTGCTTACTTCAAGAATAAGTTCGACCGCGGCTTCAACGAGATGATCTATATTCTCGGTGCGGACCATGGCGGCTACGTCAAGCGGCTCGAGGCCGTGGCGCGTGGTGTATCGGAAGGAAAGGCCAAGCTGACCGTCCTTCTGTGCCAGCTCGTCAAGCTGTTCCGTGATGGCGAACCGGTGAAGATGTCGAAGCGGTCGGGTGATTTCGTCACGCTCCGCGAAGTCGTCGACGAAGTCGGTCGCGATTCGGTGCGGTTCATGATGCTCTACCGGAAAAATTCCGAGCCGCTGGACTTCGATTTCGCCAAGGTGACGGAACAGTCCAAGGACAATCCGGTCTTCTACGTGCAGTACGCACACGCTCGCTGCATGTCGGTGTTCCGCCAAGCCAAGGAGGCCTTCCCGGATCTCGATATCGGCGCGCTCGACCTGTCAAAGGCCGTCATCGACACGATCTCCGATCCGGCCGAGCTTCAGCTGGTCGCCAAGATTGCAGAGTTCCCGCGAATCATCGAAGCTGCGGCACAGTCTCAGGAGCCGCATCGCATCGCCTTTTACCTGTATGATCTGGCAAGTTCCTTCCACGGACACTGGAACAAAGGTAAAGATTTACCTGAATTACGATTTGTTAACGATAAGAACCGAGAATTGAGCATTGCCAGACTTGGGCTGGTGTACGCTGTCGCGTCGGTTTTGAAGTCGGGTCTCGGTATCACCGGGACCGCAGCACCGGATGAAATGCGATAAACGTCACCATTTACCCACATTGCACTGGCATTAGTTGTATCGTTTGCGAGTGGAACGGGTGATGGCAGAAAAACAGTTGGCGTATCGCGCAAGCGGAAACGACGGGTTCTTTGCGGAGGACGATCCGCTAGCCGAACTCGCCCGCATCGTGGGGTTCGAGCCGCGCCCCGCTGCTCAGGCAGCTCCCGCCGCGCATCGGCAGGAGCCCGCCTTCAATCTCGAGGACGAGCTTCTTCGCGAATTCGAGCGTTACGATACGCCTCGTATGAGTCCGGCAAATGACGTTTCCGCTCCCGCGGCACAGGTGCCCTCCGTTGAGCAGGGTCAGGCTTCGCGTCCCGCCGAGCCGGTGCGGGCTGAGCCCGTATTCGAAGCGCCGCCCCAGCCTGTGGCTCCGGCCAAGCCGATCATGGGTGCTCGCGATCTGATCGATGAGCTGGAAATGTCGATTGCTCCGGCTTTGCAGCCGGTTGTTCAGCCGGCTCCGCAGGCCGCTGTGGTGGAGCCGCCGGTCGCACCTCCGGTCGTCAAGACGCCGCAATCGGCTGCAGCCACCGTTCGGCTGCCGCTTGCCAACTTCACGCTGGCATCTGCCTCGCGCGAGCAGCCCGCTCCGGCCGTAGTATCTCCCGTTGCTCCTCAGGCGCCGAATGCCGCGTCTGTCGAGGCAATGTTCGAAGACATGGCGGTCGATTTCGCACCTGTCGAAGTCGCGAAGCCAGCCTTTGAGCCGCAGCTGGTCGCAGCGGCGCAACCGGCTCCTGCAGTCGCCCAGGTGCCCGAGCCGGCGAAATCCCCGAATGTCGATGCGGCTGCTCTTTCTGCAGAGATTGACGCTTTGCTGGCGGATGTGGATCGTTATCCCGTTCCGTCGAGAGCGAGTGCCCCGGCAGAGAAGGCCGAGCCCATTTTCGGGAATTTCGGTCCCGCCGTCACCGAATATCCGGCTGAACCTGTCGCTGCTCCGCAGCATCATGAAGAGCCAAATCCGATCACCTTTGGTGCCGAGGATCCGTTCGCGGGCCAGGACTTCGAGTTCGATCTTGCCGATATCGAGATGGAACTTGCCGAACTCGATTTCGCCGAAGCTGAAAAGTCCGCCGCAGCCCGTCAACCGGCTCCTTCTGCTTCGTTTGTAGAGCCGGTAGTTTCCCGCGCGACGCCGGTTGCGCCGGTGCCTGTCGCTCCCGCCTCTGTCGCCGCAGTAGCGCCGCAACAGATACCGGCTGCACCCGTCGACGTGCCTGCCGCTCGCAGCGCTGCACCGATGTTCGATGCAGATCAGCTGCTGCCCTTCGACCCGACCGAAATCTCCGACACAGAAGAGCGCGTCGAAACCTTCGAAGGGTCGCATGTTCCGCATCTGCCTGTAATCGAGCCGGAGGAACCAATCGCCGTTCCGCCGGAATATGATTTCGATATCGATTCCGAAATGGCGAGCCTCTTGGGTACGCCGGCGAAGGAAGCAGCATCGGAACCGATCAAGCCGGCAGCCGCTGCCGCGCTGGGTGTCGCTGCTACCGCCGCCGCTTCTTCCTGGTCGAAGAACGCCGCTGCCCAGCCCGCTGCGGCCGTTGCAAAGCAGCCGATCGAAGAGTTCGATGAGTTCGAGCGTGCGCTGGAAGAGGATTTCCGCCGCAGCTATCGCGAGGCGTCCAGCCCGGTTGAGAACGTTGCCCGGATGACGCTGAACCCGGCAGCGGGTAACCGTCGTCCCGTTCGTTCCGTGCGCGGCATGGTGACGGCAGCTGCTGTCATCGTCGTACTCGGCGCCGGTGCCTACGGTGCCTATAGCTGGGTCCGTCACGGCGCGCCGATCTCCACGTTCTCCGGTGAGCCGCGTGTGATCACTGCCGATGCCGATCCGGTGAAGGTCGCTCCGGAAAATCCGGGCGGCACCGTTGTGCCGAATCAGGATAAGGCCGTTTATGACCGCGTGGCTGGCGACAGCACGGCGGCGCCGAAACAGAAGGAACTGGTTTCCTCCAACGAGCAGCCCGTCGATGTCGTTCAGAAGACGCTGATCCCCGAATCCATATCTCCGGATGATGGTAGCGGCGATCAGGTGACGCCGACGGCGGTCGGAGAGACCCAGGATCCGCGCCTGCTGCCAAATCAGAACGGCGGCAACACGAATGTTGCAGCCAATGGCGATGATCAGGTGCCCGCGGTGTCGCCGCGCAAGGTGCGTACGATGATCGTGAAGCCCGACGGTTCGCTGGTTGCGCGGGACGATACGGCTCCTGCGGCCGCCGACAAGCCGGCGCTTGCTGCAGCCAAGCCGGCTGCGAACAATCAGGTCGCCTCGGCGAATGCCCGGCCGGCGCCAGCCAATACCCAGGCCGCAGCTCAGCCTAACAATGGGGATGCGGCAAGTGCTGAAAGCACGCCGATCCGCGTCGTCAAGACCAACCCGGTCCCGACGACTCGTCCCGAGCCTGCCAAGGCAGCAACTCCGGCTCCGGCGCAGGAGGCTCAGCCCAAGCCGCAGCCGAAGCAGGTGGCCTCGGCCGCTCCGGCAGCCACCTCTGCTGCAGGCGGCGGTGCTTACGGCGTGCAGATCGCATCTCTGCCGACCGAAGCCGACGCGCAGAAGTCGCAGGCGAACCTCAAGATCAAGTTCGCCAGCGTGATCGGCAATCACCCGCTCGAGATCCGCAAGGCCGAAATCGCCGGCAAGGGCACCTATTATCGCGTTCGTGTCGTCGCCGGCACGAAGGATGAAGCCGCAGCCATTTGCGAGCGCTACCGTGCCGCTGGCGGCACCTGCCTGATTTCGAAGTAAGCAGTCGGGGCTATCAAACTTAGCCCGGTCTAGTTTGAAACAATCCGCCCGCAGAGATGGACCTGCGGGCGGATTTGCATTTGATGGCTTCTTATCCGGACATTTGGCGAGAGAATCTGAGCTTCGAAGGCCGTCGTTTCCGTTGAAACGCCCTGTTCTTGTGTATCTCGCCTTGACGTCACTCGCGTTTCGCGGCGTCAGACTCTATGATTCGGATATGACCGAATCGAAATCCATGATCCTTGGCTGTAGCGGCCATACCATCACGCCCCAGGAGCGCTCCTTCTATCAAGGGGAACAGCCATGGGGCTTTATCCTGTTTGGCCGCAATATCTCGGAGCCGGCGCAGATCGCCGATCTCGTTGCGTCCCTGCGTGAGAGCGTCGGCCGCGACGCACCGGTCTTCATCGATCAGGAAGGCGGCAGGGTGCAGCGCATCCGTCCGCCGATCCTGCAGCATTATCCGTCGGGACAGGCTTTGGGCGACATCTATCGCCAGGATCGCGAGCGCGGCCTGCGCGCCGCCTGGCTGATGTCGAGACTTCATGCCTTCGATTTGCTGAAGTTCGGCATCAATGTCGATTGCCTGCCCGTTCTGGACGTTCCGGTCGAAGGCTCGAGCAACGTTATCGGCAATCGCGCCTATGGTGCCGATCCGGTGACGGTGATGGAGATGGGGCGCGCAGCGGCGGAAGGCCTAAAAGCCGGCGGCATGCTGCCCGTCATGAAGCATATGCCCGGCCATGGCCGCGGCTTTGCCGATTCGCATCACGAACTGCCCGTCGTCTCCGTTCCTCGTGCGGAGCTCGAGGCCCATGATTTCCCACCGTTCGTGGCGCTCAGGGACGAGCTGATGGCGATGACCTGCCATGTCGTCTTCACCGATATCGATCCGGAGAACCCAGCGACGACGTCGCGCAAGGTGATCGAGGAGATCATCCGCGATCATATCGGCTTCCAGGGGCTACTCTTGTCAGACGACACCTCGATGAATGCGTTGAAGGGCACGATCAGCGAGCGCGCAGCAAATATTATTGCCGGCGGATGCGATATCGTGCTGCATTGCAATGGTGTTATGGACGAGATGCAGCAGGTGGTTCGCAATGTTCCCGCCCTAGCGGGTGCGTCGCTGGCAAGAGCCAAGGCGGTCGAAGCGGCATTCGGCAAGAATGATGGCGCCGACGAAGCCGCGGTTCGCGCCGAGTTCGATGCGATGTTTGCGGTGACGTAGAGCAAGGCTCCGAGGAACTGATAGGTGACAAGGTGAGCGGCACGGAAAAGCTTCAGCAGGCGGCAACGCCGATGGACAAGCTCTGGCAGGAGGGCGAGACGCAGCGCGGCTCGCACGAGCCGGCCTTGGTCGTCGATATCGCTGGCTTCGAGGGGCCGCTCGATCTTCTGCTGCATCTGGCCCGCACGCAGAAGGTTGATCTTTCCCGCATTTCCGTGCTGGCGCTTGCCGAGCAATATCTTTCGTTCATCGATCGGGCCCGGCGCATTCGCATCGAACTTGCCGCCGACTATCTCGTCATGGCGGCTTGGCTCGCTTATCTGAAATCCAAATTGCTGATCCCGCAGCAGAGCAAGGAAGACGGTCCGACGGGCGAGGAGATGGCAGCGACGCTCGCCTTCCGCCTGAAGCGCCTTGAAGCAATGCGCGATGCGGCAACGAACCTGGTGAACCGTAATCGTCTCGGCCGCGATATCTTTGCCCGCGGGGCGCCGGAGCATATTCCGGATCGGCGACAGTCCGCCTTCGATGCCAGCCTCTACGACCTCCTGACCGCTTATGCCGGCTTGCGCCAGCGCCAGGCCGTCACACAGGTGACGATCGAGAAACGCCGCGTCTGGTCGTTGGCCGACGCCCGGACAATTCTGGACAGGATGATCGGCGAAATCACAGATTGGACCGCTCTGGAACACTATCTGCTGCGCTATATGACAAGCTCCGCCGACCGTGTGACGGCCATTGCCAGCGCCTTTGCAGCGTCGCTTGAACTGGTGCGCGAAGGGCAGATGGAAATACGCCAGGACGGCGCGTTCCAGCCGCTTTATATGCGGCGCGGGCCGAAGCATTCCTCGCTGGAAGCAGCGGAATAGGGCGGGGTACGAGCGTGACCGAGCCGCGAGACGATCAGGAGAGCACCGAGCACGAGACGGCAGCGCCGGAAGCCGTCGAGCACCGCCTCGGCGAGGCCGAGCGCATTGCGGAAGCGCTGGTTTTCGCTTCGGCTCAACCGGTCTCCGAGTCCTTCATTGCCGAACGCGTCGCGAAAGGCGTCGATGTCGCCGCCGTGATGCGGAACCTCAGGGCCGATTATGCCATGCGCGGCGTCAATCTCGTGCAGATAGATGGCGCCTGGGCGTTTCGGACGGCCGCCGATCTCTCATTTGTGATCCGGCGCGACGAGAGCGAGGTGCGCAAGCTGTCCCGTGCTGCGCTGGAGGTCTTGGCCATCATTGCTTATCACCAGCCGGTGACGCGCGCCGAAATCGAAGACATCAGGGGCGTGCAGGCATCGAAAGGCACGCTTGATGTATTGATGGAATCCGGCTGGGTCCGTTTCCGCGGTCGCCGCCGTACGCCCGGCCGGCCTGTCACCCTCGGTACCACCAGGGATTTCCTCGATCACTTCGGTCTGGAAGAGCTGCGCGATCTGCCCGGTCTCGAAGAATTGAAGGGGGCAGGGCTGCTCTCAGGCCGCATTCCGGCCAATTTCAATATTCCGTCGCCATTGATGAGCGACGAACTGACGGAAGATGAGGATCCGATCACGCAGATGGATCTGGAGGAGCTGGGCTTGCTGCCGCCCACTGGATCGCCCTCGGAAGACTGAGCCCTCGCTCGCAACAGCCCTCGGAAAAACATTAGCATTTTCTTTCGAAAGCCGATGGCAGGTCTCTCTTTTGCCATCAGTGGATGCGAATATGAAAGCATCCTCTCGCCCCGGAGACGTTTGACCGCCGCCATCGGCGTTTGTCATTCCGATATGCGTGGATGTACTCAATTTTGTTGTTTGAAAAACATCCGCAAACGTCTTACATCGGGGGGAACATTGAAATCGGGAGTTATCGCAATGGGTTCTCTAAGCATATGGCACTGGCTGATCGTCCTCGCCATCGCGCTGTTGTTGTTCGGTCGTGGAAAGATCCCGGAGCTGATGGGTGACGTTGCCAAGGGTATCAAGAGCTTCAAGAAGGGCATGAACGACGAGGACGAAGCTCCGGCGCAGCCGACAACGTCCCGCACGGTCGAGCACAAGGCTGACGAAACGAAGTAATCATGTCGGGCAGGCGGATGCTTTAAGGCGTGCCGTTGGCCCAGGAGCCTTTGCATGTTCGATATTGGCTGGTCCGAGCTGGTGGTTATTGCCGTCGTGGCCCTGGTGGTTATCGGCCCCAAGGAATTGCCGGCGACCTTGCGGACAATCGGCAAGATGACGGCCAGAGCCAGGAAGGTCGCTGGCGATTTCCGCGCGCAGTTTGATGAGGCCATGCGCGAGGCGGAGCTGGGCGATGTGCGCCAGACGATCGCCGATGCCCAGAAGCTCAATCCGGTCAACTCGCTACGCGAAGCCATGAACCCGCTGAGGGAGATGGGCAACGAGATCAAGGCCGATCTGCAGCGCTCCGCAACGCCGGACAAGGCAGCTCCTGCCGCGACGCCATTGCCCTCAGAGCCGGTGGCGGGTGTGTCGAGTGGCTTGGAGGAGGCGCTTGCGGCTACCGCTGCCCCTAGCAATCCGTTGCCGGTCGTTGCCCCGGCGCCGCAGCCCGCAGCCGTCGTAAGTGCAGCTGTCGATCAGCCGAAAGCCGTTCGCAAGCCTCGCGCAAAGACAGCCGTCGCTGTTAAGAGTGCCGCTGCCGCCAAGACGCCTGTCGTTGCGGAGAAACCAAAGCGTGCCCCGCGCAAGATCGCGGTCGCTGCTGCAGAGAAAGCGCCCGCAGCTCCCAGGGCGCGTTCCACAGCTAGCAAGACGGCGCCGAAGACGCCTAAGAAGAAGGACCAGGCATGACGGGTGATATCGACGATAAGCCGCAGCCGCTTATCGAACACCTCATGGAATTGCGCACGCGGCTCATCTGGTCGCTCGTGTCGTTCTTCATAGCCTTCATCGGATGTTTCGCCGTGGCGAAGCACCTGTTCAACTATCTGGTCTATCCCTACAAATGGGCCGTCGAATGGGCTCATCTCGATCTTGCCAAGTCCGAGCTCATCTATACGGCACCGCAGGAGTTCTTCTTTACGCAGGTGAAGGTCGCCATGTTCGGCGCCTTGGTTATTTCCTTCCCGATCATTGCCGCCCAGATCTACAAATTCGTGGCGCCGGGCCTCTATAAGAACGAGCGCTCTGCCTTCCTGCCGTTCCTGATCGCATCGCCCATCCTGTTTCTGATGGGGGCGGCACTCGTCTATTTCTTCTTCACTCCCATGGTGATGTGGTTCTTCCTGAAGATGCAGCAGACGCCGGCCGAGGGCCAGGTGGGCATCGCGTTGCTGCCGAAGGTCTCGGAATATCTGAGCCTGATCATGACGTTGGTCTTTTCCTTCGGCCTGGTCTTTCAATTGCCCGTCATTACCACGCTGCTGGCGCGCGTCGGCCTGCTGACGTCGACGTGGCTGGCGGAAAAGCGCAAGTTCGCGATCGTCTTCGCCTTCATCGTTGCTGCCGTGCTGACGCCGCCGGATCCGATGTCCCAGATCGGTCTTGCACTGCCGACGATCCTTCTCTACGAGATTTCCATCTACGCGGCGCGACTCGTGGAACGCCAGCGTACCCGGCAAACGCTTGAAGAGAGTGGCGAGAGTTCCGACGTCGCCAAGACGGATTAACGTCTAAGCGACGGAGACCTCAGCCTCGTTTCTCAGGTATTTGCCGTTTCGACCTCCGACCGAAGCCTCGGTCGGAGTTATACTCATGTGAAACGACCTGGAACGAAGATGCTTGATATCAGATGGATTCGTGAGAATGCCGAGGCTTTCGATGCTGCGCTTGCCAAGCGCGGTATGGAGTCTCTGTCGCAAAGCCTCATCGCGCTCGACGAGAAGCGCCGTTCCGTCATTCAGTCCGTCCAGGATATGCAGTCCCGCCGCAATACCGCCTCCAAGGAGATCGGCGCGGCGATGGCGCAGAAGAACAGCGAGCTTGCCGAAAAGTTGAAGGCAGAGGTTGCCGACATCAAGGTCTCGCTTCCGGCTGCGGAAGAAGAAGAGCGCACGCTGACGGGTGAGCTCAATGATGCGCTTTCGCGTATTCCCAACATTCCGCTCGAGGATGTGCCAGTCGGCAAGGACGAGCATGACAACGTCGTCAAGCATTCGTGGGGCGCGAAGCCCACCTGGAACCACCAGCCAAAAGAGCACTTCGAGATCGGCGAAGAGCTCGGCTACATGGATTTCGAGCGCGCGGCGAAACTGTCCGGCTCGCGCTTTACGGTGCTGACCTCGCAGCTCGCACGCTTGGAACGGGCGCTTGGCCAGTTCATGCTCGATCTGCATACGAGCGAACACGGCTATACCGAAGTCAGCTCCCCCTTGATGGTGCGTGACGAGGCGATGTTTGGCACGGGCCAGCTGCCGAAGTTTGCCGAGGATCTGTTCAAGACCACGGACGGCCGCTGGCTGATCCCGACTGCCGAAGTGACGCTGACCAACCTCGTTTCCGGCGAAATCCTCGATCACGAAAAGCTTCCGCTGCGCTTCACGGCCCTGACGCCATCCTTCCGCTCCGAAGCAGGCTCGGCCGGCCGCGACACGCGCGGCATGTTGCGCCAGCATCAGTTCTGGAAGTGCGAGCTGGTGTCGATCACCGACGCCGAGAACTCCATTGCCGAGCATGAGCGGATGACGGCCTGCGCCGAAGAGGTGCTGAAGCGCCTCGGCCTGCACTACCGCGTCATGACGCTCTCGACCGGCGATATGGGCTTCGGCGCGCGCAAGACCTACGACCTCGAAGTCTGGCTGCCGGGGCAGGATACCTATCGCGAGATTTCTTCCTGCTCCGTCTGCGGCGATTTCCAGGCCCGGCGCATGAACGCGCGCTATCGCGGCAAGGACGACAAGAACACGAAGTTCGTTCATACGCTGAACGGCTCCGGCACTGCCGTCGGCCGCTGCCTGATCGCAGTCCTTGAGAATTATCTCAATGCCGACGGTTCCGTCACTATCCCAGACGCACTCCTGCCATATATGGGTGGTCTGAAGAAGATCGAGAAAGCAGCATAATCGAACGGTGGGGCGATGCGTATTCTTCTGACCAATGATGACGGCATTCATGCCGAAGGACTGGCTGCGTTGGAGCGTATCGCCCGCACTTTATCTGATGATGTCTGGGTTGTCGCGCCGGAGACGGATCAGAGCGGCCTTGCGCACTCGCTGAGCCTTTCCGAGCCGCTGCGCATGCGCAAGGTCTCCGACAAGCATTATGCATTACGGGGCACGCCGACCGATTGTGTCATCATGGCGCTTCGGCAGGTTCTGGATAAAAAGCCCGACATCATCCTTTCCGGCGTCAATTCCGGCTCGAACGTCGCCGATGACGTGACTTATTCCGGGACCATCGCCGGCGCGATCGAAGGCACGCTTCAAGGCGTGCGCTCCTTCGCGTTGAGCCAGGCCTATATCTATGAGAATGGCGCCAGAATCGTACCTTGGGAAGTTGTCGAGACGCATGCATCGGCTTTGCTCGGCAAGCTGATGGATGTCGATTTGCCCGACGGCACGTTTCTGAATCTGAACTTCCCGAATTGCCGTCCCGACGAGGTCGCCGCGACCGAGGTGACGGCGCAGGGCAATCTTGCTTTCAACGTTCAGATCGAAGAGCGGGCCGACGGCCGCGGCTTCCCATATTATTGGCTTCGTTTCGGCGAACGCAGTGGTATCTTTCGTCCGGGAACCGATATTCAGGCGTTGAAGCAAAATCGCATTTCGGTAACGCCTTTGAAACTGGATCTGACAGATTATTCGGCGCAGGACCGCGTGGCGCGGGCGCTTGGTATGGAGTAACGGGTTGACACCTCGTTTGGTGGAAAAGGAAGGCTTTGCGGCCGTGGTTCTGCGGCTGCGGGCAGAGGGCATATTGGACATCGATCTGATGACGGCGGTCGAGCAGACGCCGCGCCTGCCTTTCGTGCCGCCGCAGTTTGCCGATGATGCTTATTCCAGCCGGACCATTCCCATCGAGTGCGGCGCCTTCATGGAAGGCATCGACCTGGTGGTGCGCATTCTTCACAGCCTCAAGATCAAGCCGGGCCACCGCGTTCTCGAAATCGGAACCGGCAGCGGCTTTACCGCCGCCGTCATGGGACGAATCGTTGAGCGCGTGCTCACTGTCGATCGCTACAAGACGCTGACGACATCGGCGCAACAGCGCATGGATACGCTCGGGCTGCGCAATGTCATCATCCGCCAAGCCGACGGCAGCGTCGGGCTGCAGGGCGAGGGCACCTTCGATCGCATCCTGGTGACATCAGCCTTTTCGACCATGCCGCGCTTCTATGCCGAGCAGCTGGTATCCGGCGGATCCATGATCGCGCCCCTGATAATCTCCGATGAAGTCTGCCGCCTGGTGCGGCTGACGAAAACCGGAAGCCGCTTCGAGCGCGAGGAACTTTTCGACGTTCCTTATCAACCGATCGTGCCGATGCTCGCCTCTTATCTCTGAGGCCCAATTCAGGTTTCAGTAGCTGAAGCGGCCGGGTAGACGGCCGTTTCGCTTTTCTATGGTTAGCAATTCCTCAAAAAAACACATGCCTCACCAGTGCTTTAACCGCATGGTAAGATTAACGCGCTTTAATAGACCCATAAACGGTTGCGTCTAAGTGGGTCGAGTCATGGGTTTCAGTCTTTCTTCAAACTTCGGTAAATCGGCAGGGAAAGTCCTTGTGGCCATTCTTCTGGCGAGCACTGCAACAGCTTGTAGCTCAGACACGACCCGTTTCGGCGGGCTTTTCTCCAAAACGGACAATGTGACGACCGGTTCGATCAACCGGCGCAGTCTCAATGGTCCGAATGGAGATCCGGTGCCGCGCGCCGACGTCGCCCAGGCGGGCGGCTACGGCCAGCAGGATTATTCGCAGCAGAGCGCACCGGTAGCGCAACCCTACCCGAATTCGCCGGCTCGCTATAATCCGTCCTATTCCAGCGCTCGCGCATCCGCAGCCCCTGTCGCGATCCAGCGCTCCGAACTTGCAGCCCCCGGCGCATCTGCCCAGGCTGCTCGTCCGCGGGCCGTCTCCAGAGCGGAGAATGAAGCGCTGGCACAGCCGTTCCCTGCATCGCGCAACAATAATGGTTCGCGCAATGCTCCGGCTCTTGCCCCCGATACCTTGTCGACGGGCACGATCAAGGCAGCCGCTGCGACGCCGCAGATGTCTCCGGGCTGGACTACCGTCAACGCTCCGAGCGTGACGCTGCATCAGGGTGAGAACATCGCATTGCTGTCGCGTCGCTACGGCGTTCCGGAAAAGGAAATCCTCCGGGCCAACGGCCTGCGCAATGGCGCCGGTGCCCAGCCCGGTCAGCAGATCATTATTCCGACCATGAATGGCGCAGGTGCCGCAAGCCCCGCCAAGATGGCCTCGGAAGCGACCGATCTTTCCAAGGGCGGCAAGATGCCCGGGCCGGCAAAGGCGCCGCAGCAGCAGGACACTCTCGCGCTGCCTTCGGGCAATCAGATGCGCGGCAAATCTCAAGCCGGTCTCGCTGATCCGAACAAGCTCGCTGCCGGCAACGGCAAGGGTCCAGGCCCGAAGGGTGCCGGCAGCTATGTCGTCAAGCCAGGCGACTCGCTGGCAAGAATTGCCAAGGAAAGCGGCGTGACGGTTGCCGAGCTGAAGCGGGCGAACGGCATGCAGGCCGGCGACGGCATTCGCATCGGCCAGGCACTGACCTTGCCGCATGGCGCCGTCGCTGCCGCCGATCCCGTCAAGACGGCTTCCATCGAGCCGCAGAAGGTCTCGGTCAAGCCGGGCGTGGCGCCGGTGGCGGAACCCGTTGCAAAGCAAGCGCCGAAGGTTGCTGCTCGTGCCGACACGTCGGCCGATGCAGCAAAGCCGAAGGAGGTTGCCTCCGCTTCTCCGAGCCAGTCGATCAACGATGCCGCCAAGTCCGATACGCAAGCGGATGCGCCTGAGGCGACCGGCATCGGCAAATATCGCTGGCCGGTCCGCGGCGCCGTCGTCGCCGGCTATGGCTCCAACGTCAATGGCAGCCGTAACGACGGTATCGACATCTCCGTTCCCGAGGGTACGCCGATCAAGGCTGCCGAGAACGGCGTCGTTATCTATGCCGGCAACGGCCTGAAGGAACTCGGCAATACGGTTCTCGTTCGCCATGACGACGGTACGGTCACGGTCTACGGCCATGCGGATGCGCTCAGCGTCGCTCGCGGGCAGAAGGTCCAGCGCGGTCAGACTCTCGCGACTTCGGGCATGAGCGGCAATGTCAATCAGCCGCAGTTGCACTTCGAAGTCCGCAAGAATTCGGCCCCGGTCAACCCAATGACGTTCCTTGAATAATAGGTAGTGCGTCTTCAAGGACTCTGCAAAAAGCCCGGTCAAAGCCGGGCTTTTTGTCGTTGGCGGTTTGGTTGGAGGATCAGTCCCGATTGAGCGCGATGCGCAGCCGCCCGGCGAGATCCTGGATGTATTGCCAGGCAACGCGGCCGGAACGGGCGCCGCGGGTCGTCGCCCATTCGAGCGCCTCGTGATGCATATGGGTGCGGTCGAGATCGAACTTGAAGTGATCGGCATAGGCGTCGATCATCTGCAGATAGTCTTCCTGGCTGCACTTATGGAAGCCGAGCCAGAGGCCGAAGCGGTCGGAAAGCGAAACCTTCTCTTCCACTGCCTCGGATGGATTGATCGCAGTCGACTGCTCGTTTTCCATCATATGCCGCGGCAGCAGATGGCGGCGGTTCGACGTGGCATAGAACAGCACATTATCAGGCCGGCCCTCGACGCCGCCGTCCAGCGCCGCCTTCAGCGACTTGTAGGCGGTGTCGTCGTGGTCGAAAGAGAGGTCGTCGCAGAAGATGATGATGCGATGCGGCGTCGCCTTCAGGATGTCCAGCAACACCGGCAGGGACGAAATGTCCTCGCGATGCACCTCGATCAGCTTGAGGGAGATGCCCGTCGAGCGGCGCACATCCTCATGCACCGCCTTGACGAGCGAAGACTTGCCCATGCCGCGTGCGCCCCAGAGCAGCACGTTGTTGGCGGCAAAGCCGTCCGCAAAGCGCAATGTGTTCTCGTGCAGAATGTCGCGCACGTGATCGACGCCGCGAATGAGGGTGAGAGCCACGCGGTTTGGCCGCTGTACCGGCTGCAGATGAAGCCGGGCAGGGGCCCAGACGAAGCAGTCGGCGGCGTTCCAGTCATTGACGGCCGGAGCCGGTCCGGCCAGTCGTTCGAGCGCATCGGCAAGACGGCGGACTTCGGCAAGGATCAGGGCGTTTTGGTCTTCAGTCACCGTTTTCCTCCTGAATGTTGAACAAGAAAGTCGTAAAATGCGCGCTGTCTTGCCGGGTATCATGCTCCTTCCGGAGCTGAAAGGCTAAGAGACCGGGAAAACGGTACGGTTGGCGGCTGTTTTTGTTGCAATCGCCATGCGCCTAACTATATTCCGGCCACCTGACGCGGGGCCCGTTCCCGCTAGGAGTTCAAGGGAGTTCTCGATGTTTATCACCAACGCATATGCGCAGAGCGCGACAGATTCGGCCGCGAGCGTTTTTGGCGGGTCCGGCTTTGAAATGATCATCCTGTTTGTGCCGCTGATGGTCGTTTGGTATTTCCTTCTCATCCGTCCGCAGCGCGCGCAGGCGAAGAAGCGTGACGAGATCCTGAAGAATATTCGCCGTGGCGATCAGATCGTCACCAGCGGTATCGTCGGCAAGGTCACCAAGGTCGTCGACGACAAGGAACTCGAAGTCGAAATCGCCGAAGGCGTCCGCATCCGCGTCGTCCGCAGCGCCATTTCGGAAGTTCGCGTCAAGGGTGAACCCGTCAAGGCCGACGCCGCGTAAGCTTCTCACGCGCAGGCAGCTCGCCTGACAGTGCATGTCCTCGAAAATCGGAATCGACTTTCTTGCAGGACTATGCACAAATTCAAGGTGTTACTGCGCCCTTCGCAATCCTCGGTGAAGGAGGGGCGCAGTAGAGAAGCCCAAATTCGAGAGAGCGATGCTGCACGTCTCCTGGTGGAAGACCACCCTGATCTGGTTCGCCGTTCTCCTGAGCGTGCTCCTTGCCGTTCCCAATCTGCTTGGCGAACGCACCCTTTCCTCTCTTCCTTCCTGGTGGGCGCATAGAAAGATCGAGCTCGGGCTCGATCTGCGCGGCGGTTCGCATCTCCTGTTGAAGATCGAACGCGACGACGTCGAGAAGGATCGCCTCGAATCTATCGTCGGCGATATCGCGACGCGGTTACGCACCGTCAACATCGCCTATTCCGGTCTGACCGGAACCGGCCGCAAGATTCAGCTTCGCGTCAACGACCCTGCACAGGTTCAAGCTGCCGTGACGGCATTGCAGCCGCTCACTGCCGGCTCGGATAAGCCGGCTGTCAAGCTTTCTCAGGGCGAGAATGGCGCGATGACGCTCGATATTACCGACGTCGATATCGACAGCCATGTGTCCTCGGCAATCGCTCGCTCGATCAAGGTTATTCGCGACCGCATCGCGCAGCTGGGTGTAGGCGAGCCCCTGATCCGCCGCCAGGGAAGCGATCGCATTATCGTGCAGGTGCCCGACCTCGCCGATCCGCAGCGGCTGAAGAACCTTCTTGGCCAGCCCGCCAAGCTCAGCTTCCGCCTTGTCGATCAATCGATGTCGGTTCAGAACGCCATGGATGGCCATCCGCCGGCCGGCTCCGATATCATGTTTTCCGAGGACGATCCGCCAGTCAGCTATCTCGTACAAAGGCAGCCGGTTCTCTCCAACGTGGATTTCGCCGATGCTGTTGCCGTGGCGAACGGCCAGAATGGCGGTGGTACGGTTTCCGTCAAGCTGACGCAGGAAGCGGGGCACCGTTTCGCGCAGGCGACGGCAAGCAATCTCGGCAGAATCATCGTCGTGGTGCTCGATGATCAGGTTATCTCGAGCGCCGCGCTGAAAACGGTGATCGCAACAGGTGAAGTCGACATTCCCGGGGACTTCGCGGCCAGAGGCGCCCAAGATCTGGCTGTCATGCTCAAGAGCGGGCCGCTGCCTGCGACGCTGACCACGGCCGAGGAACGGACTATTCAGCTTGGCCTTGGCAGCGATACCGCACGCTACGGCATCATAGCCTGCATCGCCGCCGCGGCTTTCGTGACCGCATTGATGATCGGCTTCTATCGCCTGCTCGGTGTTGTCGCGACCATTTCACTGATCATCAACATCATCATGGTGGTGGCGATCATGGGGTTGCTCGGCATAGCGCTGACGCTGCCGGGTGTCGCCGCCATCGTCCTGATCATCGGTATCGGGCTGGATGCCCTGGTGCTGATTTACGAGCGCGTGCGTGAAGAGGAAAAGAAGACGCATCTTCTCGTCGACGCGCTGCGCCACGGCTTCAACAAGGCTGCCGCAACCGTAGCCGATGCCAATCTGACCGTGCTCATCGTCGCCGCCATTCTCTTCTATGCGAGCAGCGGCTCGGTGCGCGGCTTCGCCGCCACCCTGATCGTCGGCGTTTTTACCACGTTCTTCACGTCCTGCTTCGTCACGCGCTCGCTTGTGGATATGTGGATATCGCATCGCAAGCCGCGCACATTGCTGGTTGGCGTGCGCAGCGGCATTTTCGACAATGCCAATATCCGCTTCATGGGCATCCGCCGCTATACGTTCACGGTATCTGCGGCCTTGTCGGTCGCGACGCTTGTTGCCTTTGCGACGATCGGCATGCATCTCGGCATCGATTTTGCTGGCGGCTCCATCATCGAGGTTCGCGCCAGGCAGGGCGTAGCCGACCCGGCAAATATCCAATCGCGGCTTCAGGATATCATTCCAGGCAACGTGCAGGTCGATCGGCTCCCCGATCGCCTGGGTGCCGTCGTCCGCGTGCACGCGCAGGAAGGCGGGGAAAATGCGGAGCAGTCTGCGGTCACCCTCGTTCGCGAGGAACTGGGCAAGGATTACGACTTCTCCCGCGTCGAGGTGGTTGGGCCTGCCGTATCCGGCGAGATCACGAGAACGGCTTCCTTTGCCGTTCTTGCGGCGCTGATCGCGATCCTTGTCTACATATGGCTGCGCTTCGAGTGGCAGTTCGCAGTCGGCGCGATCATCGCGACGTTGCACGACGTCATCCTGACGCTTGGCCTCTTCGTCCTGACCGGCATGGAATTCAACATGACCAGTATCGCCGCGATCCTGACCATCGTCGGCTATTCATTGAACGATACCGTGGTCGTCTACGATCGCATGCGCGAGAATCTCAAGCGCTATTCAAAGATGCCGTTGCCGATCCTGATCGATGCTTCCATCAATCAGACACTATCTCGTACCATTCTGACTTCCGCGACGACGCTTGTGGCGCTGCTCGCGCTCTACATCTTTGGCGGCCAAGTGATACGTTCGTTTACTTTCGTGCTGCTTTTCGGCGTCGCGGTCGGCACTTTCTCGTCGATTTATATTGCGGCGCCCGTGCTGATCCTGTTCAAGCTGCGTCCGGACAAATTCCAGACCGGCGGTGAAAGCAATGGGCCCGCGGCCGGTGACATCCAGTCAGGCAAACCAGCGGTGTGATACATTGGCAAAAGGCATAGAAATCCGTAAGGCGCATTTTCCCGGGCGCGCACCGATCGACACTTATGGCAATGGCGGTTTCCGTTTCGCCGACATGTCGCATCGCGGCTCGCTGCTTTGCCTGCCCTCCGGTATTTACGGGTGGGACATGGTGGAAGGCGATGCGCTGACAACGGAACGCTTCCAGAAGGTGCTTGACGAAGCCGCACAGATTGAGGTCCTGCTCGTCGGCACGGGAACGCAGCTGCGTCCACTGCCGGCCGAGCTGAAGGCAGCTTTGCGCGCCAGACAGATTTCGTCGGACCCGATGAGCACGGGAGCGGCCGTACGCACCTTCAATATCATGTTGTCCGAGTCGCGTGCCGTCGCCGCCGCATTGATTGCCGTTTGACGCCGGATCCTTGAGCATGACGACAACAGCCGCGCCCCGGGGCAATCGAGACATCTGCCTCGCCACTCTTCGCGATACCGACCGCGATCGCTATCTCGCCTGCCTGCTGGCGCCGGAGGAGAAGCGTCCGGCGCTTGCAGCGCTTTACGCTTTCAATGCCGAATTGGCGCGCATACGCGATCTGGTGCATGAACCGCTGCCCGGTGAAGTGCGCATGCAGTACTGGCGCGACCTTCTTGAAGGCCAGGCGCACGGCTCGAGCGAAGCCAATCCGATCGCCGCCGAGCTTCTGACTGCCATCGAGCACTACCGTTTGCCGCGCCAGACGCTGATCGACATGATCGACGCGCGCATCTTCGACCTCTATGACGATCCGATGGAGACGCGCGGCAATCTGGAGGGCTATGCAGGCGAGACGGCTTCGGCGCTTATCCAGCTTGCCAGCCTGGTTCTATCAGCGGACGAGGCCAAGCGTTCCGCCGATGCGGCAGGCCATGCCGGTGTAGCACAGGCGATTGCCGGCCTATTGTTGCTGATGCCGCTCCATCGTCATCGCGGCCAGCTCTATCTGCCGCTCGAGATCCTGACCGCAACGGGCCTCGATCGCGATTCCTTCCTCGCCGGCAGGGACAAGGCGCGCGTTTCCGTGGCGATCGAGGCATTCGCGGGGCTCGGCCGCGAGCATCTGGCCAAGGCAAGGGCGGCGGGCGCCATACCGCAGGCGGTATTCCCGGCCTTTCTGCCGGCGACCTTGGCCGAGCCTGCTTTGAAGAAGGCACAGAAGCTCGGCGCCGGTCTCTTCGATCAGTCTCCGGCATTGACGCAATGGCGTCGGCAGACGCGCATGGCGATAGCGTCGATCACAAAGAAAATCTAAAATACACCAAGCTCGCACAAGTCTCGCCGTCTATGGAGATGGATGGCACTTGATTTGCATTTCAGGGGGAGCTGCCATGGGTATTATCGTCTGGTGCATACTGTTTGCGATTGTCATCTTCTTTGCCTATTTCGCGACGCGCATGGCATCGCAGAACAAGGAAGACGGCCTGCACGATACCGGCCTTGCCATTCTGGAATTCGGCCGCGCCTTCCCGAAGGAAGCGATCAGGCAGCTGCAGACAACGGCCGACGGGCAGGCGGTCTTCGTGCGCCTGCATGACGACAAGGCTGGCTTCATGCGCAATGTGCGCAATCATTTCAGCGTCCACCTGATCGAGCCCGGCCGGGCGCGCGCCAAGATCTCAGGAACCGGCCGCGGTTTGACGGTCGATTTTCTAGATGTGCCGCATCACAACGGCACATTCGAGTTCAAGACACCAGCCGAAGCTGCCGAGGTCTCGCTATGGCTGCTCGGCAATTATGTCGCTGCCGACGAAGTCCGGCCTGAACACCACGCGCCGCCCGCAGAGGCTTGAAATCTCAGGCTTTAGATTTCAGGCGCTTTCCGCAAGCACAGGTGCCGACACGCCAAGCCATTTGGCGCAATCGGCAAGGGCGCGCTTGGCGATGAGCTGGCGCTTCATGATGGTCTTGTCCTTGCCACGAAAGCGCTTGATGCCCTCCGGCTTGACGATCGAACCTGGCTCCAACTCAGGGAAGAGCCCGAAATTGATGTTCATGGGCTGGAAGGAGCGTTTGCCCGGCTCTTCGTCCGAAACGATGTGCCCGCCAGTAATGTGGTTCAGCAGCGAACCGAGCGCCGTCGTATCCGGCGGCAGCAATGGCGCTTCGCCCTTACGCTCCGCTGCGGCGAAACGGCCGGCGAGCAGTCCGATGCTTGCGCTTTCGACATAGCCTTCGCAGCCGGTGATCTGGCCGGCGAAACGCAGGCCAGGCCGGGACTTCAGCACCAGCGAGCGATCAAGCAACGTCGGCGAATTGATATAGGTATTGCGGTGCAGGCCACCGAGGCGGGCGAATTCGGCATTCTCGAGCCCGGGAATCAGCCGGAAGATCTCTGCCTGCGCCCCATACTTCAGCTTGGTCTGGAAGCCGACCATGTTATAGAGCGTGCCGAGCGCATTGTCCTGGCGCAGCTGCACGACGGCATAGGCCTTGACCGTGGGATTGTGGGCGTTGGTCAGGCCCATCGGCTTCATAGGCCCGTGGCGCAGCGTTTCGCGACCGCGCTCGGCCATGACTTCGATCGGCAGGCAACCATCGAAATAGGGCGTGCCTTCCCATTCCTTGAAGCCGACGGCGTCGCCGGCGATCAGCGCATCGACGAAGGCGTTATATTGAGCTTCGTCCATCGGGCAGTTGATATAGTCCTTGCCGGTTCCGCCGGGGCCGACCTTGTCGTAGCGGGATTGGTACCAGCAGACATCCATGTTGATGCTTTCGCGATAGACGATCGGCGCGATGGCATCGAAGAAGGCAAGCGCATCGGCGCCGGTTTCCGCCTGGATGGCGCTGGCAAGGCCGGGTGCGGTCAGTGGGCCGGTGGCGATGATCGCCTGGTCCCATTCCGCGGGTGGCAGGCCTTGGATTTCTTCCCGGACGACAGTGATCAGCGGATGGCTTGCGATCGCCTGCGTCACCGCAGCCGAAAAACCATCGCGGTCGACCGCGAGCGCCCCGCCGGCAGGCACCTGATGCTTGTCTGCACATGCCATGATGAGCGAACCAGCCATGCGTATCTCGGCATGGATGACGCCGACCGCATTGCTGGTCGCGTCGTCTGAGCGGAACGAATTGGAACATACGAGCTCGGCGAAGTCGTCGGTCTTGTGGGCTTCGGTGCCACGCACGCCGCGCATCTCGTGCAGGATGACCGGCACGCCGGCATTGGCGATCTGCCATGCGGCTTCCGAGCCGGCAAGGCCGCCGCCGATGACGTGGATGGGGAAGTGAGAACTGGTCTGTGTCATGCGCGCGTCATTATCACGACCGGGGCGGCGATCCAAACGCTTTGCCAAAGCATGTTGCGCAAAAGTGCGCCACGGTTTTGCGGTAACGACACGCACAAGGCCGGCAGTTTGAAACGCAAAGAGCGAATCTGAAAGATCGCGACGCGCTTTAAGTGTCGGAATCAAAAACGGCGCCGAAGGGCGCCGTCTTGAAGCAGTCTGCAATTCCCAACGATTAACGGAAGGAACGAGCAGCGATGTTGCGGATCTCGTAACGGCTGACGCCGATGTCCGACAGGGTCTGGCTGGAAAGGTTGCCGAGTTCGTTCAGAGTGCGGCGGTAGCTGATCCAGTTCTTTGCAATGCGAATCGGGTTCATGATCTTATCCTCAGTAGCTTGGTTGCGGGCGGAACGATTACCGCCTCAGCGATTGCATTCTATATAGGCGCAAACCCGTCTTTTGTGCAGTGCAAATAAAAGGCGTCTGCTATGCGTTTGTGCAATATGACGCCCAAAAAGCCACCAATGCCTAGAATTTGTACGCCACGTTTCTTGCGAATGGCTCAAGGCGGATCGTGTCATGTTGCGTCGCACAACGGACAAAAAAGAACGCCCGTCGCGGAGGTCCGCAACGGGCGTTGAGAAGGCTATCGCTATGGGGCGAAGCCTATCCGGCGATTAGCGGCCGGTGGCTTCGCGGGCAACGCGATGAATGTCGGCGCGGTCGATGCCGAGGTCGTGCAGTTCGCGGGCGCTCATGCGGCCGAGTTCGTTTACGGTCTGACGATACTTGCGCCAGTTGTTGAAAGAGCGGGTCAGGTTCATTTTCAGTCCCTTTCGAGGATTTGGAGATCTCGCGGCCCCGTGGTTGGTTCCGTCGTTGATCCGATGCCTCTTTATATATGCTGCGGTGCAAGAACTAAAAGCGCCAAAGCATCATGTCACCTATGCATTGGGCGCACGTCTTCCGGGCGCTTTGCCTAAGAAGATGGCTGATTTGTGTGCATATCGCGGCCGAACGACGAGCGCCATCTCGGCCCAAGCCCAGCGTCTCAAGGGGCATTCTTGCGCTTGCCTCTATTGAGCCATGTTTTCGTCAGCCTTGCTATTTTGAAGTAGGTCGAACTCCTCAATGGCTGCCGTCATCTTGTCGATTTCCGCTCTGCCAATTCCAGTGCCTGATGTCGGCCAGTGACGAGCTTAAAACGGTTTAAAGGGCAAAAAATAACGCCCACCGCGGGAGGAGGATGCGGTGGGCGTCATTTGTGGTGATTGACGACTGGGAGGAGGGGTGTCGTCAATCCATCGGAGCGCACTGGGAGGAGGAGTGTGCGGCTCCGAATTCTATGGTCAGGATATCAATCCTCAGGCTCTTCCGACTTATGCCGGCCCGGCGCGCCACCGCCGTGTGCTGTTGCATTATCAATAGTATGATTTTTTGATTTTGTGCAGCGCAATAAATTCATGAGAGGTATGTCGTCTGCGCATATCTTTTATCGATATCGCGATACCGATGCCTATAATACCAATCAATCGATTAATGTCGTATTAACGAAGAGCGTACTCGCTTGCAGTGCGTCGATTGGGAATGTGCGCCGGCCCGCATCGATTGAACGACGATTTGTGATAACTCTTCTCTATGCGGGGAGTCGCAGCAAGGGGGCGGGGATGTATAGGGGCAGGCTGGAACGGGACCTGAAGATCTGGGTCGACAAAGGTCTCGTCGATGCGTCGACGGCAAAGGCCCTGTTGCGCGAATATGACGGCCGCGAGACGAGTTTCAGCGCGGGCCGGGTATTGGCCATCATAGCCGCAGTGCTGCTCGGTCTCGCCATATTGCTGTTCATTTCCGCAAACTGGGAGGCTCTTCCGCGGATTGTTCGCCTCACCGGGCTGGTGGCGATGATATGGGCCTTCTATCTCGCATCAGCATACTTGCTGGCGCAGGGGCGTTCCATCCTCGCGTCCGGATTGCTGATTCTCGGCACTTTGAGTTTCGGCGGCGCCATGGCGCTGGTTGGCCAGATGTATAATCTGTCCGGCGATGAACTTAGCATGATGGTCGTCTGGTTTGTGGCGGCCTGCGTCGTGGCGGCGCTGTTTCGCTCCGCAGCGCAGGTCGGCCTCGCGGGCTTTCTGGCCTGGGCATTTTGTGGTGTCTATCTCTGGGAGCACTTCGATCAATGGTACGGAATCATGCCATGGATACCGCCGCTGATGGCCGTGGTTCTGATTGCGCTTGTTCGCTATGCCGATGCGCCGCTCGCCAGGCATTTGGCTTATCTCATGCTCGTCGGCTGGCTGACCTGGCTTTTTGCCCGGCATGAGGGACTGACTACGGCGATCTTGTTTGCAGCCCTCGGGATGGTAGCTTTTCTGGTCGTCAGCATATCTGCCTCGCCACTCATGCCCTTTGCGCGAACGGCGGGAGCTGCGCCGGCCTTCTATGCATTTCTGATCGCGTCGATCGGTTTCTTTCTGGTCCATGCCGAGATCAGTAACGGCTCCTTTGAAAATAATGTCTGGGTCGAAGACAAGGTGCCGCTTATCGTTGTGGCCGCGGCGACGCTGGTCGGCTCGGTCGTTGCCATTGCGCTTAGTGGTCGTGACAATGGCGCGGTACGCTACCTCGCTTACTTCGTCTTTGCCTGCGAGATTCTCTATCTCGCCAGCGAGACGATCGGCTCGATCATCGGCACGGCCGGTTTCTTCCTCGTCGCAGGCGTGCTCGTTGCGATTGCCGCCTGGCTGGTCATCCAGCTCGAACGGCGCTTTTCCAACAATGGTGGGCAGGGGACACGGGTATGAGCGATATAGCCGAAAGGAGCCCAGCCGTCGGCGCCCGTCGCCTGTGGACCGCGGCCGTCATCGTTGCAGTCCTGCAAACCGCCGTTCTCGCTTATATGGTCGGCGAGCGGGCCTGGGGGCTGCGAAGCGGCGTCGAAGTCATCCTGAAGACCGCGCCCGTCGATCCGCGCGATCTTCTGCGCGGCGACTACGTCACTTTGAACTATGATATCTCCCGAGTACCGGTCTCGACGCTGGTCGGTGGACCGCCGAAAGAGAGCCTCAGCAATCAGGTTCTGTCGGTACGTTTGAAGAAGCAGGACGATGGCTATTGGAGCATCGCCGAATCGTCCCTCGGAACACTCGAGCCCAAGCCTGACACGGTCATCTTGAAAAGCCTGCCATTCGACTATGTTTCCTATGGTGACCAAGCCGACGCTAAGGCGACCATGTTCGTAAACTACGGTATAGAGCGTTTTTATGTGCCCGAGGGGCAGGGGCACGATATCGAAAGCGCACGCAACGATAGGCGCGTCTCAATCGCCGCTCGCGTTTCCTCGGATGGCGCCGCCCATATCCGAAGTCTGCTGCTGGACGGCAAACCCGTCTATGAAGAGCCGCTCTACTGACGATATCTGCACGACTATGTCCGATAAGCTTTGGGCGTCGTCGCGGAACCGTCATTTTTCCTTTGCGTGGTTTGAAACGGGTGATATAGAGACGCCGCGCTCCGGAAGGCCCATGGGCAGGCATCGCCATGCGGTTTTGGGAACGCGGGTATGGTGAAATTGGTAGACACGCCAGATTTAGGTTCTGGTGCCGCAAGGCGTGGGAGTTCAAGTCTCTCTACCCGCACCAACACTGTCTTGTGGACGGGGGGAGGCTCTAGCCTGTCTTCCTATATGCCGCAGGGCGCGCCATCTTGCTCAAAGCATCCCTCTTTCGAAGAGGAAGGGGATAAGATGTTTTGGCTCGTGACGGGATAGAGCTGCCTTTTGCGCGTTCATTCGAAGGCGCGGCGCTCTTGCAAGGTGAAAGAGAATTGCATCCAAGCCACGCTCGGGATTTTCCGGCGTCGTGCTCATCGAAACGAACGGCTGTCTGGGCACGGCCGCCATGAATGAAGGTAGGACAATGCAGGTTATCGAAACGCTCGCTGAAGGGCTGAAGCGCGAAATCAAGGTGGTCATCCCGGCCAAGGACATGGAAGTGCGCATGAACGAGCGCCTCGCCGAGGTCAAGGACAAGGTCCGCATCAACGGCTTCCGTCCCGGCAAGGTTCCGGTCTCGCACCTGAAGAAGGTCTACGGCAAGTCGATCATGGCCGATCTCGTCAACGAAATCGTTCGCGATCAGCCCCCGGCGATCCTCACCGAGCGCGGCGAAAAGTCGGCAACCCAGCCGGAAATCGCCATGACCGAAGATCAGGCAGAGGCAGAAAAGATTCTTGCTGCGGAAGCCGATTTCGAATTCACGCTTTCCTACGAAGTCATCCCGGCGATCGAGCTGAAGTCCGTCAAGGGCATCAAGGTCACGCGCGAAGTCGCTGAAATCGCCGAAGACGAAGTCACCGAGCAGATCCTCAAGATCGCTGAAAGCGCCCGTAGCTACGAGACCAAGAAGGGCAAGGCTGCCGACGGCGACCGCGTCACCATCGACTATCTCGGCAAGGTCGACGGCGTTGCCTTCGACGGCGGCAAGGACGAAGACTCGCAGCTCGTTCTCGGTTCCAACCGCTTCATCCCGGGCTTCGAAGAACAGCTCGTTGGCGTCAAGGCTGGCGATGAGAAGGTCATCACCGTAACCTTCCCGGCCGACTATCCGGCCAAGAACCTCGCCGGCAAGGAAGCCACCTTCGACATCAACGTCAAGGAAGTCGCAGCTCCCGGCGAAATCGAGATCAACGACGAGCTCGCCTCCAAGCTCGGCCTGGAATCGGCCGATCGCCTGAAGGAAATCGTTCGCGGCCAGATCGAAAGCCAGTACGGCTCGGTCACCCGCCAGAAGGTCAAGCGCCAGATCCTCGACCAGCTCGACGAAATGTACCAGTTCGACACGCCGCAGAAGCTGGTCGAAGCTGAATTCGCCAGCATCTGGCGTCAGGTCGAAACCGACCTCAGCGAATCGGGCAAGACTTTCGAAGACGAAGACACCACGGAAGAGAAGGCTCGCGAAGAATACCGCAAGCTCGCTGAGCGTCGCGTTCGCCTCGGCCTCGTTCTCTCCGAAATCGGCGAAAAGGCCGGCGTCGAAGTCAGCGAAGACGAACTGCAGCGCGCACTCTATGCTCAGCTCCAGCAGTTCCCGGGCCAGGAAAAGGAAATCCTGGAATTCTTCCGCAAGACCCCCGGCGCTTCCGCTAACCTGCGCGCGCCGATCTTCGAAGAAAAGGTCATCGATCACCTGCTGACCGAAGTCGACGTCACGGACAAGACCGTCTCCAAGGAAGCGCTGCTGGCTGACGACGAGGAAGAAGAAGGTAAGCCGGCTGCCAAGAAGGCTGCTCCGAAGAAGAAGGCTGCCAAGGCCGAAGCAACGGAAGCTGCTGCTGAAGGCGAAGAAGCTGCCGCTCCGAAGAAGAAGGCCGCTCCGAAGAAGAAGGCTGCTGAAGACAGCGCCGAGTAATCGGTTCTCTCCCGGACTAAAATTAAGCCCTGCCGTTCGCGGCGGGGCTTTTTTGTTTTCCCGACCCAATAGACTCCCTCGCCCCGCTTGCGGGGAGAGGGCTGGGGTGAGGGGCAACGAACTCTCGGCCCGACAGAGACTTATGTTTTGCTTCGCGTGGGAAAGAACCGGAGATTGGGGGCTTTCACTGTCTCTGTGAGCAGGCCGTCGCAAATGGCAACAATAGTTTCAAGAACTGACGTCATTGTTGTTAAGACATCAACATTCCAGAAACGGACCACGGACCAACCCTCATGATTCACAAAGGCGTCGCGCCTTAGATCATAGGAGCTATCAAGATGTTGGCTCCCATCGAGCTCCACAACGAGTTTAGGACCACGCAATCGACTGTTCCCGTGAATAGCCCCTCACCCTAACCCTCTCCCCGCAGGCGGGGAGAGGGGATCAGCCTGCAATTGCCGTATCCGGGGAATATTGCTCAAATCTCTGACTTGATATCGCCCATGCGGTTCCAGGCATCGAGACCAGCGATCTTGTAGGCCTCGGCGAGCGTCGGATAGTTGAAGGTGTTTTCGACGAAATACTCGACAGTGCCTTTGAGGTTGAGCACGGCCTGGCCGATGTGGACCAGCTCGGTCGCGCCTTCGCCGACGATGTGGACGCCGAGCAGCCGGCGGGTTTTCAACGAAAAGATCATCTTCAGAAGGCCGGTGTCGAGGCCCATGATGTGACCGCGTGAAGTCTCGCGGAAGCGCGCGATGCCGCACTCGTAAGGAATGTGCCGCTCCTTGACCTCTTCTTCGGTCAGGCCGCAGGTGGAAATCTCAGGAACGGCATAGATGCCGTAAGGAAAGTATTTCGGCGGCTCCTTGGCGATCGCGCCGACGGCGACCCGCGCGGCGATGCGGCCCTGTTCCATCGAGGTGGACGCTAGGCTCGGAAAGCCGACGACATCGCCTGCCGCAAAGATATGCGGAACCTTCGTGGCGAAGGTCTCCGGATTGACGCTCAGGCGGCCGCGGGCGTCGGCTTCAAGGCCGGCGGCGTCAAGATTGAGCGTATCCGTCGCGCCCATGCGGCCGGCAGCGAACAGAACCATGTCGGTGACGATGCGCCGGCCATTGTCGAGCGTCAGCTCGACCTTGCCGTTTTCCCGAACCACTTTCTCGGCCTTCTGGCCAAGCAGCAGCTTCATGTTGCGGTCGCGCAGCTGATAGATGAAATCCTCGACAATCTCCTTGTCGATGAAATCGAGCATGGTGGATTTCGGATCGATCAGCGTCACCTGCGTATCGAGCGCGCTGAAGATGGTCGCATATTCGATGCCGATGACGCCTGCACCAATGACGACCATAGACCGCGGCAATTCCGCGATCTCGAGCAACTCGTCGCTGTCGAGCACCGTCTTGCTGTCGAAGGGTATGTAATCGGGACGAAACGGCTTGGTGCCGACCGCGAGCAGGATGCTGGCGGCGGATACCGTGACCACCTCGCCGTCGTCCTTGACCACCTGCATGGTCTGGGGGTCGACGAAGCTCGCTTTGCCGCGAATGTGCTGCACGCGATTGCGCGCAAACTGATGTTCCAGCACCTCGACTTCGTGGTCGAGCGTGATCAGCAGGCGGCGGCGCAGATCTTCGGCGCTGATTTCCTGCTTGACGCGATAGGCGCGTCCATAGAAGCCGCGTTCGCGCCAGCCGGACAGGTTGAGCGCGGTTTCGCGCAACGTCTTCGAGGGAATGGTGCCGGTGTGGACCGAGACGCCGCCTACGCGTTTGCCCTGTTCTATGACGAGCACCTTCTTGCCGAGTTTGGCGGCCTGAATGGCGCCTCTGCGGCCGGCGGGGCCGCTACCCACGACTAGGAGATCGAATTGGTCCATCGGGAAGCCTCGGATGATTGGACAGGGAATCAATGTCGCAACGCAACATGTTGTCCGTCAACCGGTAGCGGCTCAATGTTACAGATTATCTAACGGGAATTGCGGTTCTCAGGACGCCGGGAGGCCAAGCCAGGGTTCGAGTTTCTCAAAGGTCCGGTCCATCGCATAGGCGCGGGTGAAGGAAAGCGACAGATGGCCGTAGACAATTGACATCTGGCGCTCGGCTGTCGCCTCGTTCGTCTTGGTGATGGCGGCAAGATAGAGCGCGGAAGCAAGCCCTGTGCGGTCGGCTCCCGCCTGGCAGTGAATGAGGATCGGCTTCGGCGCATCGCGCATGATCTGGACCAATTGCGCGGCCTGCTCCCGCGTCAGCTCCCGGCCGGAAGACATGCGAAAATCGATATGGTTGATATCGAGCTGCTTGGCCTGGGCAACTTCCCGGTCGTACCAATTATGGCCGCTGTTGTCGCCGCGCAGATTGATGATGGTCTTGATGCCGTACTGCTTTTGAAACTCTGCGATCGTCTCTGCCGACGGCTGGGAGGAGCGATAAAGCTCGCCAGCGATGACAGGATGGAAGTTCGTCGTCCAGATCATATGGGCATAGAAGCCGCCGGCAACCGCCAGGACGACTCCCAAAGCGACAGTTGCGCCGCGTGCCGCGCGAAGGAGGTAACGAGCAAGCCTTGGCGACATCTTCTGCATGTGATCTCCGGGCCGACTGAATTCTCGGGCAAACAGGCCATATCAAACCAATAGCTTCCGCCGACGGATCTGCCGTTCCGGATGCGGCGATCCTTCTGCCAGATCATCCTGACGCCGAACTGAAAAATGGAAATGGAGGCGGAGGGGCTAGACTGAACGATTTCAGGAGGAAGTGTGATATTAGCTAAGTAAGAAAACTAATATATATTGGCATGATATGCATTTATTCTAATGTAATACTTTATTTCAAATCAGCCGCAATGCCCGGAAGCTGACGTGGCCGTTCTTGCCAATGATAATATGATCGTGAACGGTAATGCCTAAAGGCTTGGCCGTATCGATGATCGTCTTCGTCATGTCGATATCGGCGCGAGACGGTGTCGGGTCCCCGGATGGATGATTGTGCACGAGAATAACTGCCGAAGCGGAAAGCTCGAGCGCGCGTTTGACGACTTCGCGCGGATAGACGGGCGTATGGTCGACCGTACCGAAACCTTGCACCTCGTCCGCGATCAGGGCGTTGCGCTTGTCAAGAAACAGCAGGCGGAACTGCTCGCGCGCTTCGTGCGCCATGGCGGCATGACAATAGTCGATAAGCGCTTTCCAGGAGGAGAGCACGGGCTTGCCCGTCAACTCGCTTTTCAGCATGCGTTGCGCGACGCTGGCGATCAGCTTCAGGTCGAGGGCGACGGCATCTCCGACACCACTGACCTCCGTCAGCAGATTGATTGGAGCACCAAACACGCCACCCAGCGTACCGAAGCGGGCTAGCAATGCCTTGGCGATCGGCTTCGTGTCTCGGCGTGGGATCAGCCGGAATAGCAACAGTTCGAGAATTTCGTAATCGGCGAGCGCGGCATCGCCACCGTCACGATAGCGGTTGCGCAACCGCTCGCGATGGCCGTGATAGTGTGCTTCGGTATTCGTGGGCACAGCTTTGGCGGCCACCGGTGATTGGGCGAAGAATAGTCGCTCGTCCAGGAGCGGCGCCTCTTGCAAAGCCTCCGTCTTTCCGCCTGTTTCGAGCGGCATGTCCGTTGGAAGCAGCGGGACGTTTCGCCATGAATTACCCCTGCAGCGGCGGCAGGCCGGGGCGGTCGAGGCCGCCGGGCGACAGGGTAAAGATTTCGCAGCCCGTTGCGGTGACGCCGACAGTATGCTCGTACTGTGCGGAGAGAGAACGGTCGCGGGTGACGGCCGTCCAGCCGTCACCCAGCACCTTCACATGCGGCTTGCCGAGATTGATCATCGGTTCGATGGTGAAGATCATGCCTTCGCGCAGTTCCGGGCCGTCATTGACCCGGCCGTAATGCAGGATATTCGGCGAGTCATGAAACAGGCTGCCGACGCCATGGCCGCAGAAGTCGCGCACGACCGAGCAGCGTTCGCCTTCGGCAAAGGTCTGGATCGCTTCGCCGATGGCGCCGGTGCGGGCACCGGGGCGCACCGCGGCGATGCCGCGCATCAGGGACTCATAGGTGACTTCGAGAAGCCGCTCGGCCGAACGTTTGATTTCGCCAACCGGATACATCCGGCTGGAATCGCCGTGCCAGCCATCGAGCACATAGGTCACGTCGATATTGACGATATCGCCTTCGCGCAGCGGCTTGTCGTTGGGAATGCCGTGGCAGACGACGTGGTTGATCGAGGTGCAGGAGGATTTCATGTAGCCGCGATAGTTCAGCGTCGCCGGATAGGCGCCGTGATCCATGCCGAACTCGAAGACGAAGCGGTCGATGACATCGGTCGGCACGCCCGGCTCGACGATGGCGGCGAGTTCATCGAGGCAACGGGCGGTCAGCTGGCATGCCTTGCGCATTCCGGCAAACGCATCTTGCCCGTAGAGGCGGATAGCGCCCGTATTTTTCGCCGGCGCCGTTGCCGCTTCGATGTAGTTCACCATGGTTAGCCTTCAGCAGAAATCTTTATACTGGTATCTAATGCAGCTATGCCGGGTTCGTCTATCGGGATCAACCCGGCAGGCGCTATTTCCATCGGCGAAACCCTGCATTTCAGCGCATACACTTCGACGCCACGCGCCAAAGCGCGATCGTAGGCCTTGGCGTAGACCGGATCGAGATCACCGCAAATGCGGAAGCGATCGCAATCATTGCGTTGGATCACGAACAGCATGACGGCCCGATGGCCCGCCTCCACCATATCGCCAAGCTCTTCCAGATGCTTGGCGCCGCGTGCCGTTGCCGTATCGGGAAATTCCGCAAGACCTGGTCGTCGCATGAAATGGACGTTTTTCACCTCGACATAGGTGGTTGTCCGCAAAGGATCGGTCAAGAGCAGGTCGATGCGGGAGTTGCGGCCATAGTTCTGTTCGCGCTTGACCGTCGTATAGTCGCCGAGATCGGAGATTTGACCGAGAGCAATCGCTTCCGCTGCTATACGGTTCGGCATCGCGGTATTGACGCCGACTGTCGTACCGTCGGCTTCGATCAGCTCGAAGACATGACGGTATTTTCGCTTCGCACTTTCATGTTCGGAAAGCCATATGCGCGAGCCGGGCGAAGTCAGACCGAGCATCGATCCGGTATTCGGGCAGGAGCCCGTGATGAAGGTACCGTCCTCCAACTCGGCATCGAAGAGGAAGCGCTTGTAGCGCGCGATCAGGCGGGCAGGGACCAGAGGCGAAGGGAAGAGCATGATCTTGCGGTCGTCACGCCCGTTCCATGACGAAGCTGCCGGGTGCCTCTTCGAGCGCGTTGAGGGCAGTTCCGCCCGGCTGGCGCGCTGCCGTCATGCGATGATCCTGCGCGCGGATCCAGGCATGCCAATGCGGCCACCACGAGCCCGGTGTCTCACTCGCCTCGGCCAGCCAGTTCTCGTAGTCGCCCTTGATCGGGCCGCCGGTCCAGAACTGATATTTATGTTTGTCCGGCGGGTTGACGACGCCGGCGATATGACCCGAGCCCGTCACAACGAATTCCACAGGCCCGCCGAAATATTGGCTGCCCATGAAGACCGATTTGGCCGGCGCGATATGATCCTCGCGCGTTGCCAGATTGTAGACGGGAATGCGCACGTCCTTCAGTGATAGCGTCTTGCCATCGAGGACCATTTTGCCCTGGCTCAACGCGTTGTTGAGGTAGCAATTGCGCAGGTAGAAGGAGTGGTTGGCCGCCGCCATGCGCGTGGAATCGGCATTCCAGAACAGCAGATCGAAGGGCAGGGGGTCCTGACCCTTCAGGTAGCTGTTGATGAAATAGGGCCAGATGAGTTCGGAGGCGCGAAGCATGTTGAAGGCCGTCGCCATCTTCGAGCCTTCGAGATAGCCGATCGCATTCATCTGCTGCTCGAGCGACGCGATCTGCTCTTCGTCGACGAAAACCTTGAGGTCGCCGGCAAAGGTGAAATCGACCTGCGTGGTCAGGAAAGTCACCGTGCGGATGCGCTTGTTCTTTTCCTTGGCATGCAGGGCAAGCGTGGCTGCCAGCAGCGTGCCGCCGACGCAATATCCGACAGCATTGACCTCCTGCTCTCCCGTGGCCTTCTCGACCGTCTCCAGAGCGAAATCGATGCCTTCGCGGGCATAGGAGGTCCAGTCTTTCGTCGCATGCCGTTGATCGGGGTTCACCCAGGAGATGACGAAGACGGTGTGACCCTGTTCCACGCACCATTTTATGAATGATTTCTGTGGGTTGAGGTCGAGAATATAGAATTTGTTGATCCAGGGCGGGCAGATCAGCAGGGGCCGTTTCAGCACCTTGTCCGTCGCCGGCTCGTATTGGATCACCTGGCAGACATCGCTTTGCGCGATCACCTTGCCCGGGGTCAGCGCCATGTCGCGGCCGACCGCGAATTTTGTCATGTCGGTCTGCCGCAGGCGCAGCTCGCCGTGACCGAGACTGATGTCCTCGGCCAGCATCTTCATACCGCGCACCAGATTTTCGGCATTGGACGCAATGGTTTCGCGATAGAGCTGCGGGTTCGTCACCACGAAATTGGTTGGCGAAAAGGCTGCGGTGATCTGCTTGGTATAGAATACCGCCTTGTGACGCGTATGCTCGTCCATTCCTTCGGCGTCGCCGACCAGCTTTTCCGCCCAGCCGGCGGTCAGGAGATAGGTCTGTTTCAGGAAGTCGAAGAAGGGGTTCTTCTGCCAGTCCTCGTCGGCGAAGCGCTTGTCCTTGACCGGCTCGACCTCAGGCGCTGCGGACGAATCGCCGCTCAGGCGCTGCATGGTTTTCGTCCAAAGGCTGAAATAGCCGGACAGAAGATGCGTTTGCGCCTCCAGAGTCCGTCGGGGATCCGAGAGCCAGTATTCGCCGACCTTGGAAAGCGTCTTGACCATGTCGGTGAAAGGATCGGCGACCGTATCGATCTTCTCGCCGCGCTCGCGCGGCGCAAGCCATGCAGAGGCCGCCTTGCCAAGATTTTCCAGCGCGCGGGCAAAGTTGACAGCCATCGCCTCGGGATCCCTGACGATGTAAGGCTCGACTGACTTTGGATCAAAGCCAGGGAAGCCGCCATTACCTTCATTGTTATCGCGCTTGCTGTCGGTCACGCATCATCCTCCCGGCGGCAGCTATGTCTTGTTTTCCATTTGTACATCTTGCGGGAAAAGGAATACAAGTCGAATGAAACACAAGCCTGCTCTTGCTTTGCCGCTGCGACAAATTTAACAGTCTCAACCCACGGCAAGGAATTGGCAGAAAGACAATTATGGGCAGCGGCATGGTGGCAAGACTGAACCGATATTCCGTACTCTGCGGTGCAATGTGCGGGATTTTCGCATTGACGCTCGCGGGCTGCTCGACGCCCGAGGAAAAGGCTGCTTACGCCAAGCGCAAGCAGCCGCCCGAGGCAGTGATCGTAAAGCCCGCAAAAGGCACCCAGATCACGGAAACCAGCACGCAGCAGCACTATAAGGACGGCTATCCTTCCTTCAACGCGCCACCGACGGCTGCTAACGTGCAGATCAACGATCAGCAGGCGGGCGACATGGTCAAGCAGCTGTCGGCTCTCGGATCTCAGCGCAAGGCAGGCGTTATCTCGGAGGCTGAATACCAGAAGCGCGTCGCCGAGATGCGCAAGCTGGCGGCCGAACATGGCCAGGATACGCTGCAGGAAATTCAGAAAGAGAGCAGCGGCCAACCGGGCCAGACGCAGAATTAGCCTTGCGTTTCAGGCGATTTGGACGCAAAGCGTTCGGATAGACCGGGTTTGGATGCATCTTTATCGGTTAAGTGCACTTCGCGTGCGCAGCCGCCCAAGATTCACCTCATCTTTCGAGAAAACATGGTTGCGGCGCCGCGATTCCGGAGTTCGTATTGCGGCTGACCGGTAGATCAACGAACTTCAACGCGGTTTTGAGGGCCGCTGTCCCATGGGGAAAGAAATGGAAGAGTTTCATAAAGTCCGGCGTTTGCCGCCCTACGTTTTCGAACAGGTCAACCGTTTGAAGGCGAGCGCGCGAGCGGGCGGCGCGGACATTATCGATCTCGGCATGGGCAATCCCGATCTTCCGACTCCCAAGGCCATCGTCGATAAGCTGTGCGAGGTGGTGCAGGACCCACGCACGCATCGCTACTCTTCGTCCAAGGGCATTCCCGGCCTTCGCCGGGCGCAGGCCGCCTATTACGCACGCCGTTTCGGCGTGAAGCTCAATCCGGATACGCAGGTGGTCGCCACCCTCGGCTCCAAGGAAGGCTTCGCCAACATGGCACAGGCGATCACGGCGCCGGGCGATGTCATCCTCTGCCCGAACCCAACCTATCCGATCCACGCCTTCGGCTTCCTGATGGCGGGTGGTGTGATCCGCTCGATGTCGGTCGAGCCGGACGACAGCTTCTTCCCGCCGCTGGAGCGGGCCGTGCGTCATTCGATCCCGAAGCCGTTGGCTTTGATTCTGAACTATCCGTCGAACCCGACGGCCTACGTGGCAACGCTCGATTTCTACAAGGAAGTCATCGCCTTCGCCAAGAAGCACGATATCATCGTGCTCTCGGACCTCGCCTATTCGGAGATTTACTTCGATGACGCGCCGCCGCCGTCGGTGCTGGAAGTTCCGGGCGCGATGGACGTCACCGTCGAGTTCACTTCGATGTCGAAAACCTTCTCCATGCCCGGCTGGCGCATGGGTTTTGCCGTTGGCAACGAGCGGCTGATCGCGGCGTTGACGCGCGTGAAGTCCTACCTCGATTACGGCGCCTTCACGCCGATCCAGGTGGCGGCGACGCATGCGCTGAACGGCGACGGCTCCGACATTGCGGAAGTGCGCAGCATCTACAAGCGCCGTCGCGACATTCTGGTCGAAAGCTTCGGCAAGGCCGGCTTCGAAGTGCCGCCGCCGGCGGCGACCATGTTCGCCTGGGCGAAAATCCCGGAAAAGTTCCGTCATCTCGGCTCGCTGGAATTCTCCAAGCTTCTGGTCGAGAAGGCCGACATCGCAGTTGCTCCGGGCATCGGCTTCGGCGAGCAGGGTGACGATTATGTCCGCATCGCGCTCGTTGAAAACGAGCATCGCATCCGCCAGGCAGCGCGCAATCTGAAGCGCTTCCTCTCCGCCGCGGATGAAACGATGCATAATGTGATTTCGCTGAACGCACATCGTTCATAATGTTACGCGGCAGCCGCTCCGGCGGCTGCCGTCCCAAAAATACCGATCAGGAATTTTTCATGGCAGATGCCCTCAAAATCGGCATTGCGGGCTTGGGCACCGTCGGTGCCTCGCTCGTCCGCATCATCCAGAGTCGTGCCAACGAACTTGCTGTCACCTGCGGCCGCCCCGTCAAGATCGTCGCCGTCACTGCGCGCGATCGCACGCGGGATCGGGGCATCGATCTCCAGGGCATCGAGTGGTACGGCGGTCCGGTGGATCTGGCTCAGAAGGCCGATATCGATGTCTTCGTGGAGCTGATCGGCGGTTCCGAAGGTGCTGCCAATGCCGCCGTGCGCGCGGCACTTGCACGCGGCCTGCACGTCGTTACCGCCAACAAGGCGCTGCTTGCCTACCACGGTGTCGAGCTCGCGCAGATCGCCGAAGAGAAGGGCGTGCTGCTGAATTTCGAAGCGGCCGTTGCCGGTGGCATTCCGGTCATCAAGGCGCTGCGCGAATCGCTGACCGGCAATACGATCTCGCGCGTCTACGGCATCATGAACGGCACCTGCAACTACATCCTGACCCGGATGGAGAAGGAAGGTCTGTCCTTTGCCGATTGCCTGAAGGAAGCCCAGCGCCTCGGCTATGCCGAAGCCGATCCGGCTTTCGACATCGAAGGTAATGATACGGCCCACAAGCTCGCCATCCTGACGACGCTTGCCTTCGGAAACCGCATCGCAGCCGACGACATCTATCTCGAGGGCATCACCAACGTCTCCATCGAGGATATTCGCGCCGCTGCCGATCTCGGCTATCGCATCAAGCTGCTCGGCGTTGCCCAGCGCACCGAAAGCGGCATCGAACAGCGCGTGCACCCGACCATGGTGCCGCTCGATTCGGTCATCGCCCAGGTCGATGGCGTCACCAACGCGGTGGCGATCGAATCGGATATTCTCGGCGAGTTGCTGATGGTCGGCCCCGGCGCCGGCGGCAATGCAACGGCCTCTTCCGTATTGGGCGACATTGCCGATATCGCCAAGAGCCGTCCTGGCGAGCAGCGCGTGCCGGTATTGGGCCACCCCGCCAAGGCGCTCGAGCCGTACCGCAAGGCACAGATGCAGAGCCATGAGGGCGGCTACTTCATTCGCCTGACCGTTCTCGACCGCACGGGCGTCTTCGCGAGCGTTGCCACCCGCATGGCGGAGAACCAGATTTCGCTCGAATCGATCGTGCAGCGGTCGACGCAGCACCTGTCGCCCTCGACACACCAGACCATCATCCTCGTCACCCATGCGACGATGGAGGATTCGGTGCGCAAGGCTGTTGCCTCCATCAGGAACGAAGGCTATCTCGTCGGCGAACCGCAAGTCATCCGCATCGAGCGGCCGAAGGAATAGGCTGATAGACGGCGGCGCAGCTCAAAGGAGCGCTGCCGTCTGCCAATTTTGGGAGAGATGGTGGAACAACCGGTCGATCCAGTTCAGCGAGCCTTTCTGGGCGTCGAGCGGTCCGTTTCCGGCAATCGCTGGGTTTCCCGGCTCGATCAGGCCGGCATGAACAGAGCGCTCGCCATCGCTCAGGTGCACGGCTTGCCGGAGTTGATCTCCCGCGTGCTTGCCGGGCGTGGTGTCGGCATCGATGAGGCCATGGCCTTTCTCGATCCGACGATCCGCGCTCTGATGCCTGATCCATATTTGTTGACCGATTGCGAGAAGGCAGCGCAGAGGCTGCTGCGTGCGATCAAGACGGGCGAGACCGTCGCGATCTTCGGCGACTATGACGTCGACGGCGCCGCCTCGTCAGCGCTGCTCTATCGCTTTCTGACGCATTTCGGCGTTCCCGCAAGCATCTACATCCCCGACCGCATCTTCGAAGGCTACGGCCCCAATCCCAACGCCATCAATCAGCTCATCGACAATGGCGCGAATCTCATCGTGACCGTCGATTGCGGCTCCACCAGTTTTGAAGCGCTTGACGCGGCGAGGGCACGCAATATCGATGTCGTCGTCATCGATCACCATCAGGTCGCACACGAATTGCCGCCGTGCCATGCGCTGGTCAATCCGAATCGCGAGGACGATCTGTCCGGGCAGGGGCATCTTTGCGCTGCCGGTGTGGTTTTCCTGGTTCTGGTCGCCGCCCTCAAGCAGCTACGCGAAGCGGGCGATCCGCGGGTGCGCTCCGTCGATCTGCTGGCATGGCTCGATATCGTCGCGCTTGCGACCGTCTGCGATGTCGTGCCGCTGAAGGGCCTAAACCGCGCTTACGTCGTCAAGGGCCTGATCGCCGCCCGCCATCAGGGCAATCCCGGCCTTGCCGCACTGTTCCGCAAGGCGGGGCTAGGTGGCCCGGTAACGCCCTATCATTTCGGCTTCCTGATCGGCCCGCGCATCAATGCCGGCGGCCGCATCGGCGATGCTGCGCTTGGAGCACGCCTTCTGACCTTGGATGAGACCGGTGAGGCCGAGACGATCGCCGCGAAGCTCGATGAGCTCAATCGCGAACGGCAAGCCATGGAAGCCGCCATGCTGCAGGAGGCGGAGGCCGAAGCACTGGCGGAATATGGCAATGGCGATGGCGCTTCCGTGATCATCACGGCGCGGGAGAGCTGGCACCCTGGCATCGTCGGCCTCATTGCGTCACGGCTGAAGGACAAGTTTCGCCGGCCGGCTTTCGCCATTGCCTTCGATTCGTCGGGCAAGGGCACGGGTTCCGGCCGTTCGATCAATGGCTTCGACATGGGTCGCATGGTCCGCGCCGCCGTCGATGCCGGCCTGCTGGTCAAGGGCGGTGGACATGCTATGGCGGCCGGTTTGACGGTGGAGCGAGGCAATCTCGGAAAGCTGCGTACCTTCTTCACCGAGAAGGCCGAGAGGCAGGTGGCTGGCCTGGTCGCCAATGAGACGCTGAAGATCGACGGCGCGATCGGCGCAAGCGGCGCGAGGGTGGAGCTGATAGACCGCCTTGAAACGGCCGGCCCCTACGGCTCCGGCCATCCCCAACCTATCTTCGCTCTGCCGAGCCACAGGCTGCGCGATTCCCGCCTTGTCGGCCAGTCGCATATCAAGATCACGCTTGAAGCGCAGGATGGCGGCCGGGTCGATGGCATCGCGTTTCGCGCGGCAGAGACGCCGTTGGGCGAGTTGCTGATGTCCTCCCGCGGCGCGCAGATCCATGTCGCGGGCACGCTCGGCGCCGATCACTGGCAGGGCAGCAGGCGCGTGCAGCTTCGGGTCATCGATGCGGCAAAAGCCGTCTAAGAGCAGAATTGGGTTTTCCCAATTTCGGATGCAAAATCATCGATTTAAGGAGAGAGACAGTGGCACGCCCTAGGGGAGTCGAACCCCTCTTTACAGAATGAAAATCTGTCGTCCTAACCGATAGACGAAGGGCGCGTGCTGTGGCGCCCTTATAGTCAGCACCTTTCATTCCCGCAAGCGGAAAATCGAGAAAAATCCAGGACTAGACGCAGATTTTTTGAGGCGATTGTGGAAAACTTTGCACCATCGCGATTTGGTACGCCCTAGGGGAGTCGAACCCCTCTTTACAGAATGAGAATCTGTCGTCCTAACCGATAGACGAAGGGCGCATGCTGCATAGGCTAGATAAGAACGACATATAGCATCCGCAAGCGGTAGCTTATGAATTCATGATGGGGAGAGGAACAACAGTGGCACGCCCTAGGGGAGTCGAACCCCTCTTTACAGAATGAAAATCTGTCGTCCTAACCGATAGACGAAGGGCGCATGCAGCTGTTGTGTGGCGCGCTTATAGCGGGGTGATTTCAATCCTGCAAGCGCCAATTTTGCTTTTTTGTGGAAAAAATGACAGCTGGATGAAATTGCCGCCGGCACTGAATAAGTGAGACTTAACAGGACGTTGCCGACGACATCGAAGATTCCCTGGAAACGCGGGCTCCTTACTGGCCGCCGGCACCTTGTATCGGTTGCACCAGCAGCTTGCCGTTCTGAGGTTGGTTTTTCGCCGCGATGAATTGTGCCAGGGCAGCGGCTTGCTTGCTGTTCAATTCGCGGACATTCGGGTTCGGAGCGGCCATAACGCCCGACGAGGTCACCTGCGCAATCGGCTGCGGCGAATTGGCCACGGGGGCGGTGGCATTGCGGATGACGGGCGGCGGCAACACATCGGCCGAGGTGAGGCCGTTCGGCGCGGCGGTGGCACCAAGCGACTGCTGTGTGGCGGGCTGCTGCATGCCGGGCGGCGTGCTGTAGACGCTGCGCATCATCGGCGTGATGGTCTGTGGGCCCTGGGACTGGTTATTGGCGAGCGTCCCGTCCGGATTGACGGCGACGGGCGGCGGCGCTGAGAAGATGCTGCTTCTGTTCGCGTTCACGCCGGTCGGCTGCGTGACCAGGCCGCCTATATTGGGCTGTCCTTCCGTGGGCGTCGCCGTCGGGGCGGGATAGAGCGCCTGGTTCTGCTGGGCGATGATCTGCTGGCGCGTGCCGCTGACACTATGCACCATCGGATCGCGGTAAGTGCCGTCGGCTTTGCGCCGGCGAGCATCTGCCTTGCTGTTCATGTCGGCCGCGAGTTGTTCAGCCGCCGTCGGCTGCGCCGCGGGCGCGGCTTCCGCAGTCTCTGTCGACTGTTTGCCGGCGGTCGCGCAGCTCGCAAGCATCACAAATGAGGCGAAGACGGCAATAGTGCTTGCTAGCTTCTTCCTGCCGTATAAAATCTGTTGATCGCACATGGGACGTTCCCCGCAAAAAGGTTTGCATCGGAACGGCCTCCTGCGAGGGACGACGATATCGCACGCGCCGACCGGGAACGATGACCGCGCGATATCCGATGCATGATGCTTCGAGTCGTCCAAGCATGCCGGAGGATGGGCATGGGCGGCAAGCGCGAAACGGATGGCTCCGCGCGTGCCGTAAGCCTCGCGAAAGCTTGCCCCTTACCAGGCGCCGGTATTGGGCATCGAGGCCCAGGGCTCGGCAGACGGAAGATTTGCGCCCTTTTGCAGGATCTCGATGGAAATGCCGTCGGGGGAGCGCACGAAAGCCATGTGACCATCGCGCGGCGGGCGGTTGATCGTGATGCCATTGTCCATGAGATTCTGGCAGGTCGCATAGATATCGTCGACCTCATAGGCGAGGTGGCCGAAGTTACGTCCGCCGGTGTATTCTTCCGGATCCCAGTTGAAGGTCAGTTCCAGGCTGGGGGCGCCGTTGCTGCGGGACGATTCGGCGTCTTCGCCAGCTGCAAGGAATACGAGCGTATAGCGGCCTTTCTCGTTTTCGTAGCGGCGGGTTTCGACAAGCCCGAACAGGGTACTATAAAAATGCAACGAGGCGTCGAGATCGGTGACGCGAACCATTGTGTGGAGATAACGCATTCTATTTCCTCTCTTAATATTGAGCCGACCGGATTTTCGTTCGAAGCACCAGCTTCGCGCAAGTCTTGGAGCAATAATCTTAGGGTGGGAATAAACGAAAACTAGGACTTGCGCTTTTCCGTTACCAAGATGTTAATCTTGATATCAGGGAATCAGTTAACCGTAACAGTGTGACGCGTAATCGAGGGCTGGCTAGGATGGGTGACAGAATTTCATCGAAGGGAGTTGACGACTTCGAGGAGATGTCCGGCGATGCCGTCGAGCTCATCGAAATCTCCGGCGTCGTCAAGTGGTTCGATGTGGCCAAGGGCTTTGGCTTCATAGTGCCTGACAACGGCATGCAGGACGTATTGCTGCATGTGACGTGCCTGCGCCGCGATGGTTATCAGACGATTCTCGAAGGAACCCGCATTGTTGCGCTGATTCAGCGCCGGGAACGCGGCTATCAGGCTTTCAAGATCCTCTCCATGGATCAGTCGACTGCCGTGCATCCATCGCAGATGCCGCCGGTGCGCACACATGTGCAGGTGACCGCCACCAGCGGCCTCGAGCGCGCGCTCGTGAAATGGTTCAACCGGACCAAGGGCTTCGGCTTCCTGACGCGTGGCGAGGGCACGGAGGATATCTTCGTGCACATGGAAACGCTGCGTCGCTTCGGCCTGGCCGAATTGCGGCCGGGGCAGGTGGTGCTTGTTCGCTTCGGGCCAGGCGAAAAGGGCCTGATGGCGGCGGAAATCCATCCGGATGCGCCGAGCCCGGTTACGCGGCCGCATTGATATGAAAAGAGACAGGTCTCTCGGACTTATGAAAAGCGCCATTTTGGCGCTTTTTCTCGTTGGGGCCGCCGTCTCATCCTCCTTTGCGGCTCAGACGGCAGCGCAGCAGTCGATGGCCTTTGATTCGGAGCCGCTTTCGATCGCATCGCCCAAGGGCCAGGCTCATAAATTCACCGTGGAGCTGGCACTGACGCCGCCGCAGCTGGAATTCGGCCTGATGTATCGCGACAAGATGCCGGCCGACCACGGCATGCTGTTCGATTTCGGCACGTCGCGGCCCGTGATGATGTGGATGAAGAACACCGAGCTGCCGCTCGACATGCTCTTTCTGGACCAAAAGGGTGTCGTCACCCACATCCAGGAAAACGCCGTGCCCTTTTCGGAAACGATCATCAACTCCGGCGGCCCGGTCGCCTATGTCATCGAGCTGAACGGCGGAGTGGTCAAGAAACTCGGCCTTGCCGCCGGCGACAAGGTGACGAGCGCCACCATTTCGGCGAAACTCAAAAAATAGATTTTCCTCGGGGAAGATCCGCCCGGTGTGATTTTACCTGTTGCAGCGGGCAGATGAACCGTGTATCTCCCCACTCGTTCCGCCGGATAGGTGTTCGGTGGTGCAAAACTTAAGTCATGATCCCTTTTACTCGGCGATCATGCTGACGGTACGGAGTGTAGCGCAGTCTGGTAGCGCATCTGGTTTGGGACCAGAGGGTCGGGAGTTCGAATCTCTCCACTCCGACCATTTAAACAATCCCACAATCTTTTGATCTGAGAGCGGTGGAAGTCGCGGACCTCGCCGAAACGGCCCATTTCAAATCTGCGCCAGCGGCCGTCGTGCGACATCGGGCGTGACATGGCCGGTGCCGGTGAACTATCTGCGGAGCGATCGTGCGAGCTGTCAGCGAACGCGCCTTATCCGGCGGCATCGCCCGCCTTTTTGCTTGAAAGCAAAGGGAATCGCGGCTAATCAAACTTTACGTGCGCTCGGCTCGCAAGGGCCGTGCCAAGGTAAGAGAAGCAAAGAGGCGGGGCGTTCCCGCTTTATTCGGAGGCGCTGCAGCGATGCCTGCCAAGATCTATCGTCCCGCAAAGACCGCCATGCAATCCGGCAAGGCCAAGACCCATATATGGGTTCTGGAATTCGACCAGGAGATTCCGCGCAAGATCGATCCGATCATGGGCTATACCTCTTCTGCCGATACGCGCCAGCAGCTGAAGCTGACGTTCGACACGCAGGAATTGGCGGAGGCCTATGCCCAGCGCAACGGCATCGAATATCGCGTCATCGCTCCGAAGGATGCCATTCGCCAGACGGTTTCCTACTCCGACAATTTCCGGTTTTCGCGCATCCAGCCCTGGACTCACTGAGGCAGGAACTTATTGAACCCTGCCCATTGAGTTGGACGGCGGTTTCAGGCATGTGTTGGCCGCCGCACGCACGATGCGGCAGGCTTCACGGCCCCTTAGCTCAGCTGGATAGAGCACTTGCCTTCTAAGCATGTGGTCACAGGTTCGAATCCTGTAGGGGTCGCCATTTCTCTTAATGATCTGTAGCATGGCTGTGTGAGCGCAGCATTTGGAGAACGTTCGAATTTTGCCCGCGCCGGGCTCAATCTCAATTCGCCGCTGTCGACCAGCCACCAGCACCTGCAGGTCTCGTCGCATCGACCGCCATCTGAATGAGATCGTAGCCGAACATTGCTCCGGCCAGTTTGATGACGATGATGGCCGCGCTCAAAAGTGCAAGTCCGCCGATGATCCTGTCGCTCTTCTTCACAGTCCGCTTCCCCTAACGCCTTGTGAATGCCGCATATTTTGTGATTGTCAGGCAGTATATCGCGTTTTGCAGGAAGCGCCATATGGCTTGCTCACGCCGCCAGTCGTCCCGTGGCAACAAGCAGAAGGCAACCGGCTATGCCTTCGGTCCATCGGCGGCGGCGATCGCTGATTGTCGCGCGCGCGCCGAGTGCCGCAAGGGTGAGGCTGAGAATAGCATAGAATGCCCCGCACAACCCGATGAATACGGCTGACAGCAGGGACGCCTGCAGTGCTACGCTCCCATTGTGGCTGATGAACTGCGGCAGGATGGCGAAATAGATCATCATGCCCTTTGGGTTGAGAACGGCCGTCAGGAAGCCGCGCCGAAGCCCGTCTGCCGCCGCTGTCGCCTTCGGCGTGACCTTGCCGGCCTTCATTGAGGAGCTGATGAGGCGGGATGCCAGGTAGCCGAGATAGGCGATGCCGAGCCAGCGCAGGAGCATGAACAGGGCGGGAGAGGCGGCAATGATGGCTGCGACCCCGAGGGCTGCAAGCATGGAATGGATGACGTAGCCGATGCAGATGCCGGCCGTCGATCGCAGCCCGGCGCCTGCGCCTCCGGACATTGTCTGTGACGCTACGAACAGCATGTCCGGCCCCGGCGTGCAGATGAGGGGCAGGACGGTGGCGGTGAAGAGAAGGAGATTGGCGCTTTCCATGAATGAAAGCTTAGATCTTTGTGAACGCAATTGGCTTGCGTAGATGCCAGCTTTTATCGAATAATTGGCATTAGAATTCACGAAATGCATTCTGTTGGTAGAGGATGCCAATGAAGCTGGACGAGATAGACAAGCGTATTCTCAGCGTACTGCAACGCGACGGGCGAATTCAGAATGTGGAACTGGCAAGGGAAGTCGGTTTGTCGCCATCGCCCTGCCTGCGGCGCGTGAAGCTGCTTGAGGATGCCGGCATCATCGATCGCTATGTGGCGGTGCTGAACCCGGTCAAAGCCGGCTTGCCGCTTTCGCTGTTTGCCCGCGTTTGGCTGACCGCCCAGGATGCTGAAACGATCGATCACTTCATGGCGGCAATGAAGAAGCTGCCGCAGGTGATGGAGTGCTATATCATGCTGGGCGAAAGCGACGCGCTTCTTCGCGTCGCCGTATCCGATCTCGACGACTACCGGCAGTTCCAATCCACCCATCTGACGAAGGTCAACGGCATCCAGAATGTTAAGACGGATGTGCCGAGCCAGGTCGTCAAGCAGACTTACGCTTTGCCTTTGCGCTGATGGTCCCGAGCGTCGACAAGCCATAAAAAACCCGCCTGCTGCGATGCAGCGGCGGGTTTTTCTCATTCGATCCTGGCCGGATTAGTGCAGGATCTGGCTGAGGAAGAGCTTGGTGCGCTCATGCTGCGGATTGTCGAAGAATTCCTTCGGCGAATTCTGCTCGACGATCTGGCCCTGGTCCATGAAGATGACGCGGTTGGCGACCTGGCGCGCGAAGCCCATTTCGTGGGTCACGCACAGCATGGTCATGCCTTCTTCGGCAAGGCCCACCATCGTGTCGAGCACTTCCTTGATCATTTCCGGGTCGAGCGCGGAAGTTGGCTCGTCGAACAGCATGATCTTCGGGTTCATGCAGAGCGAGCGGGCGATCGCCACGCGCTGCTGCTGACCGCCGGAAAGCTGGCCGGGATATTTCTTCGCCTGCTCCGGGATCTTGACGCGGGTGAGGAAGTGCATGGCGATTTCTTCCGCCTGCTTCTTCGGCATCTTGCGCACCCAGATCGGCGCCAGCGTGCAGTTTTCCAGAATGGTCAGGTGAGGGAAGAGATTGAAGTGCTGGAACACCATGCCGACTTCGCGGCGCACTTCGTCGATCTTCTTCAGATCGTTGGTCAGTTCGACGCCATCAACGATGATCTGGCCCTTCTGGTGCTCTTCCAGACGGTTGATGCAGCGGATCATCGTCGATTTTCCCGAACCGGACGGGCCGGCAATGACGATGCGCTCGCCGCGCATGACCTTCAGATTGATATCTCGCAGTACATGGAAATCACCGTACCACTTGTTCATGTTGATCATGTCAACCGCGACTTCCGTCTCGGAGATGGTCAGTTTTTTGGGTTGGGCTTCAGCCATATTTTCATTCCCTCAATTTTATCGCTTGTGGCCGGTGTCGAGATGGCGCTCCACGAAACCTGAATAGCGCGACATTCCAAAACAGAACAGCCAAAAAATGAAGCCGGCGAAGACAAGGCCAGTGATTGGCGTAACGGCGCTTGCCCAATTTGCGTCGGAGAAATTCTGACGGACGATGCCGAGCAGATCGAACATGCCGATGATGGCAACGAGCGACGTGTCCTTGAACATGCCGATATAGGTGTTGACGATGCCGGGGATGACCAGCTTGATCGCCTGCGGCAAAATGATCAGCCGCATCTTCTGCCAGTAGCCAAGGCCGAGCGAGTCGGCTCCCTCGAATTGACCCTTCGGTATTGCCTGCAGGCCGCCGCGAATGACTTCGGCCATATAGGCCGAGGTGAAGATCGCAACGCCGACCACGGCGCGCAGCAGCTTATCCACCGTCCAGCCCTGCGGCATGAAGAGCGGCAGCATGTAGCTGGCCATGAACAGCACCGTGATCAGGGGCACGCCGCGGATAATTTCGATGAATACCACGCACAGCATGCGTACGACGGGCATTTTCGAGCGGCGCCCTAGCGCAAGCAGGATGCCGAACGGAAAGGAGACCGCGATTGCGACGAAGGAAATCACCAGCGTCACCATCAGGCCACCCCATCTCTCCGTTTCCACGGCCTCAAGGCCGAAGCCGCCATGGAGCAGGAAGAAAGAGATAACCGGCAGCACGAAGAATGCCACGATCGCATTCAACCCTTTTCTGGGAACCGACGGCATCAGCAGCGGTGCGAAGCTGACGATCATCAAGATGGCGACGAGCACCGGCCGCCAGCGCTCGTCCGGAGGATAAAGGCCGAACATGAAGACGACGAATTTCGAGCGGATGAAGGCCCAGCAGGCGGCATTCCAGCCGTCCGGCTGGGTCCCGCCCTGCACGGTCGTGGCGCAGAAGGTGCGGTCGGTTCCGCTCCAGACTGCGTGTATGAACAGCCAATTGACCAAATGAGGGATTGCCCAGGCCAGAAAGGCGACGGCGAGGACAGTCAAGACGACGTCCTTCGGCGTGGCAAAGAGATTGTTGCGGACCCAATGCCACACGCCTCTTTCACTGGCGGGTGCAGGCTGTCCCGACAAAAGTGCCTTGCTGACGAAGCTCTGATCTACACTGGACATCTTATCTCTCCACCAGGGCCATCTTGGCATTGAACCAGTTCATGAACAGCGATGTTACGATGCTCAAGGCGAGATAGATGACCATCCATATGACGACGACTTCGACGGCTCGACCGGACTGGTTGAGGATCACGCCGCCGACGGCGACGAGATCGGCATAACCGATGGCGATCGCGAGCGACGAGTTCTTGATCAGATTGAGATACTGGCTCGTCAGCGGCGGGATGATGATGCGCATTGCCTGTGGGATGACGATAAGCCGATTGATGGCTGAGGCTCGAAGACCGAGCGCGCCTGCCGCTTCTGACTGCCCCTTTGCCACACCGCGAATACCGGCGCGCACGATTTCGGCAATGTAAGTTGCGGTATAGAGGGAAAGAGCCAGCAGAAGAGCGATGAACTCCGGCCCCACCACCGTTCCGCCGGTGAGGTTGAATTTGCCAGCAATCGGATAGTCGAAGGAAAGCGGCATGCCCGTTGCCAGGAAGGCCAGTAGCGGCAGGCCGATCAAGATGCCGATCGACGCCCAGATCGTATGGAATTGCTGGCCGGTCGCCGCCTGACGCCTATGCGCCCAGCGTGCCACGAAAAACACGGTCGCTATCGCGATAAGGAGAGCAATACCGACGACCCGCATGCCTGCACCGAAAATCGGGCTGGGGAAGGCGAGGCCACGATTGCTGAGATAGCTGAAGAACGGCAGATGCACGGCATCGCGCGCCTGCGGCAGCAGTACCAAGACGCCGCTATACCAGAAGAAGATGACGAGCAACGGCGGAATGTTGCGGAAGATCTCGACATAGGTCTGGGAGAGCTTCGCGATCAGCCAGTTGTTCGAAAGCCTGCCGATGCCGATGATGAAGCCGACGATCGTTGCCGCAACAATGCCGACGACCGATATAAGCAGCGTGTTGAGCAGGCCGACGATTAGCGCATCGGTATTGGTGGAATCGCTGGAATAGGGGATGAGAGCCTGTCCCAGATTGAAACCGGCGCGACCTTCGAGAAAGCCAAAGCCGAAGGAGCGGTTCAAGTCGTGGAGATTGCGCGCTGTATTGTAAAAGATGACCGCGCCGATGCCTACGAGAATGACGATAGCCAGGACCTGGTAAAAAACACCCCGGACTTTGGGGTTGTTCAGCGCAGATACGAATGCGCTCCCGCCCTCAGGCGAATTCGTTGTGATTGCCATGCAAATTTTTTCCCCAATGTGCCTGTTTCAGGCTTGTTTTCTTGAGGGGAGAAAGGCGGATGCCGCCTTTCTCCAAAAGTGAGCTTGTTGAAGCTTAGCGTACCGGAGGCGCGTACTGGATGCCGCCCTTGTTCCAGAGAGCGTTGAGGCCGCGGGCGATCTTCAGCGGGCTGCCTGCGCCGATGTTGCGGTCGAAGACTTCGCCGTAGTTACCAACGCCCTTGATGACGTTGTAGGCCCAGTCACTGGTGAGGCCAAGGTCAGTGCCGATCGTGGAACCCTGCTCGGCGCCGAGGAAACGCTTGATATCCGGGTTTGCGGACTTCTTCATGTCGTCGACGTTCTTCTGCGTGATGCCGAATTCCTCGGCATTGACGAGCGCATAGGCCGTCCAGCTGACGATGTTGAACCATTGGTCGTCGCCCTGGCGGACGGCCGGGCCGAGCGGCTCTTTGGAGATGATTTCAGGCAGAACGACGTTGTCGTCCGGATTCTTCAGCGTCAGGCGCAGAGAGTAAAGGCCGGACTGGTCGGTGGTGTAGACGTCGCAACGGCCGGAGTCGTAAGCGGTGTTGACTTCCTCGAGCTTGTCGAAGACGACCGGATTGTACTGTAGGTTATTGGTCTTGAAATAGTCGGCGAGGTTGAGCTCGGTCGTCGTGCCGGACTGGACGCAGACGGCCGCGCCGGAAAGCTCAAGCGCCGACTTCACGTTCAATTCCTTGCGAACCATGAAGCCCTGGCCGTCATAATAGGTGACGGGGCGGAACTTGAGGCCGAGAGCGGTGTCGCGGTTGATGGTCCAAGTCGTGTTACGAGAAAGCACGTCGATTTCGCCGGACTGCAGCGCGGTGAAGCGGTCCTTCGCGCTGAGGGGAGTGTACTTTACCTTGGTCGCATCACCGAAGACGGCGGAAGCGACGGCCTTGCAGAAGTCGACGTCGAAACCGGCCCAATTACCGGATGCGTCCGGCTGTGCGAAGCCAAGAAGGCCCGTATTCACGCCGCACTGAACGAAGCCCTTGGCCTTTACATCGCCGAGCGTCGAGGCGGAGGCGCCGGACGCGGTGTAGGCCAATGCTGCGACTCCGAGAAACGCGGAGAGAGCAAACTTTTTCATCTTTCCCAACCTTCTTCTATTGTTTTATAGTTAAACTGTATCACCTCTGAAGCTGGTTCACGGGGAACCATGTTTCCTCACTCTCTTGAGGCGAGTGATCCTATCACAGTCGCAAATGGATTTCCGGTCAAGAGATTGACCCCATTATTGCCGATTTATTCCAAAATTTCACCCTGTTAGGCTGGAAATCGGGCGTTTGGCGCCAAAATGAGCAGGGTTTTGCCAAAAAACTGCACGGAAATGGGGTTTTAGGCACAGTTTTCAGTATTTTAGTCCTATAATAATATGATGCGATCGATAGGATCGGGGTTGACCCAACTGGACTTGCTCGCCACAAATCCAGCTTCCTACAGCGCCAAAGGCATATCCGGACATGAAAGACAAAGACACCTTCCTGCAGAACGCCGGCATCAACACACGTTTATCCCACATCGGCTATTCGCCTCTCGATTTTCACGGCTTCGTCAATCCGCCCGTAGTGCATGCCTCGACGGTGCTGTTTCCCAATGCCCGGGTGATGGAGACGCACGATCAGAAATACACCTATGGGACCCGCGGCACGCCGACGACGGACGCGCTGTGCGAGGCCATGGACGCACTGGAAGGATCGGCTGGAACCGTCATCGTTCCGTCCGGTCTTGCGGCGGTTACCGTGCCGTTTCTTGCCTACTTGTCCGCCGGCGATCACGCGTTGATCGTTGATTCGGTCTACGGGCCGACTCGCTTTTTTTGCGATACCATGCTGAAGCGACTCGGGGTTGAGGTCGACTATTACGATCCTTTGGCCGGTGCCGGTATCGAGCAACTGTTCAAGCCGAACACCAGGCTGGTTCATACCGAGGCGCCAGGTTCCAATACCTTCGAAATGCAGGATATTCCGGCCATTTCGGCGGCGGCTCACCGGCATGGATGCGTCGTCACCATGGACAATACCTGGGCGACCCCGCTCTATTTCAAGCCGCTCGATCATGGTGTCGACGTCTCCATCCACGCAGTGACGAAGTATCCGGCCGGCCACTCCGATATCGTCATGGGAACCGTTTCCGCCAACGAGACGCATTGGCAGCGATTGCTGGATGCGCATGGCCAGCTCGGCATCTGCGGCGCACCGGATGACGCCTACCAGGTACTGCGCGGCTTGCGCACCATGGGTGTGCGCCTGGAGCGGCATCAGGAGAGCGCGCTCGAGATTGCCCGATGGCTCGAGGGCAGGCAAGAAGTCGCCCGCGTCTTGCACCCGGCGCTGCCAAGCTTCCCGAGCCATGAGATCTGGAAGCGTGACTTCAAGGGATCAAGCGGCATCTTCTCGTTCGTGCTGGCCGTCGACAGTGCTGAGAAATTCAAGGTCAAGGCGCATGCCTTCCTCGATGCATTGCGGATTTTCGGCCTCGGCTATTCCTGGGGCGGGTTCGAAAGCCTTGCATTGCAGGTGAACCTCAACGATCGGCGAGTCGCCAAGGCGCCAACCGAGGGACCGGTGATCCGTCTGCAGATCGGTCTCGAAGATGTCGCCGATATCAAGGCGGATATCGAAAAGGGCTTTGCGGCAGTCAAGGAAGTTTGATCAGCCGATGGCTCGATAGCCGTAAATCCAGTCCATATCCGCCGCAAGGCTTTGCGGCGGTCGCAGGGAGAGAACGAGGTCGCGCGCCATGCGGATCGGTCCGCGGGCATGGTAGGCGAATTGATTAAAGGCGGCGCGCTGGCGCAGGCGAGCGATGCGCGGCGCACGACGTTTTTCAAAGAGATCGAATGCTTCCGCCGGTATGTGCTTTGCCAGCATGCCCGCCAGCTCGAACGCATCCTCGATCGCCATGGCCGCGCCCTGAGCCGCAAACGGCATCATCGCATGCGCGGCATCACCGATCAGGATCGTATCGCCGCCATTGTGCCAACGACCGGCGCCCATGGCATAAAGCGGCCAGAAACTTGTCTGAGCCTGCGCTTCCAGCATTCCCCGAATCGCATTGTTCCAGCCGGAAAAGCCCTCAAGCATGCTGTCCCGCTGCGCCTTGCTGCCGGCCGCGTTCCAGTCGTGACCGGTGCTGCTGCTGCCGGAAACGATGGCGACGATGTTGAAGGCGGCATTTTCCCGGATCGGGTAGCAGACGAGATGGCTGGCTGGACCGAGAAATGCGGTGACGCTGGTCCTGTTCATGGCCGCCGGCGCCGCAGATTCCGCAATGGTGAAGCGCCATGCGGTGTTGCCGGAAAAGATGGGCGAGGGGGCACCGGGTACCAGCATGCGTGCCTTGGACCAGACGCCATCGGCACCGATGATAACATCCAGATCCCGGCCGGCGATTCCAGCCAGCGCCTGCCGGTCTTTTACGTCGATGCGCTGGCCGAGACGCAGCGTGCAAAGCGCATTGGCGGTCACGGCGTCGAGAAGCACTTTTTGCAGCGTCGCGCGATGCACGGCCCCGTAGGGCGCACCCCATCGCTGTATGGCAAAATTCCCGCATGGAACGGAGGTGACGGGCCGCAGCGATGTACCGGAGACCAGCCGAATTTCCTCTGGCTCCAGCCAGAGCGACCGAAGTGTGTCGAGCACGCCGAGCGTGTCGAGGATACGGGAAGCATTCGGGGAAATCTGCAAGCCGGCGCCGACTTCGGTCAGCGCTTCGGCCTGTTCGAAAATTTCGGAGCGGATGCCATGTCTCGCCAGCGCCAGCGCCGTGGTCAATCCGGCTATTCCGGCGCCGATAATCGCGGCTGTCTTGATCGGCATTCTTCTCTGTCCGATCGGACTCTACGGCGTCACGCTGCCTTGAAGTGGAAGACGCAGCCGGCAGGGTTGGTCTGATCCGCCTTCAGCGACGGATTGTAGCGATACAGCGTCGAGCAATAGGAGCAGACCTTCTCGGTCTCGTCGCCGAGATCGATGAAGATATGCGGATGATCGTAGGGAACCGACGCGCCAGTGCACATGAATTCCTTCACGCCGATTTCGATGGCACGGTGTCCGCCGTCGTTCTGGAAATGGGGAATATTGTGACCGGCCATGATGATCTCCAAATGCGTCTTGCCTTGAGCGGCATGAATTGCGCCAGACTTGATAGCCCCTCTTTATAGTCCTTCGCATCGATTGTGTAGTGCGAAAGTCCGGCTCGCAGCAGAGATTTTCGCCGATGCGGGGTTCACCTGATATCACCGATAAAATATGGTCCGGCGCCAGGAAGACCCTGTTTGCAAAGATAGTGCCATGAATTTGAATGCTCCTTCGATGTCCTATTTCGTCAGAGACGGATTGAAGCTCGCCTTTTTCGATGAGGGCGATCCGAACGGCCCGCCGGTGCTGCTGATTCACGGCTTTGCCTCGACGGCAATTGCAAATTGGGTCCATCCGGGTTGGCTCAAAACGCTCGGCGACGCGGGCTATCGTGTGATCGCTATCGACAATCGTGGTCACGGCGTGAGCGACAAGTTCTATGACGCCGATGTCTATCATCCGTGGATCATGGCCGAAGATGCCGTTGCCTTGCTTGATCATCTGGGCATCCCCGAGGCGCATGTCATGGGCTATTCCATGGGCGCCCGCGTTTCGACGTTCATGGCGATGGCGCATCCCGATCGCGTTCGTTCGCTGGTGCTCGGCGGCCTCGGCATCGGCATGGTCGAGGGCGTCGGCGACTGGGATCCGATCGCAGATGCGTTGGTTGCGCCGTCGCTCGATGAAGTCACGCATGCCCGCGGGCGCATGTTCCGCGCCTTTGCCGAACAGACGAAAAGCGACCGGCAGGCGCTGGCAGCCTGTATCCAGGGCTCACGCGATCTGGCGACAAGAGAGGATGTGGCGAGGATCCAAGCGCCGACCCTGATCGCCGTCGGCACCAAGGACGATATTGCCGGCTCGGCGCAGGAGCTTGCCGGGTTGATGCCGCACGCCGAGGCCGTCGACATCCCGAACCGCGATCACATGCTCGCCGTCGGCGATAAGGTCTTCAAGACGGCGGTTCTCGAGTTTTATCGTCGCCTCGACAAGCGCTAGTCCTCAAGTCACTTGCCGGTGAAATGCGGCTTTCGCCGCTCGGTAAAGGCTGCACGGCCCTCGGCATAGTCGTCGCTATCGAAAGTCTCGGCGCCGATCACTTCCGCCTCGCGCAACAGATCGCCATCCTGCTCCAGGACGGCACGGACCGCGAGTTTGGAAGCATGCAACGCAATCGGCGCATTGGCGGCGATAGCGTGGGCGAGGGTGGATACTTCGTCATCGAACGAACCGGCCTCGATTTCCTCCAGCAAAAATCCGGCCGCCGCCATCTTCTCGCCCGACATCTGCGCGCCGGTAAAGAGCGCGACCTTGGCCATCTGAGGTCCAAGCGCGTTGACGATGTCCTGCACGGCGTCGGCGGGATAGGCGATGCCGAGACGAACTGCGGGGACGGAGAAGCGTGCGCCTTGCTCGGCGATCCGCAGATCGCAGGCAGCGGCCAGTCCGAAACCGCCGCCGTAGCAGGTGCCACGGATCGCCGCGATCGTCGGCACGCGGCAATGTCGGATAGCCTCGAAAGCCTGGCTGTTAAGGGCTTCATAGGCGACGGCGGTCTCGGAATTCTTGCGCAGACTGTCGAATTCGCGGATGTCGGCGCCAGCGGAAAAATCCGCGCCGATACCGCGCAGAATGATGACATGGGCATGTGCCTTGTCGGTCAGCATGCGCAGAGCTTGGGGGATTGCTCGCCACATGGCGGCTGTCAGGGCATTCTTCCTGTCGGGGTTGTTGATCGTGATCGTGCCTATGGCATCACTGCTGGTGACACGAAGGAGACCGCCGGCAAAATCGTGCTCGAAATTCATGCTCGCTCGATCCATTTGTCTTGTGTGGCATTTCTTCTATATAATGCACGCCTGACAGAAAATCGGGAGACCGCCAATGGTCGCAGTAACGGATATTCGCCCTTTGGAGGGCTTAGGCGCGGTGAAGGTCGTGGATCCCATATGGGATAGCATGCGCGACGAGGCTCGCACGGCCGCTGAGCGTGACCCGCTCCTTGCCGCTTTCCTCTATTCGACCATCATCAACCATCGTTCGCTGGAAGAATGCGTGATCTATCGCATCTGCGAGCGCCTCGACCATCCGGACATGCAGGCCATTCTCTTGCGCCAGACGTTTGAGGAAATGCTGGCTGACTGGCCGGAATGGGGCGCGATCCTGCGCGTCGATATCCAGGCCGTCTACGATCGCGATCCTGCCTGCCTGCGCTTCTTGGAGCCCGTGCTCTATTTCAAGGGGTTCCATGCCCTGCAGACGCATCGTCTCGCCCACTGGCTCTATAATCGCGGCCGCCGCGATTTCGCGCTCTATCTGCAAAGCCGCTCCTCAAGCGTTTTCCAGACGGACATCAATCCGGCGGCACGTATCGGCAAGGGCATCTTCCTCGACCACGCGACGGGTCTCGTCGTTGGCGAAACGGCTGTGATCGGCGACAACGTATCGATCCTGCATGGCGTCACGCTCGGCGGCACCGGCAAGGAGGGCAGCGACCGCCACCCGAAAATCGCCCATGGCGTCCTGATCGGCGCCGGCGCCAAGATCCTTGGCAATATCCAGATCGGTCATTGCTCGCGCATTGCCGCCGGCTCCGTGGTGTTGAAGGAAGTGCCTGCGAAGACGACGGTTGCCGGCGTTCCGGCCAAGGTCGTCGGCGAAGCCGGTTGTTCCGAGCCGTCCCGCTCCATGGATCAGCTGCTTGCCGAACGTGTGGTCGTGGATCAGATTATGGGTGCCGGAATCTAGAGAAATCCAGCCAGACATTCCGAGGCTTGCGCTGTCGCCGGGGAGGTATGCGCGGTTCCGGTCTTTACACCGCCGCTTTTCCTATGCAAGAAGCGGCCAACCGAGATCCTCACGGAGAAGCATTGTGAAGCCTGAAGAAATCAAGAAACTCGACGCCTATTTCAAGCGCACGTTCAACCCGCAGATCGTGGTGAAGGCCCGTCCGCGCAAGAACGATTCGGCGGAAGTTTATCTTGACGAAGAATTTCTGGGCGTCGTCTACATCGACGATGAAGATGGCGATCGTTCCTACAATTTCTCGATGGCTATCCTGGACGTCGATCTCTAGTCCGCGTGGGCAATATCCGATATTGCAACCGAATTCCTGAGCCGTATTTCATTGAAATACGGCTCTTTTCTTTGAAGATGGCGGGAAATGCCATCGTCAGGCGCTCCTGAGTACCGATTGAGTTTGTCATCGGCTCGACCGTGATTTTCCCAGCAACGGCAATATTTCTGCCAAAGCCTGCGGTTGTAGGAGGCAATGACATATATTAGCGAAAACAAAATGATGCAGCGCAAATGCCGCCGCTGACATGACATTGTCACCGGAAATACAACCTTGGATGGATGTTGCATCGCACAAGACTACTTGACTAATTGTGCGTCGCATTTAAGTTTCCTGCCTGTAAACCGGCCGCCGGCCGGCCAACAACAGGCCAACAAGGGACGGAGAGCATGTTTAATTTCGACGAAGCGAACAAGAAGGGCAAGGAAGCTATGGACACGGCGCTGAAGAGCTATTCCGACGTCAGCAAGGGCTTCCAGGCGATTGCCGCTGAAGCTGCAGAATATTCCAAGAAGTCGTTCCAGGACGGCGTTACGCATTTCGAAACGCTCGCCGGCGTCAAGAGCTTCGAAGCGGCTTTCGAACTCCAGAGCAGCTATGTGAAGTCCGCCTACGAAAACTTCGTTGCCGAAGCCACCAAGCTCGGCGAAATGTATGCCGATATCGCCAAGGTTGCTTACAAGCCTTACGAAGCGCCCGTCGCCGCTGCGACGAAGGCTGCCAGCAAGGCTGTGGCACCGGCAACGGCTGCCTGATCTCTCGCTAAAAACAAAGATTTCCGGAAGGACCGGCTACGCGATGCGTGGCCGGTCTTTTATTTTTTCGCATACCGGACAAGAACCGAAGATATGCCGCGACTTTTTTGGTCGCAGCCCATTTTGTCAGCGAATTGTGATTGCAGTGTCCCGTAAGGGGCTTAAAATCGCGCCGATATGAACTAAGTTAGAGGTTCGGATATTCGGCCCGACCAAATAAAGAAACCAACCGAGTTGCCAAGTCGGAATGCGATAGCTTCTGCCGGATGATTTGAGGAAGAATGAAATGATCGCTGAGCCGATCCGGATGCAAAACAACAACGAAAGGAATGGGGACAACGGAAATCGTGGGACCTCGGTGATTACACGCACCAAGCCCAAAACCAAAAAGCCCAACCTGTATCGTGTGCTGCTTCTGAACGACGACTACACGCCCATGGACTTCGTGATCCATATCCTGGAGCGTTTCTTTCAAAAGGATCTCGAAAGTGCCACCCGCATCATGCTTCATGTCCACAACCACGGCGTCGGCGAGTGCGGGATATATACATATGAAGTGGCGGAAACGAAGGTGAGCCAGGTGATGGATTTTGCCCGGGAGCACCAGCATCCGCTGCAATGTGTTATGGAAAAGAAGTGAGGATCTGAACGTGCCAACATTTTCGCCTAGTCTTGAGAAGGCGCTGCATCAGGCACTGACCTACGCGAACGAGCGGCATCACGAGTATGCCACGCTGGAACATCTGCTTTTGGCGCTGGTAGACGACGCCGATGCCGCAGCTGTCATGGGCGCGTGCAATGTTGATCTCGACGCGCTCCGTAAGACTCTGACTGAATACGTCGATAATGAACTTTCCAACCTGATTACGGGCTATGATGAGGACTCGAAGCCGACATCCGGCTTCCAGCGTGTCATTCAGCGTGCCGTAATCCATGTGCAGTCGTCCGGTCGCGAGGAAGTGACGGGCGCCAATGTTCTCGTCGCGATTTTCGCGGAACGGGAAAGCCATGCCGCATTCTTCCTGCAGGAGCAGGAAATGACCCGCTACGACGCGGTCAACTATATCTCGCACGGTATCGGCAAGCGTCCGGGCTCCACCCAGACCCGCACGCCGCGCGGCGCCGAGGAAAGCGAATCCGAGAGCAAGCCGACCTCCCGCGGCGAGCAGGAGGAAGGCAATGGCAAGAAGCAGCAGGATGCGCTGAAGGCCTATTGCGTGAACCTCAACGAGAAGGCCAAGAACGGCAAGATCGATCCGCTGATCGGCCGCCACTCGGAGGTCAACCGCACCATCCAGGTGCTGTGCCGCCGCTCGAAGAACAATCCGCTCTATGTCGGCGACCCCGGCGTGGGCAAGACGGCGATTGCTGAAGGTCTTGCCAAGCGGATCGTCGAAGGCAAGGTCCCGGAAGCTCTGGCCGATGCCACGATCTTTTCGCTCGATATGGGCACGCTGCTTGCCGGCACCCGCTATCGCGGCGATTTCGAAGAACGCCTGAAGCAGGTCGTCAAGGAGCTCGAAGAGTATCCGGGCGCCGTGCTGTTCATCGACGAGATCCACACCGTCATTGGCGCCGGTGCCACCTCCGGCGGCGCGATGGATGCATCGAACCTGCTGAAGCCGGCTCTTTCCTCGGGTGCGATCCGTTGCATCGGTTCGACCACCTATAAGGAATACCGTCAGTTCTTCGAGAAGGACCGGGCGCTTGTCCGCCGCTTCCAGAAGATCGACGTCAACGAGCCGAGCATCGAGGATGCCATCGAAATCATGAAGGGCCTGAAGCCCTATTTCGAAGAGTATCATCACCTGCGCTACTCGAACGACGCCATCAAGACGGCAGTCGAGCTGTCGGCTCGCTATATTTCCGACCGCAAGCTGCCGGATAAGGCGATCGACGTGATCGACGAGACGGGTGCGGCTCAGATGCTACTGCCGCCGTCCAAGCGCCGCAAGCTGATCACCGAAAAGGAGATCGAGGCGACGGTTGCGACCATGGCCCGTATTCCGCCGAAGACGGTTTCCAAGGATGACGAGATGGTTCTCGCCAACCTCGAGCAGGAACTGCGTTCGGTCGTCTACGGCCAGGATACGGCGATCGAAGCGCTTTCGACCTCGATCAAGCTGGCTCGTGCGGGCTTGCGCGAACCGAACAAGCCGATCGGCTGCTACGTCTTCTCCGGCCCCACCGGCGTCGGCAAGACGGAAGTCGCCAAGCAGCTTGCTTCGTCGCTCGGCGTCGAACTGCTGCGCTTCGACATGTCGGAATATATGGAGCGTCATACGGTCTCCCGTCTGCTCGGAGCACCTCCCGGCTATGTCGGCTTCGACCAGGGCGGCCTCTTGACCGATGGCGTCGACCAGCACCCGCACAGCGTGGTTCTGCTTGACGAAATCGAGAAGGCGCATCCGGATATCTTCAATATCCTGCTGCAGGTCATGGACCACGGCGCGCTGACCGACCACAACGGCAAGAAGATCGACTTCCGCAACGTCATCCTGATCATGACGACCAATGCGGGCGCCTCGGAAATGGCCAAGGCCGCCATCGGCTTCGGTTCGTCCAAGCGTACGGGCGAGGATGAAGAGGCGCTCAACCGCCTGTTCACGCCGGAATTCCGCAACCGTCTGGATGCGGTCATTCCCTTCGCAGCGCTGCCGACGACGGTCATCCACAAGGTCGTGCAGAAGTTCATCATGCAGCTGGAAGCACAGCTTTCCGAACGGAATGTTACCTTCGACCTGCATGAGGATGCTATCGCCTGGCTGTCCGAGAAGGGCTACGACGACAAGATGGGCGCCCGTCCGCTCGCGCGCGTCATCCAGGAAAACATCAAGAAGCCGCTGGCGAACGAAATCCTCTTCGGCAAGCTGAAGAAGGGCGGCGTCGTCACCGTCACGGTCGGCGAGAAAGAAGACGGCAGTACCGGCATCGTGCTCAACGCGACCGCCGATACCACGCCGATCCGCCCGAAGCCGGAGGCGGAGGTCGGTGAACCGGTCGTCGAGGTGGAAGAGGATGACGGCGATACTGCCGTCAAGACCAGAAGCCGCGTCAGCAAGGCCGGTGCCGCCGCCGCCGCGCGCCGTTCCGCCAAGGCTGCGGCGGCAGCCAGTGAAAATGAAGAGCCGGAAGGCAAGTCGCCGCGTAAGGGCGGTGGCACGGTTCCGAAGGTTCCGCGTAAGTAACTGGTGAAACTAGCTGAAACGAAAGGCTGCATTGGAAACAATGCAGCCTTTTCATTTTGTTAAATGGAATTCTTGATGTGAAATCTCACAAGGCGCGACCGCGCCTCATCCGCCCAGTGCTTCGATGATCTTCTTGGCATTCTCAGCCAATACCGCGCCATCTTCCATCTTGCCCGAATGCGGTTTCAGCGCGACGCCCTCGAGGCGCGGGATAACGTGGAAATGCAGATGGAACACGGTCTGGCCGGCGGAAGGTTCGTTAAACTGGGCGATATAGACGCCATCGGCATCGAAGGCTTCCTGAACCGCGACGGCGACTTTCTGGACGACGGTGATTGCGTGTTGCAATGCGGCAGGATCGGCGTCGAGAATATTGCGCGACGGGGATTTCGGCAGAACCAGCGTATGGCCCGGCGACTGCGGCATCACATCCATGAAGGCGACAGTGTGCTCATCCTCGTAGACGCGATAGGAAGGGATCTCGCCCTTCAGGATCTTCGCGAAGATATTGTTGTCGTCATAGGCGGGGCTGGTCATCCAGGATCTCCTCGTCTTGCTTTGTGATCGTGTTGAGCGGCTACAGCAATTCCACGAAAAGTTTATAGCGGTTTTCCGGTCGGAATTGCGTAAAAACAAAAAGATAGAGCGTTTTCGCGATTCGAAGAAAAGCGGAAAGGCTCTAGATATCCTGCCGTTCGCCTTTGCGAAAGGGGCTGTGTTCGGTGAGGATTTCGCTCATCTCCTCCACCTGTTCGCGCTCATGCTTGAGATAGTCGGCAACGGCGCGCCGCAGGCCCTGATGGCCGATATAATGCGCCGAATGGGTGATGACCGGAAGATAGCCGCGGGCCAGCTTGTGCTCGCCCTGGGCTCCAGCCTCCACGCGCTTCAATCCCTTGCTGAGCGCAAAATCGATCGCCTGATGATAGCAGACCTCGAAATGCAGGAAGGGGTGATCCTCGATACAGCCCCAGTGCCGGCCATAGAGCGTTTCGCCGCCGATGAAATTGATGGCGCCGGCAATATAGCGCCCCTCGCGCTTGGCCATGACAAGCAGGACATCCTCGGGCATGCGCTCGCCGATCAGCGAATAGAATTTCCGGGTCAGATAGGGCCGGCCCCATTTGCGGCTGCCGGTATCCATGTAGAAGGCGAAGAACTGATCCCAGATGTTTTCGGTGAGATCGCTGCCGGTCAGCCAGTCGATGCTGATGCCATGCTCCAGCGCCGCACGCCGTTCTTTCTTCAATGCCTTGCGCTTGCGGGATGCCAGCGTCTCCAGGAAGGCATCGTGATCGGCATAACCTTCATTGATGAAGTGAAACTGCTGGTCGGTACGATGTAGATAGCCGTTGCCCTCGAAGATCGAAGCTTCGTCCTCCGGCAGGAAAGTGATGTGCGCGGAGGAAGCACCGAGCTGACGGGTGACTTCCTTCAGGCTTTCGGCAAGCGCCGGCTGCAGCACGCTCCGGTCCTGTCCCTCGGCGACGAGAAGCCGCGGCCCGGTCGCGGGCGTGAAGGGAATGGAGCATTGCAGTTTCGGATAGTAGCGCCCGCCGGCACGCTCGAAGGCATCGGCCCAGCCATGATCGAAGACATATTCGCCCTGGCTATGGCTCTTCAGATAGCCGATCACCGCGCCGAGCAATTCGCCGTCGTCGGTTTCGAGCAGCAGATGATTGCCGAGCCAGCCCGTCTTGTCCGTCGCGGAGCCGGACTCCTCGAGCGACGACAGGAAGGCGTGCGAGACGAAGGGGTTGTATGGCAGCACGCTACCGGTTTTGGACGCCCCGGCCAGCTTGGACCAGCTCTCCGGAGCGATATTCTTGAAGGATCGTTCGACTCGAATAGATAATTCGTCTGTCATCAAACTCTTGGCGCTAAGAAGGAAGGGCTGGGCTTTCGCCGCTGCGCTATGCATCCGGCAGGATGCGCTACTAGCGCAGCGGAATTTCAGGTTTGCCCGCAGCCTCTCCTTCGATCGATCCCGATTTACGAGGCTGTGCGCGGGTCAAAACCTTCGAAGGTCATCTGGTCTGCATTGGCAAATGTTTGCTTGCGGGCCGCTTCGTCGCGCACGGTCCAGGTGATGACCGGAATGCCGCGCTGGCGCTGCGCCGTGATGAAGGGGTTCGGCAGGTGGCCAAAGAAGTATGATATGAAGTCTAGCCCAAGATGCATGGCTTCGTCATGCTGAAAAAACGTCTCAGGCTTGTTTCCCTCAGCCGTGAGGCCGACCGGGTAGGGCGATTCCAGGGCCTTGAGGTCCTTGAGCAGCCATTGGTCGAAACTCATCAGCGCGACATGTCCCTTGTAGCCTTCGAGGACTTCGAGCACGGATTCGGCAAAGCCTTCGTCATCGCCTTCGCGGCCCTTGAGTTCCAGCACGAGCGGCACCTTGCCGTCACAGAGCCGCAAAAGCTGCTTCAAGGTCGGGATCTTGTCCTTGGTGCCGCCGATCGAGAGCAGCCCGAGCTCGGCCGAGGTGCGCTCGCGTACCTCTCCGGGCAGGTTGCACACGCGCTGAAGATCGTCGTCATGGAAGACGACCGGAACGCCGTCCGAGGCGTAATGCAGGTCGCACTCGATGGCAAAACCTGCCTCGATGGCGCGGCTGAAGGCCGAGAGCGTGTTCTCCCAGACCTGCCTGTTCATGTCATGATAGCCACGATGAGCGACGGGGCGCTCGGTCAGCCAGGCAAGCTTGCTCATTATGCGATTTCCAGAATGGCATCGATCTCGACGGCGGCATTCAGCGGCAGAGCGGCCATGCCGACGGCGGCTCGGGCGTGCTTGCCGGCTTCGCCCAGCACATTTGCCAGAAGATTGGAGGCGCCGTTGATCACAAGATGTTGTTCGACGAAATCCGGCGTCGAGGCGACGAAGCCACTCAGCTTGATCAGCCGCTTGATGCGGCCGAGATCGCCGCCGAGAGCAGCCTTCGCCTGGGCGAGAATGTTGATGGCGCAGAGTTCAGCTGCGCGCTGGCCGCCGGCAACATCGACGTCCTTGCCGAGATGGCCCGTCACGCCGATCTTGCCGTTTTCCATCGGCAGCTGGCCGGACAGATAGAGAAGATTGCCGCTGATGACATAGGGAACGTAGTTGGCGGCCGGTGCTGCGGCTTGCGGCAAAGCGATACCAAGTTCCTTCAGGCGAGCCTCTATGGCAGCGGACATTTTCATCTCCCGTTTTGTTGTAAAAACTTCAAAAATCCGGCATCAAGACTCAATTCCGACAACTGGAACCGGCAGCCTCGTTTCAGCCGAAAGCGTTCTTATAACATCGCGTGCGAGTCCAACAGGAGATAATGAATGTTCCGCTCGAGTATTGCTGCCACCGTCGTTTCGGGGCTGGGCATTCTTTCACTGGCGACGCCCGCGGCCCATGCAGCCGGCCCAAGCGGACTGATCGCACATCGCGCCGTCTACGATCTCGAGCTGAAGGATGCATCCGATCGCTCCGGCATTGCCGGCATGGTCGGACGCATGGTCTATGAATTCGAAGGCTCCGATTGCGCCGGCTTCACCACCAATTTCCGCTTCGTGACGAAGATCGACACTGGCGATTCCACCCGCGTTAGCGACCAGCAAACGACTACCTTCGAGGATCTCGGCAAGCGGATATTTCGTTTTGAGACCAAGTCCTACACGGACAGCCAGCTCGACAAGGACGTGCGCGGTGCTGCCACCGACGACCAGAAGGGCATAAAGGTCGATCTGAGCCAGCCGCAGAGCAAGCAGATTGAGCTCATCGAAAGCCGCTTCCCGACCGAGCACATGCTCGACATCATCCACAATGCCAAGCTCGGCAAGAGTTTCTTCGAAGCTCAAGTCTTCGATGGTTCGGACGATGGTGACAAGTCGCTGATCGCCACCACCGTCGTCGGCAAGCAGCAAACGCCAGCCAAGGATGACCCTGACGCCGACAAGGCCGGTCCTTTCGCGCAGACGGCTTTCTGGCCGGTGAGCATCGCCTATTTCAACGAGAAGTCCAGCGGCGACGCCATGCCGGTCTACCGCATGTCGTTCAAGCTTTATGAGAACGGCATAACGCGCGATCTCACCATGGACTACGGCGACTTCGCCCTGACAGGCAAACTCACGAAGCTCGAGGTTCTCGATAGCAAGGCGTGCCAATAGCTATCTGCTCTCAAAGCGCGAATTCATTGTCATAAAACTGTGATCCAAGTTTCACTATTGTGTGAAACGATCGGCACGCGTGGGTGAGTCTAGCCATCGCCCGTGCCGATCTGGAATTGTAGTCGGGCGCGCGGGGAATGATCGTCTTTGGGGCGATTGGAAGTTTTTGCGGTCGGCTCCGTGTTGATGGACAGGAAAGCGCGACCTATGAGCAATATCGATATCTCCACCGGTTCCAGCAATACTCTGCCGGTTGTCGCCGCCGATCCGGCGGAAATCGCTCGCATCGGTGACAGCATCGATCTGACCGATCGTGCCGGCATTTCCGTCTATGGAGATCGTGCTCAGCAAGCGGTTTCCGATTATTCTGACCGCGTCCTGCGCGAGGTCCGCAATCGCGATCTCGGTGAGGTCGGCAAGCTGCTGACCGATATCATCGTCAAGTCGAAGAAGCTCGACCCGGCCTCGCTAAAGGATGAGGGCTTCCTGTCGCGGATGTTTTCCTCGTTCCGGGCGCGGCTGGAGCGTTTCAAGGAACAGTTCGAGGATGTGGCCGGCCAGATCGACCGCATCGGGCTGGAGCTCGACCGCCACAAGGATGTTTTGCGCCGCGACATCGCCCTTCTGGACGATCTGCATGAAGAGACCAAGCAGTCCATCGTGCAGCTCGACGCCTATGTGCAGGCTGGCAAGGATTTTGCCGAGCGTTTTCGCACCACCGAACTTCCGCGGTTGAAGAGCGTCGCCGACGCGGCCTCCGCCCATCCCGGTGGCGGCATACTGGAGGCACAGGTCTACCAAGATAGCCTGCAGGCCCTCGATCGGCTGGAGAAGCGGGTTTTCTACCTGCAGCAGGCGCGCCAGCTCGGCATCCAGCAATTGCCGCAGATCCGTATCGTCCAGTCCGGCGACGAAACCCTGATCGAAAACCTGCAGGCGACCTCCGCGCTGACGGTGCCGGCCTGGAAGCAGAAGATGGTGATCCTGCTCGGCCTCACCCAGCAGAAATCCGCGCTCGAATTGCAGAAGACGGTCACCGACGCCACCAACGACATGATCCGCGAGGCATCGAAAATGATGAAGGATCAGGCGATTGCCATAGAACAGCAATCGCAGCGCGGTATCGTAGATATCGACACGCTGGCCGCCGCAAATCGCGATCTCATCGACACCATCAACGGTGTCCTGAAGGTGCAGGAGGATGGCCGCGCCAAGCGAGCCGAGGCCGAACAGCGGATGCAGAAAATGACCGTTGAGCTCAAAAAGGCAATGATCGAGGTGCGTTGAAGGCCATGGCGATGCGCACTTTCGTTACCGGGCTGACACTGGCAGGCCTATTCATGCTGAGCGGCTGCAATGTCGGCGGGCAGGGCCCGAAGTTTTCGATCGTTTCCGGCTCGGAAAACACCGTGCTGCAGCCGATCATCGAGGAGTTCTGCAAGGAAAAGAAGGCGAGCTGCAGTTTCACCTATGAGGGCACGCTGGATATCGGCCTTGCCCTTCAGAGCGAGAAGGGCGTCGAGCAGGACGCCGTCTGGCCGGCATCGAGCGTCTGGGTCGACATGTTCGATGCCAAGCGCCGCGTGAAGTTGCTGACTTCAGTCGCGCAGATGCCCGTCATTCTCGGTGTGCGTAAATCCAAGGCCCAGGCGCTCGGCTGGGTCGGCAAGCCGGTCTATATGAGGGATATATTGGCGGCCGTGAAAAGCGGTTCGCTGAAATTCCTCATGACGTCAGCCACGCAATCCAATTCGGGCGCCAGCGCCTATCTCGGCATGCTGTCGAGCGCGCTGGGCAACAAGCCCGTCATAGAGCCGGGCGATCTCGATAAGCCGGACGTGCAGGGTGCCGTCCGCTCGCTGCTTGCCGGCGTCGAGCGCTCCTCGGGCTCGTCGGGCTGGCTTGCTGATCTCTATACGGAGTCGGCGACAAAGGGCGTGCTTTATGACGCCATGTGGAACTACGAGGCGCTGCTGAAAGAGACCAACGACAAGCTGGTGGGCATGGGCAAGGAGCCGCTCTATGCCATCTATCCGGCCGATGGCGTCGTGGTCGCCGATTCACCGATCGGCTTCGTCGATCACGGGCGAGGGCAGGAGGTCGAGACCTTCTTCAATCAGCTCGGCGAGTACTTGCGATCCGCACCCGTACAGAAGCGTATCGCCGATACCGGCCGCCGCATTCCGCTCGCCGATGTCTCTGCCAAGCCGGACCCGTCATGGAATTTCGATCCCACGCGCCTGGTGACCGCGATCCGCATGCCGGAACCCGCCGTGATCCGTCAGGCACTCGATCTCTATCAGGTGGCATTGCGAAAACCCTCGCTGACGGCCCTCTGCCTGGATTTTTCCGGGTCGATGGAAGGCAAGGGAGAGAGCCAGCTGCAAGCGGCGATGCAGTTCCTGTTCAATCCCGATGAGACCGGCAAGGTGCTGGCACAGTGGACACCGGCTGATCGCATCATGGTTATCCCTTTCGACGCCGATGTGCGGACGACTTTCGAGGGCACCGGAAATCCGGCCCAGCAGAAAATGCTGGTCGACAAGGTTTCGCGCCAGCATGCCGGCGGCGGTACGGATATGTATGCCTGCGCGAGCAGGGCGCTTGACTGGATGAACGCGACGCGGGATCTGTCGTCTTATCTGCCGGCGATCGTCATCATGACCGACGGAAAGTCCGATGATGCCAATCGTGATTTCATGGGCAAGTGGACTTCGGTAAGCCCGCATGTGCCGGTGTTCGGCATCACCTTCGGCGATGCGGACAAGCGGCAGCTCGATGCTCTTGCGAAAGAGACCTCGGCACGCGTCTTCGATGGCCGCGGCGATCTGGTCAGCGCATTCCGGGCGGTGCGCGGCTATAACTAGGACGATAATGCGCAACTGGTTCGGCAATGACTGGAATTGGATCGTGGCGGGGCTCGCCGCCGCGATTGTCGTTCCCATGCTCAGCTTCTTTGCCGGCATGCCGATATGGATCGCGGCGATCATCGGGCTCTTGGTCTTCGTCGGCCTGATCTTCGTGCTCGCGCCGAAGCGCCTCTTCGAAGGGCTGGATGCCAAGGCGGTCGGCAGGGGACGCCTTGAGTTCGCCCGTGACTTGTTGAGTGCGGCGGCACCCGCCGCCCAAAGGTTGGAAGCGTCGGCGGGCCAGATCGCCAGCAAGGAAACGGCAAAACGGGTGCGACATCTGGCGGAGATCGCCGCCGATGTCTTCGCCAAGGTGGAGGCCAATCCGGAAAGCGCCGGTACCGTCAGGCGGTTCCTCAGCTATTATCTGCCGCGCGCGGCAGAGGTGGCCGAGGGGTTTGCCACAATCGAAGCGAAGCGTCAGCCGGATGCTGCGCGCCTGCAGGAGGTCGGTCTCGTTCTGACCAAGCTGGAAGACGCTTTCGTGCACTATTCCGACAGCCTGGTCGAAGACAGGCTGGATACGCTTGATACGGAGCTGCGCCTCATACAGGCCTCGCTCAAAGAGGATATAGGACCCTGATGGCCATTTCCCGCCGCGCTTTTGGAGTAGGGCTTCTAGCTGCTGGTGTTGCAGGGACCGGCGGCTATTTCGCCGTCAAGGATCGGCCGGAACTGCAGGGGTTGCTCGGCAATCGCACGAAGCTGTTCGGCTTCATCGGTGGCGAGAAGGAAGCATTCCTTGCCGATCAGGATGTGATTTCGGCGCTGCACAGCCACGGACTTGAGATCAACAGCCGTGTCGCGGGCTCCGTGGAAATGGTGCGGGAGCAGGTGCTTCTGTCGCAGAACCCCGCCTTCCTCTGGCCGTCCTCGTCGATCATGGTCGATATCGCCCGGCAGAACGGCATCAAGATCCGCAATGATCGCGTCATCCTCAACACGCCTGTCGTCGTCTATTCCTGGCAGCCTGTCGTCGAAGGATTGACGAAGGCAGGGCTTGTCACCACGACGGCGGAGGGACATCACCAGCTCGACCTCAAGGCGCTGCTGGATGCCGTGCTTGCCGGGACGAACTGGTCGAAGCTCGGCGTCAATTCGCTCTACGGTCAGGCGAGAATCGTCTCGACGGATCCCAACCGCTCCAACTCCGGCTTCATGTTCTCCGGTCTGGTGCTCAGCCTTCTGAGTGGCAATGTGGCGAGTGCTGCCGGTCTCGCGCAGTTCGGAGACAAGGCGCAGGCCATTTTCCGCAACATGGGCTTCAAATCGTCGTCGTCGGGCAAGCTCTTCGAGCAATATCTGGCAGGCGGCATAGGTGGCGAGCCGATGATCATCGGGTACGAGAATCAGCTGGTGGAATGGATCCTCGCCGACCCGCAGCGTTGGAAGAGGGTCCAGGCCAGCAATGGCGCAAAGCCCGTGGTGCTCTATCCGCATCCGACCGTCTATTCCGCCCATCCCCTTATCGCCATCGACGAACAGGCCGATCGCGTGATCGAAGCGCTCATCAGCCCGCGATTGCAGCAGCTCGCCTGGACCAAGCACGGTTTTCGCGGGCCGCTCGGCACGGCGACGGGCGATGCCGACAGCGCCATTGCCGGCCTGCTGCCGGCGGAAATCGATGCCGTCTTGCCGATGCCGGACGCCAATGTCATGCTGGCCTTGCTCGATAAACTGGCCGCATGAGGGCGGGGTAGGGCTATTTTTTTGACGAAAGCCTTGCATTCCCGGCAAATCGAATGTATGGGCAGCCGCATTCCACACGTAAGGCATGGGATTGTCCGGGAGAAATCCGGATCGTTCCGCCCGGTGGCATTCTCGAAGAGGGTGCTGTTCGCCTTGCGGAGGTTCAACCGGAAAAGGATACAAAGGCATGGCATTGCCCGATTTTTCTATGCGCCAGCTTCTCGAAGCAGGTGTTCACTTCGGCCACCAGACACACCGCTGGAACCCGAAGATGAAGCCGTACATTTTCGGCGATCGTAACAACATCCACATTATCGATCTCGCTCAGACGGTTCCGTTGCTCAGCCGCGCCCTGCAGGTTGTCAGCGACACCGTTGCTCGTGGCGGCCGCGTTCTGTTCGTCGGCACCAAGCGTCAGGCGTCCGAACTGATCGCCGACAGCGCCAAGCGCTCGGCTCAGTACTACGTCAACGCCCGCTGGCTCGGCGGCATGATGACCAACTGGAAGACGATCTCCAATTCGATCCAGCGTCTGCGCAAGCTCGACGAGATCCTCTCCGGCGAAGCCCAGGGCTTCACCAAGAAGGAGCGTCTGAACCTTGAGCGCGAGCGCGAAAAGCTCGACAAGGCCCTCGGCGGTATCAAGGACATGGGCGGCACGCCGGACCTGATGTTCATCATCGACACCAACAAGGAAAAGATCGCGATCGACGAAGCCAAGCGCCTCGGCATCCCGGTCGTCGCCATCATCGACTCGAACTGCGATCCGGACCTGATCGACTACCCGATCCCGGGCAACGACGACGCTTCGCGCGCCATCGCTCTTTACTGCGACCTGATCTCGCGCGCTGCCATCGACGGCATCGCTCGCCAGCAGGGTGCATCCGGCCGTGATCTCGGCGCTTCCGAGGAAGCCCCGATCGAGCCGACCCTGGCGGACGGCACCGAAGCCTGATCGCGCCTCAAGGCGGGCAGTAGACTGTCCGCCCAAGCGCAATGACATCCGGGATAAGGCCGTTTGCGACTTCAACAAGTTCGAGCGGCCTTATCGCGTTTTGCATAACGCCTTGCCTATTGCATAATTCCTTAAATCGGAATCGATTTAAGGGTAAAATTATGCAGCAGATTTAAAGTGCTACAGCGACCTTTGCACGTCACTTGTGACGCGCGGCGCTGTAGGCGGTAAATCCAGGCATGTTCCAATCAAGAATTCCAAAGTATGACGCAGCTTCATAACGCTGTCATACTTACGGGTACATTTCGTCCCTCAAATCGGTGCCGCTTCAGCTCAAAGCCGCATGCCGCACCGTATGAACCGACAAGAGGAAGCTTATGACCGAGATTACGGCTGCACTGGTGAAGGAACTGCGCGAAAAGTCTGGCGCAGGCATGATGGACTGCAAGAAGGCGCTGACCGAAACCAACGGCGATATCGAAGCAGCGATCGACTGGCTGCGCGCCAAGGGCATCTCCAAGGCCGACAAGAAGTCCGGCCGCACCGCCGCTGAAGGCTTGGTCGCCATTGCCGGCGCCGGTCACAAGGCCGTTGTCGTCGAGCTCAATTCCGAAACCGACTTCGTTGCCCGCAACGATGCCTTCCAGGACCTCGCTCGCGGCATCGCCGAAGTTGCGCTGTCCACCGACGGCACTGTTGAGGCCATTTCGGCTGCGACCTATCCGGCATCCAGCAAGCCGGTCGCCGACACCATCAAGGACGCGATCGCAACCATCGGCGAGAACATGACGCTTCGTCGTGCGGCCAAGCTGGAAGTCGAGCACGGCGTCGTGGCGACCTACATCCACAACGCTGCCGGCGACGGTATCGGCAAGCTCGGCGTTCTGGTCGCCCTGAAGTCGGTTGGCGACAAGGCCGTTCTGACCTCGATCGGCCGCCAGGTTGCCATGCACATTGCTGCTACCAACCCGCTGGCTATCCGCGCCGAAGAAGTCGACGCCGCAGTCGCCGAGCGCGAACGCAACGTCTTCATCGAGCAGTCCCGCGAATCCGGCAAGCCGGAAGCCATCATCGAAAAGATGGTGGAAGGCCGCATGCGCAAGTTCTTCGAGGAAGTCGCTCTTCTCTCGCAGGCTTTCGTCATCAACCCGGACCTGACGGTTGGTGCTGCCATCAAGGAAGCTGAAAAGACCGCTGGCGCCGCGATCGAAGTCGTCGGCATGGCCCGTCTGCTCCTCGGCGAAGGCGTCGAGAAGGAAGAAACCGACTTCGCTGCCGAAGTTGCAGCTGTCGCCAAGGGCTGATTGGCAAAAAGAAACCATCTCCCGGTTTGGTGAAACCATATCAGGGAAAACATCAGGGCATCGCGTGACAACGCGGTGCCCTTCGTGTATCCGGCATTCACAATCATTCCCCCGGTGATCACTTCAAGGAGCTACCATGTCCCAGCCGATCTACAAGCGCGTGTTGCTCAAGGCCTCCGGTGAAGCTCTGATGGGCAGTCAGGGGTTTGGCATCGACGTTACCGTCGCGGACCGGATTGCGTCCGACATCGCGGCGGCGCGCGCCATGGGGGTCGAGGTCGGCGTCGTGGTTGGCGGCGGCAACATTTTCCGGGGTGTAGCCGTGGCTTCCAAGGGCGGCGACCGCGTGACCGGCGACCACATGGGAATGCTCGGAACCGTCATCAATGCGCTGGCGCTGGCAACCTCGCTGCGCAAGCTCGACATCGAGACCGTCGTGCTCTCGGCCATTTCCATGCCGGAGATCTGCGAGAGCTTCTCGCAGCGCGCCACGCTCTATCATCTCTCGCTGGGGCGCGTGGTGATCTTCGCGGGCGGCACGGGAAATCCGTTTTTTACCACCGATTCGGCGGCCGCACTGCGCGCCGCAGAAATGGGCGCGCAGGCCATATTCAAGGGCACGCAGGTCGACGGAATCTATTCCGCCGATCCGAAGAAGTTCCCCGATGCGGAGCGTTTCGACCATCTGACCCATAGTCAGGTGCTCGAGAAGGGGCTGGCAGTCATGGACGTCGCCGCCGTTGCACTTGCGCGGGAAAACTCAATTCCGATCATCGTCTTCTCCATTCACGAGAAGGGCGAGTTCGCGGAAATCTTGACCGGCGGCGGCCGCAAGACCATCGTATCAGACAACTGACATTCCTGTGGCGCCGGACGAGACCGGTGTCGCCTTGTTACAGGGGAGCATAGACATGAGTGAAGCCACCGATCTCAAGGAACTGAAGCGTCGCATGGACGGCGCCATTGCGGCATTCAAGAGCGACATCGCCTCGTTGCGCACCGGGCGCGCATCCGCCAATATTTTGGATCCGGTGACGATCGAAGCCTATGGCTCGCGCATGCCGCTGAACCAGGTTGCCAACATCACCGTGCCTGAATCGCGCATGCTGACCGTATCGGTCTGGGACAAGTCGATGGTCAGCGCCGTCGAGCGCTCCATCCGCGAGTCCAATCTCGGCCTCAACCCCATCGTCGATGGCCAGAACCTGCGTATCCCGCTGCCGGAGCTCAACGAAGAGCGTCGCCGTTCGCTGGTGAAGGTCGCCCATGAATATGCCGAGAAGGCCAAGGTCGCGATTCGCCACGTCCGCCGTGACGGTATGGACGGTCTCAAGAAGTCCGAAAAGGACGGCGTGATCGGCCAGGACGAGAGCCGATCCCTCTCCGAGCGTGTGCAGAAGATGACGGATGAGACGATTTCCGAGATCGACCGCTTGCTAGCCGATAAAGAAAAGGAAATCATGCACGTCTGATCGTACGCTGGGGCGTCGCGCTTTCGGGTTGGAAACATTGAAAGCGGTGACGGCGCCCTAGATTACGAGGCCAGAGCATCTTCTGCCGAACGAAACCGGATCCAAATGTCAGCTCCTACGTTCTCTGTCGTACCTGAACACGTTGCCATCATCATGGATGGCAACGGGCGTTGGGCCAATGCGCGCGGTCTGCCGCGCACCATGGGTCATCGCAAGGGCGTGGAGGCGGTACGGGAGACGGTACGGGCAGCTGGCGATGTCGGCATAAAGTATCTGACGCTGTTTGCCTTCTCCTCGGAGAACTGGCGTCGTCCGGAGACCGAGGTGAGCGATCTGCTCGGTCTGCTCAAAGCATTCATCCGGCGAGACCTTGCCGAGCTTCATCGACAGAATGTGCGGATCCGCGTCATAGGCGACCGCAGCAATCTGCGCGGCGATATCCTGCCGCTGCTGCTCGAAGCCGAGGAAACCACGAGGAACAACACTGCTCTTACGCTGGTGATCGCGTTCAACTATGGCTCGCGCGACGAGATTGCGCGTGCCTTCGTGAGCCTGGCAAAGGATGTGGAGGCCGGGCGGCTGCGTCCGCAGGACATCGGCCCTGAGCTGGTTGGCGCGCGTTTGGATACCGCCGGCATTCCCGATCCTGACCTCATTATCCGCACGAGCGGCGAGGAGCGGCTGTCGAACTTCCTGCTTTGGCAGGCCGCCTATTCCGAATTCATGTTCATGCCGGAATACTGGCCTGATTTCAGCCGCGATCTTTTCTTTGCAGCGCTGGAGAAATATGCCGCGCGCGATCGGCGATTTGGCGGTCTTTCCGCCAAGCCGGCGGCGGCCGTGGGGTCCTGATGAGCCGCGAACTTAGGCTGCGCATCATCTCCGGCATCATCCTTGCCGTCCTTGTTCTTGCGGCCGCTTGGTATGGCGGCTTGAGTTTCCGGCTCCTGGCGGCGGCGATCAGCTTGCTTGTCTATTACGAGTGGTCGACGATATCTGACCTGCACGGAAGCGATCCGCAAGGAAATGCGCTCGGCTGGGTCGGCCTCCTCGTGATTGCCGGTGCAACCGTGACCGGCGAATCGGTCTATTCCCTCGAGGTGCTGGCTGCCTTTGTCATCGTCACCGCGATCATGGTCGCCATTCGCCAAAAGAGCTGGTGGCTGCCTGCAGGGGTGTTCTACTCCGGATTGACCGCGATCGCCCTTGCCGAGATTCGCGATGACGATCTTCGCGGTTTCGTGCTGATGCTGTTCATCTTCGCCACCGTCTGGGCAACCGATATCTTCGCCTATTTCGTCGGCCGTGCGATTGGCGGCCCAAAGCTTGCGCCGCGCATATCGCCGGGCAAGACCTGGTCGGGTGCCATAGGTGGCGCCATTGCTGCCGTCATGGCCGGAACCGCTGTCGTCTGGAGTTACTTTTCCGCCGATGGTTTGCGGATTCCGGTGCTCGCATTGGCACTGTCCGTTTGCAGCCAAATCGGCGATTTATTCGAGTCTTTCATCAAGCGCCGTTTCGGCGTGAAGGATTCCGGCCATCTGATTCCGGGCCATGGCGGCGTCATGGATCGGGTCGATGGACTAATTTTTGCTTGTTTTGCGGCGTTTTTGTTGGCTATCGTAATATCGCTGACAAAGAGCGGCGAGACCTTGTCATTGGGCGGCGTTCTGCTCGGTGTCTGAATTAATACGAACAGGATCGTTGCATGGGTAGCGCGGCTGGCTTTATCGGTTTCTTGACGAACAACGTCATTACGTTTGTTTTTGTCCTGTCGCTGCTCGTTTTCGTGCATGAGATGGGCCACTATCTGATCGGCCGTTGGTCCGGCATCCGCATCATGGCCTTTTCGATCGGCTTCGGTCCCGAGATTGCGGGATTTACCGACCGGCACGGCACGCGCTGGAAGCTTTCGCTTGTTCCACTCGGGGGCTATGTGCGCTTTTTTGGCGACGAAGATGCCTCCAGCAAGACCGACGCGGATCAGCTTGCGGCCATGACGGAAGAGGAGCGCGCCCAGTCCTTTGCCGGTGCCAAGCTCTGGAAAAGAGCGGCAACCGTTGCTGCGGGCCCGATCGCGAATTTCCTCCTCGCCATCGTCATCTTTGCCGCGCTTTTCAGTATTTATGGCCGCACTGCAGCCGATCCCGTCGTCGCCATGGTGACGCGTGATGGTGCGGCTGCCGAAGCCGGCATCCAGCCCGGCGACCGGCTGATGGCCATCGACGGCGTCAATGTCACCACGTTCGACGAGGTGCAGCGCTATGTCGGTCTGCGTCCGGGTCGCACGATCGTTCTGTCGGTCGAGCGCGACGGTCAGAAACGCGATTTCCGCATCGTTCCGAAGCTGGTCGAAGACACCGATCAATTCGGCAACAAGATGGAGATGGGCCGCATCGGCATCGCACTCGTCGATCCGCTGGTGACTACCGTCGAGCCGGCCGGACCGGCCGCCAAGGCCGGCCTCTTAACCGGAGATCGGCTGATCGCCATCGACGGCCATAATGTCGCGACCTATTACGATATCGGACGCTACGTCAGCGAACGCCCAGCCAAGAACATCGTGCTGACGGTGCAGCGCAACGGCCAAATGCGCGATTTTGCGATGGTTGCCGGGACCCTCACCGATATCGATGCTTCCGGCAACAAGAAGAATGTCGGTAGCATCGGCATTGGGCCGATCGACCCTCTGGTTGGCTCGATCGCCTCCGATAGCCCTGCCGCGGCAGTCGGTCTCGAACTCGGCGACCGCATTCTTTCTGTTGATGACCACGCAGTCGGCTCCATCGGCGAAGTGCAGCGTTTTGCCGCTTCCCACGCCGACAAGCCCATCAAGCTCTCCGTCGAGCGCAACGGCCAGACGCGCGATGTGACAGTGACGCCGAAGACGTCCGAAGAGACGGATATCTTTGGTGCGCCGGCGAAGATCGCCACCATCGGCATCACGGACGGCCAGAAGCCGCTGAAACTGCGCTACGAGGCATATGGACCGTTCCGCGCGCTTGGCGAAGGCGTGAAGCAGACCGTCAACATCGTCTCCGGTACTTTCGAGTATCTCGGCAACGTCATCGGCGGCTACATGAAGGCCGATCAGCTTGGTGGCCCGATTCGGGTTGCGCAAATGTCGGGACAAATGGCAACCTTGGGTTTTGCTGCGGTGCTCCAGTTTGCCGCCATACTTTCTGTTTCAATAGGGTTATTAAATTTGATGCCTGTGCCGGTACTTGATGGCGGGCACTTGATGTTCTATGCGATTGAAGCCGTAAGGGGAAAACCTCTGGGTGCACGGGCGCAGGATATCGCTTTCCGAATTGGATTTGCGATGGTGCTCTCACTCATGGTGTTTGCGACATGGAATGATATTAGTTCCCGGCTGGGCTAGAGGGGCAAAGCGAGAGGAAAATTACGATTTATTTACGATGTTTCAAAGCTGTAGTGGCGAATGGGTCACGCTTTGAAATGAAGTAAACGGAAATTAACTTGCTCCCTTGCTTGTATGTCAAAAGCGGGTAAAACGACACACGTGGCCGGAATCGGGTTCGCTCGGGGCTGGGGACGACTGAAAAAAAGGTAAGAAGTGAAAATGAAGGCTGGTTCAAGATTATTGAACGCAGTGTCGGCGGTAGCGCTGTCTGCTGGTGTTGTTGCGTCGGGTGCTGGTGTTATCACCCTTGCCTCTGCCTCAGTCGCGGAAGCCGCTGTCATACAGCGGGTCGATGTCCGGGGCGCAGAACGCGTCGGGGCAACGGCTGTCCGTGACAATATCACGATTAAGCCCGGCAAGAGCTTCTCTCCCAGCGACATCGATTCTTCGGTGAAGCAGCTCTATGCCACCGGATATTTCTCCGATGTCCATATTAGCGTTTCGGGCAGCACCCTTGTCATCTCGGTCAAGGAAAACCAGCTCATCAACGCTGTGGTCTTCAACGGCAACCACAAGATCAAGGACGACAAGCTTCAGGGCATCGTCCAGACGCACTCTGCCGGCCCGTACAACGAAGCTACCGTCCAGGCCGATATCAAGACCATCAAGGACGCCTACGCCTCCATCGGTCGTAACGATGTGCAGGTGACGACGCAGACCGCGCAGGTCGGGCAGGGCCGCCTCAACGTGGCCTTCGTCATCAATGAAGGCGATCGTACCAAGATCGACAAGATCAACTTCTCGGGCAACCAGGCTTACGGCAGCGGCCGTCTTGCTTCGGTGATCAGCACCAAGAAGAGCAACTTCCTGTCGTTCCTGACCCGTAAGGACGTCTACAGCCCGGATCGCCAGCAGGCCGACCAGGACGCTCTGCGCCAGTTCTACTACAATCACGGCTATGCGGACTTCCGCATCGTGAGCGCGGATGCGACGCTGAACGAGCAGAGCAACGAATACACGCTGAACTTCAATGTCGATGAAGGTCCGCGCTACACCTATGGCGATATCAACGTCGTTTCGACGGTCGACGGCATCAACGCCGACGAGCTGAAAGGTCTCGTTATCACCCAGAAGGGCTCTGTTTACAGCGCCAAGGATATCCAGACCTCGATCGAGAACATTTCCAAGCGCGTAGCTTCCGCCGGTTATCCGTTCGCCCGCATCACGCCGCGCGGCAACCGCGATCTGACTGGCCACACGATCGGTATCGAATATCTGGTCGACCAGGGCGAGCGTGCCTATGTCGAGCGTATCGAAATCCGCGGCAACACCCGCACGCGCGATTACGTCATCCGTCGCGAGTTCGATCTCAACGAAGGCGATGCGTTCAACCAGGAAATGATCACGCGCGCCAAGCGTCGCCTCGATGCGCTTGGTTACTTCACGAAGGTCGATGTTTCGACGGCACAGGGCAGTGCTCCGGATCGTGTCGTCGTAATCGTCAACGTCGAAGACCAGCCGACCGGCTCGTTCGGGATCGGTGCTGGTTACGCTGTCGGCAACAACGGCGGTCTGCTGCTGGAAGCCTCGGTTGAAGAAAAGAACTTCCTCGGCCGCGGTCAGTACATCCGCGTCGCCGCAGGTGCCGGTACGGAAGGCAATCGTACCTACAATATCTCGTTCACCGAGCCCTACTTCCTCGGTTATCGTCTGGCTGCCGGTTTTGATATCTTCAAGAACCAGACCTCGAGCGACGACTTCTACGACTATTCGGAAGAAGGCTTCTCGCTGCGCGTCACTGCGCCGATCACCGAGAACCTGGCGACGACCCTGCGCTACAACTACAAGCGTCTGACCTATGATGGCACGAATGATTGGCAGAACAATCTTTCGGCTCCGTATCTGAATCTTGTCAATAACGGTCCTTGGACCCAGTCGACGGTTTCGCAGACCTTTACCTACAACACGCTGGACGACCAGAATCTGCCGCGTGAAGGTCTCATCGCCAAGTTCACGCATGAATTTGCAGGCCTCGGCGGCGACTCCAACTTCTACAAGTTGAGCGGCAAGGCTCGTTACTACCACATGATCAGCGACGAAGCCGATATCATCGGCTCGCTGACGGTCGGTGCGGGTTACGTGATGCCGACGGATGGCAAGCTGAACGTTTTCGATCAGTTCACCCTCGGTGGTCGTGAAATCCGCGGCTTCGAGAATGCTGGTATCGGCCCGCGTTCGTCGCATGGCGACCCGCTCGGTGGTACGACCTACTTCACCGCTTCGGCTGAAGCGAGCATGCCGATGCCGGGCGTCCCGCAGGATATCGGCCTTCGCATAGCAGCTTTCGCTGATGCAGGTACGCTTTATGGCAATAAGGCAAACCTCTTCGGTGATACGCTGAACAACGACAGCTCGCTTCGAGCTTCGCTCGGTGCTGGTCTGATCTGGTCTTCGCCGTTCGGTGTTATCCGTGTCGACTACGCAGTGCCGGTCGCCAAGGAAAGCTACGACAAGGTTCAGAATTTCCGGTTTGGCATCGCCAATCAGTTCTGATATCGGCAGTCCAGAACTGCGGGCTTGAACACCGTTCTGGAGCTGGTGCTTATGGAACATACTGGTTTTTTCCCACCCCATGGTGGCGTCAGCTTGAAACAACTGGCTGTGCATCTTGGGGTGGAGCTTGCTGATGAGGCCTCTTCGGAGGTCGTCATCAGATCGATTGCTCCCGTCTATCGCGCAGGCGAGGGCGATATTTGCTACATTCTTTCTCGGAAGAATCGCGCTGAGCTGGAGACCTGCAAGGCTTCGGCAATCATCTGTTTGCCGGCGCTGAAGTCTTTCATCCCCGAGCATATTCCGGTGCTTCTATCCAAAAAGCCGCATACGGATTTTGCGCTTGCCGGTGCGTTGCTGCATCCGGAAGCAATGCGCCCCGTTACGTTCACGTCTAATCCGGCGACCGTATCGCCCGCAGCGGTAATCGATGCGACGGCGAAGCTGGAGGCCAATGTTGGCGTCGAGCCTGGTGCGGTCATCGGTGCGGGCGCTGAGATCGGCGAGGGGACCTATATCGGCGCCAATGCCCTTATCGGGCCGGGCGTGAAGATCGGACGCAATTGCAGCATCGGCGGCGGCGCGAGCGTGCTCTGCGCATATCTCGGCAATGGTGTCATCATCCACAATGGCGCGCGCATCGGTCAGGATGGCTTCGGCTATGCGCCGGGGCCGCGCGGCATGATCAAGATCGTGCAGATTGGCCGGGTCATCATCCAGGACAACGTCGAGATCGGCGCCAATACGACGATCGACCGGGGCACGATGGATGACACCGTGATCGGTGAGGGCACCAAGATCGACAACCAGGTGCAGATCGGACATAACGTCCGCATCGGTCGCCACTGTGCTATCGTCAGTCAGGTCGGTATCGCCGGCAGTACGGTGGTTGGCGATGGTGTGCAGATCGGTGGCCAGGCTGGCCTCAACGGGCATATCCACATCGGCGATGGCGTGCAGATCGGCGCCAAGAGTGGTGTTATGAATGATATTCCGGCGGGCGAGCGCTATGCTGGTATTCCAGCGCGGCCGCTATGGGATTTTCTGAGAGAGTCGGCGGAGATCGCGAAGCGGTCAGGAGCCAGAGACAAGAAAGACGGGAGTGCGGAGCATGACTGAGGAAGCCAAGACGTCATTGTCGTCGGCCGATGTTCTGGAAATAATGAAGCTGTTGCCGCATCGCTATCCTTTCCTGATGGTCGACAAGATCATCGAGATCGATAGCGATAACTCCGCGATCGGCATCAAGAACGTAACGGCGAATGAGCCGCAATTCACCGGACATTTCCCGGGGTCGCCGATCATGCCGGGCGTTTTGCTCATTGAAGGCATGGCGCAAACGGCCGGTGCGATCTGTGCACGGAAAGATGGTATCGGCGGAAATCTCGTCTACTTCATGACGATCGACAACGCCCGTTTCCGCAAACCGGTTGTTCCGGGTGATCGTGTCGAATTTCATGTCGCCAAACTGAAGCAGCGCGGTACCATCTGGAAATTCCATTGCGACGCCAAGGTCGATGGCAACCTGGTTGCCGAAGCGGATATCGGGGCGATGATCGTGCGGAAGGATCAGAACGAGGCATGAGCAGCATCGCAAAAAGCGCGCGCATCCATAAGCTCGCGGTCGTTGAGGATGGTGCCATTATAGGCGAGAACGTCGAGGTCGGACCTTTCTGCCACGTCGGCTCCAAGGTTGTGCTGCATGACGATGTTCGTTTGCTGACACATGCCGTCGTTACCGGTCGCACGACGATTGGCAAGGGAACGAAGATATTCCCGATGGCGGTTGTCGGCGGCGACCCGCAAAGCGTTCACCACGGCGGCGAAGAGACGACGCTGGATGTCGGTGAGAACTGCACGATCCGCGAGGGTGTCACGATGAACACCGGCACGGCCGATTTCGGCGGCAAGACGATTGTCGGCAACAACAATCTGTTCCTGGCTAATTCGCATGTGGCGCATGATTGCCGCGTCGGCAATAATGTCATCATGTCGAACAACGTCATGCTGGCAGGACATGTGGTCGTTGAAGACCGGGCCATCCTCGGGGGCGGCTGCGCAGTGCATCAGTTTACCCGCATCGGCCGGCAAGCCTTCGTCGGCGGCCTTTCTGCCGCAAGTTACGATGTCATTCCCTATGGCATGCTGAACGGAAATCCGGGCGTACTTTCCGGTCTCAACATCGTCGGCATGACGCGTGCGGGCACAGACCGTGCGGTCATTCACCGGGTTCGACGTGCCTACAAGAGCATTTTCGAGGGCGAAGGTTCGATTAGGGACAATGCAGCGGCGATCCGCGAGGAATATGCCGATTGCAAGGAAGCGATGGAGATCCTTGATTTCATCGCAGCCGATAGCGATCGCGCGCTGTCGTCCCCCAATCGCGGCAAGAGCTGACGTGGTTTCGGCCAGCCAAAACGGCGGGGGCAGGCTGGCGATCATCGCAGGCAGTGGCTTTTTGCCCGTTTATGTCGCCGAGGCCGCTCGTCAGGCTGGCGAAGACCCGGTCGTCATCGCGCTGACGAATGAGGCGGATCGTGATTGGTCCAGCTTCGATCACGCCAATCTCGGTGTCGGCAATTTTGCCGGACTTGAAGCGACGTTTCGCCGTTACGGCGTGGATCGTGTCGTCATGTCCGGCGGCGTGGCGCGGCGTCCCGCCTGGCGCGAAGTGCATCCCACGTGGCGTGTCATCAAGGAATTGCCCTCGACCGTACGAACGCTTCTTTCCGGCGGCGACAATGCCGTTCTGCAAATGGTCATTCGTCTGATCGAGGCCGGCGGCGTTCGCGTCGTGGGCGCGCATGAAATTGCCCCCGATTTACTGGCGACCACGGGCCCTCTGGGCAGGCTTTCCCCGTCAGATGAGGATCTGCGCGATATCGCGCAGGGTGCCAAGGCGGCCGATGCGCTCGGACTTCTGGACATCGGGCAGGGCGCAGTCAGCGTCGGTGGTCGGGTTGTCGCGCTCGAGGGTGCCGAGGGCACCGATAAGATGATCGAGCGTGTTGCCGAACTGCGCGCCGAAGGGCGCATATCGAGGCGCCGTCGTGGCGTACTGGTCAAGCTTTGCAAGCCGCAACAGGATGTTCGTGCCGATCTGCCGTCGATCGGCGTCTCGACCGTGCTCAACGCCAAGAAAGCAGGGCTTGCTGGCGTCGCGATCGAAGCGGGCAGGGCACTGGTTCTTGACCGCGAGGCCGTGATTGCCGCTGCGGACAACGCGGGCATTTTTGTCTGCGGTATCGACCGAGGATTGAGCGCAGGGAGCTTCTTTTGAGCGGAGCGCCTCTAAAACTTGCCGTCATAGCGGGAGAGGTTTCCGGCGACCTGCTGGGTGGCGATCTCGTTGCTGCGCTGAAGCGACAGTATGACGGCCCTGTGGAGTTGATCGGCGTCGGTGGTGAGGCGCTGGAGGCCCAGGGTCTCCGGTCGCTGTTCGATTATTCCGAGCTCTCGATCATGGGCTTCATCCAGGTGATCAAGCGCCTGCCGAAGCTGCTGGCCCGCATCCGGCAGACGGCTGATGCCATTATCGCCGCGAAACCCGACATTCTCCTCATTATCGACAGCCCGGATTTCACGCATCGCGTGGCGAAAAGGGTGCGCAAGGCGCTCCCTGATCTGCCGATCGTCAACTACGTCTGCCCTAGTGTATGGGCGTGGAAGGAATATCGCGCGCAGAAAATGCTCGCCTATGTCGATCATGTGCTGGCGGTGCTCCCGTTCGAGCCGGAAGCCATGCAACGGCTGGGCGGCCCGGCGACGACCTATGTCGGCCATCGGCTGACTGTCGATGCCGATCTGCTCGAGACACGCCGTCAGCGCGCACTGCGCGATATAAAGGCGGGAAGCGACCTGAAGACCGTCCTTCTCCTGCCCGGCTCGCGTGGCTCGGAAATACGCCAGCTTCTGCCTGTTTTTGAGCGGGCTACCGAAGAGCTTAGCCGGAGAAACGATAACGTACGCTATCTGCTACCGACTGTGCCGAAGCAGGAGGCTCTGGTGCGTTCTCTGCTTGAGAGCTGGAGTGCCAAGCCGGAAGTTCTTGTGGGCCAGCGTGCAAAGTGGCAAGCATTCGCCCTCGCTGATGCCGCAATGGCTGCATCAGGCACGGTGATCCTGGAGTTGGGTCTGGCCGGCGTTCCGGTCGTTTCGACTTACAAGACGGAGTGGCTCGCCAAGTTCGTGATGTCGCGCATCAAGGTATGGACGGCAGCCCTGCCGAACCTCATTGCCGACTACGCCGTCCTGCCCGAGCTCATCAATGATGTCTTGCGGCCCGGCCTGCTTGCCCGATACATGGAGCGTCTTTCGACCGACACTCCCGAGCAAGCGGCAATGCTTGCCGGTTACGATCTGGTGTGGCAGCGCATGCAGACGGAGGAGCCGCCCGGCGACAAGGCGGCGGCAATCGTTCTTGAGGTCTTGTCCAACAAAAAAGCCGGTCATTTCTGACCGGCTTTTCTAATGTTATTTCCGAGGCTTAACGCTTGGAAACCGGAACGTATTCGCGCAGCGGTGCGCCGGTATAGAGCTGGCGCGGACGGCCGATGCGCTGATGCGGATCCTCGATCATCTCGTTCCACTGAGCGATCCAGCCGACGGTGCGGGCGAGAGCGAACAGAACGGTGAACATGGTCGTGGGGAAGCCCAGAGCCTTCAGCGTGATGCCGGAGTAGAAGTCGACGTTCGGATAGAGCTTCTTCTCGATGAAGTACTCATCGGTCAGTGCGATGCGCTCGAGCTCGATTGCGATGTCGAGCAGCGGATCGTCCTTGATGCCGAGTTCGCCGAGAACTTCGTGCGCCGTCTTCTGCATGATCTTGGCGCGCGGGTCGTAGTTCTTGTAAACGCGGTGACCGAAGCCCATCAGACGGAACGGGTCGTTCTTGTCCTTGGCGCGGGCAATGTATTCCGGAATGCGGTCGACCGAGCCGATTTCGCTGAGCATGTTGAGCGCAGCTTCGTTGGCGCCGCCGTGAGCCGGGCCCCAGAGGCAGGCAATGCCCGCTGCGATACAGGCGAACGGATTGGCACCCGACGAGCCGGCCAAGCGAACCGTCGAGGTCGATGCATTTTGCTCGTGGTCGGCATGCAGGATGAAGATGCGGTCCATGGCGCGTGCGAGCACCGGATTGACCACGTATTCTTCGCAAGGAACGGCAAAGCACATGCGCAGGAAGTTCGATGCGTAGTCGAGATCGTTCTTCGGATAAACGAAGGGCTGGCCGATATGGTACTTGTAGGCCATGGCGGCGAGCGTCGGCATCTTGGCGATCATGCGCAGGCTTGCGACCATGCGCTGATGCGGATCGGTGATATCGGTCGAGTCATGGTAGAAGGCCGACAGAGCGCCAACGCAGCCGCACATGACCGCCATCGGATGCGCATCGCGGCGGAAACCGGTGAAGAAACGCGACATCTGCTCATGCACCATGGTGTGGTGCACGACCCGATAGTCGAAGTCCTTTTTCTGAGCTGCCGTCGGCAGTTCGCCGTAAAGGAGCAGGTAGCAGACCTCGAGGAAATCGCCGTGTTCGGCCAGCTGGTCGATCGGATAGCCGCGATGCAGGAGAACGCCTTCGTCGCCATCGATATAGGTGATGCTGGACTCGCACGACGCCGTCGAGGTGAAGCCAGGATCATATGTGAAAGTGGAGGTGTTCTTATAAAGGGCACCAATATCAATGACACTCGGGCCGATGGTTCCGGTTTTGACCGGCAAGTCCACCGTCTTTTCGCCCCAAGTTAGTTTCGCGCTTTGTTCCGTCATGCTGATCCTCCAAGATTTGGCGGGATTGACGCCATAAAAAGCGCCAAAAGGTTAAGCGACTACCGACTAGCTATATGATCCAGAGCCTAATGCCAAGTTATCCCAATGCCGAATTGTGCATTGCAGTATCAACTTTTGGGCACTGCACTAGGGCCATAGGTCATTCTGCCAAGGGCAATCAGCTCCGTTTGGCCACGATCGCGATGATTTTGGTTGAATTCACCGAACGGTGACGGCAAAAATCGCGCGAAAGCTGTAGTTTTGCGTGGGGCAGGCGGCGAATGCCTAATTTGGAGGCACCGGAGCAGCAGGAGGATGGCCAGGATCTTGTTCTGCCATCGCGGCATCGCCGCGCCATCGCCACAGTCGTCTTTCGTGCCAAAGCTGAGCAACGGGAGCGGACACAGGACCATGCTCCCCTGTCAGGGCGGCTCTACCTGGCGCTCAATCATATACGAGTCGTTATTGGACGCCTTATCGAAGAGGAGGCGGCGCACGGCCGCGCCATCCTGTTCGCCCCGATCTATATGGGCCTGGGTGCGATCTTCTGGTTCACGCTCGCCAGCGATCCGCCTCCGCAGACTATCCTGGTCGGGTTTCTGCTGCTGACGGGTGGCTTTCTTTTCAGGCGGGAATCCGGCCAGCTGGTTCGGCATCTGCTGTTCGCCGGCATGCTGATAAGTCTCGGCATGGCCTTGGCGCAGCTGGAGAGCTGGCGGGCATCGACCATCATGCTCGATTCGGCGGTGACGACGACCGTGACCGGCCGGGTCGAAAGACGCGAAACCTACGACAACGGTCGATGGAGATACGTCGTCAAAGTCGAGGCGACGGAGAAGCCGTCTGTTCACAGGCCGCCGGAACGCGTAACGATCTTTGTGCGCAAGCAGGCGGAACCGTTCAATCTCGGCGATCGTATTCAGGGCAGGGCGCGTCTGACGCCGCCTGCAGGCCCTGCGCTGCCTCGCCTCAACGATTTCGCATTCAGCTCCTACTTTAACGGCATCGGTGCGAATGGCTTTGCCTACGGCGCCCTGACATTATTGTCTCCGAGCGGTGATGCTGCGGAAAACTCGCTGCTGGATAAGGCGGATATCTGGCTTGCCGGCCTTCGCAACAGCATAGGCGACAGGATCAGACGGACCTTGCCTGGTGATGTCGGCGCCTTTGCGGCGGCACTTGTCACCGATGAGAGACGAGCGATTTCGGATGATACGACCGAGGCGCTGCGAGTTGCCGGGCTGACCCACATCATCGCCATTTCCGGCCTGAACATGGCGCTTTCGGCCGGCATCTTCTATGTCGGCCTGCGATACCTGTTCAGCCTGTTCCCAGGTCTGGTGCAGGCGTGGCCAACCAAGAAGATCGCTGCCTTCGGCGCGCTGGTTACAGTGACCGCCTATTACCTAATTTCCGGCTTCGGCGTGTCGGCCGAGCGGGCTTTCATCATGATGGCGATCATGCTGGTTGCGGTCCTGCTCGACCGGCCGTCGATCAGTCTCCGCAATGTGGCGCTCTCTGCGATTGTCATTCTCGTTCTCTCACCATCGCAGGTGCTCGGGCCGAGCTTTCAGATGTCCTATGCCGCAACGCTGGCGCTGGTGTCGGGCTACACGCTCTGGAAACGAAGGCGGCATCGTGAAAGCATCCTTTCACGGTCGAAGTTCCTGAGTCCGCTGCTGTTCGTTTCGCGTTTCTTCGGCGGCATATTATCGACCTCGTTCATCGGTGGCGCTTCGACCGCGATCTTCTCGATAGAGTATTTTCACCGACTGGCGACATACGGCCTTGCCGCCAATCTTGCCGCCATGCCTATTGTCTCCTTTATCGTCATGCCATTCGGCATGGTCGCCATGCTGCTCATGCCTTTCGGCCTCGACGGGCCATTCTGGAAAGTCACCGGCGAGGGACTGGAGCTCGTCATCCTTGTTGCCAAGACAGTTGCCGGCTGGGGCGGCGATATCACGTTCGGACGCCAGCCGGCATGGCTGATGCCGACGTTCATCGCCGGCTTTCTGATCATGAGTGTGCTGCGAACCAGGCTGCGCCATCTGGGCTTCGTCTTGCTGCTTGCGACGATTGGCGCGGCGGCATTCGGCTCCGGCGTGCAGAAGCCTGATCTGATGATCTCCGAGGACGGTGCCTTGGTTGCTCTCAGGCAGGACGGGATATTGGCGACTAATCGTGAAAGACCACAGACCTTTATTTTCGAGCAATGGCAGAAGGCACTGGTTGCAGCTGAGCACCAGCCTCCAACGATCCTTCCTGCCGATAGCCGGCTTCCTCAGATCAGCAAGAAGCAGCGCCGTCGCCGATTAAGCGCGGACGAACAGAAGGCGGTACGCAAGGCAATGGGAGAGGCCCTCGATCAGACGATGCAGGGGAGCTTCGCCTGCCAGAAAGGCGCATGGTGCGTTGCAATGCTTGAGAATGGGACCATTCTGGTCACCATCGAAAACGCAGCCTATCTGCCACCGGCCTGCGATACGGCCAATATCGTCGTGACAGCGATACGCCTGCGTCTCGACCGCTGCCGCTCAGGCGCGATGCTCTTTACCGGCGCGACGTTGCGGCGAAGCGGATCAGTCGAAATGGACCTGCGCGGCGACATCCCTATCGTCTCCACAGCATTCGAAAATCCTCAGCGCCCATGGACCCGGCATCGGACCTACGATTGGCGCACCGGAACGTTCGGTGCTCCCATCGGATCGCGGCCATCACCGGCTAGTGATAACGGCGAATAAGGCCGACCAGCTTTCCCTGAACCTTGACCCGGTCAGGCCCGAAGATACGGGTCTCGTAGGCCGGATTGGCGGCTTCGAGAGCGATCGAGGCGCCTTTGCGACGGAAGCGCTTCAGCGTTGCCTCTTCATCGTCGACGAGAGCGACGACGATATCGCCCGGATTGGCAGTCGTCGAATTGCGGATAATGACCGTATCGCCATCGAAAATGCCGGCATCGATCATCGAATCGCCCCGTACTTCCAAAGCATAGTGATCGCCTGCACCAAGCATGTCGGCGGGAACGGTTATATCATGCGTATTGTTCTGAATGGCCGAGATCGGAACGCCTGCCGCGATGCGGCCCATGACCGGCACGGATACCGCACTATTGTGATCGTCATTTGCCACTTTCGGTGGAGCCGGCGGGGCAACGGGCTGGGGCTTGCCAAGGCTGCCTTCGATGACGCTCGGCGAAAAGCCGCGTCGCTGCTGCAAACTCGAATTATAGGCATCCGGCAGCTTGATGACTTCAAGCGCCCTGGCGCGATTCGGCAGTCGGCGGATGAAGCCGCGCTCCTCGAGCGCCGTGATCAGCCGGTGAATTCCGGACTTCGATGCAAGATCCAGCGCATCCTTCATCTCGTCGAAAGATGGTGGAACACCGGACTCCTTCATGCGTTCGTGAATGAAGAGAAGCAGTTCCTGCTGCTTGCGCGTCAACATCGTCTTGGAACCCCAGATCAAGAAAAAGTCGTGAAACAAATCCAGAACGGACACTATATGTTCCATATGTGTTCCGCAAGTGCTTAAATTTCGGTAAAGCCTTGTTCGGGCAATTAAATAATTATCACTGTCGAATGTATCGCCTGAAGACACTTGCACGTCACGTCTGCGCTAACCTGCGGATAAATATAGGAAATGCCGTCCGTACCGCCACGAAGACTTTCCTGGTTCAGCGGGTGCGTCTGATGCCTCTACGCGTACGACACTTCGTCGGATAAGCCCGCTATGGAAGAGAATCAGTAATCACGTTTCCGAGATTGCGTTTCGTTCACGCCGCCTGCTTTGTGCTCGTTGCTTCCATCTTGAATTAGGCGACGGATAGGCGCAAATCTGCACCTGCAGGGAAACAGGAGAAACCATGATTTCATCGCCGCACCCGCTGGATCATCTCGTGCTGCCGACCGTCAACATCGCTCTGGCGCGTGAACGTCTCGGTAAGCTCGGCTTTACCGTGGCTCCGGACGCGCGTCATCCTTTCGGCACCGAGAATGCCTGCGTCTTCTTTGCCGACAAGACCTATCTCGAACCTCTGGGTGTGGCGTCGCAAGAGCAATGCGAGACGAGCATTGCCGATGGCAATGTCTTCGTCGCGCGCGATCAGGCCTATCGCTTCCGTGTCAGCGAGGATGGTTTCTCGGCAGTGGTTTTCGGTACCGATGATGCTGCTGTGGATGACAAACGTTTCAGGGCTGCCACGATCTCGGCGGGGCGGATGCTGGATTTCTCCCGGCCCATGAGGATGCCGGATGGAACGCAAACCACGGCCGGTTTTCGCCTGGCCTTTGCCGCCGATCTGCGAGCGCCGGATTTTCTGGCCTTCTGCTGTCAGCGCATCAATCCGCTGCCGGCGGATCGCGGCGCGCTCGAGCGCCATGAGAACGGCGTGACCGGCATTGCACGGGTAGCGATGTCGGCAACGAAGCCGGCCGCGTTCCGCAGCTTCTTCGAGCACGTCGTCGGCAACCCCCGAATTTTTGAGCACTCCTTCGGGCTGACGATCAAGGCGGCCAACGCCGATATCGAGCTTCTGACGCCGCAAGGGATAGAAGCATTTTACGATTTGCGGGTCGGCGATCATGATCCGGGCTTGCGGGCGCGAGCAATCCTTTTCAAAACGCGCGATCTTTCCGTGACATCGTCGCATTTCGCTGCTAACGGCGTCACATATACGCGTAAGAACAATCGTATTTTGGCACGGCTGGCGCCCGAACAGGGGGCGTTGTTCGCCTTCGAGGAGATAGCATGAGCACGAATTCCGAAGTGATCGTCGGCGAAGGAGCTTCTAAGGTTCTGTTTTCCAACACCGCCAAGCTCTCCCTGATTGCCGGTCCCTGCCAGATGGAAAGCCGCGAGCATGCGTTCATGGTTGCCGGCGTCCTGAAGGAACTCTGCGAGAATCTCGGCATCGGCCTTGTTTACAAGTCGTCCTATGACAAGGCGAACCGCACGTCGCTCTCTGGCAAGCGCGGCATTGGCCTTGAAACATCCATGGAAGTCTTTGCCGATCTGAAAAAGGAGTACGGCTTTCCTGTTTTGACCGACATCCACACGGAAGAGCAGTGCGCTGTCGTCGCCAAGACGGTCGATATCCTGCAGATCCCCGCTTTCCTCTCGCGCCAGACCGATCTTCTGGTGGCCGCCGCCAAGACCGGCCGCGTCGTCAACGTCAAGAAGGGGCAGTTCCTCGCGCCCTGGGACATGAAGAATGTGCTTGCCAAGCTAAACGACAGCGGCAATCCGAACATTCTTCTCTGCGAGCGTGGCGCCTCTTTTGGCTACAACACACTCGTCTCCGACATGCGCTCGCTGCCGATCATGGCATCGATGGGCGCACCGGTGATCTTCGATGCGACCCATTCGGTGCAGCAGCCCGGCGGGCAGGGTGACTCGACCGGGGGGGATCGCCGATTCGTCGAGACGCTGGCGCGTGCCGCCGTTGCCGTTGGCGTTGCGGGCGTCTTCGTCGAAACCCATGAGGACCCGGACAACGCGCCCTCGGACGGTCCGAACATGGTCTATTTGAAGGATATGCCGCGGCTTCTGGAGAAGTTGCTGGCCTTTGACGCCATCGCCAAGGCTTGAGAAATACGGGTGTTCAACAGGCTGACATGAATTTGCGCTACGCGGCCTGTAAGGGTGCCAAATCAACGGTGTGGATCGACATTGTAATTTCCACACCTTCGATTAAAACGATTTAAATCGATTTATAAACCAGCGAGCAGGAAGCTATCATGACCGCAATCACCGACATTATCGCCCGCGAGATTCTCGACAGCCGTGGCAATCCGACTGTCGAAGTCGATGTCTACCTTGAAGATGGCAGCATGGGCCGCGCGGCGGTTCCGTCGGGCGCCTCGACCGGCGCGCATGAAGCTGTCGAGCTGCGCGATGGCGGCAAGCGCTATCACGGCAAGGGCGTCGAAAAGGCTGTCGAAGCCGTCAACTCGGAAATCTTCGACGCGATCGGCGGCATGGATGCTGAAAACCAGATCCAGCTCGACAACATCATGATCGAGCTCGACGGCACGCCGAACAAGTCGCGCCTCGGCGCCAACGCCATCCTCGGCGTCTCGCTCGCTGTTGCCAAGGCTGCTGCCCAGAGCGCCAACCTGCCGCTCTATCGTTACGTCGGCGGCGCTCACGCCCGCCTGCTGCCGGTTCCGATGATGAACATCATCAACGGCGGCGCTCACGCCGACAACCCGATCGACTTCCAGGAATTCATGATCCTGCCGGTTGGCGCTGAATCCATCCGCGACGCCGTTCGCATGGGTTCGGAAATCTTCCACGTTCTGAAGAAGGAACTGGCGTCGCAGGGCCACAACACCAACGTCGGTGACGAAGGCGGATTTGCTCCGGGTCTTTCCAGCGCCCCGGCAGCCCTCGACTTCATCATGAAGTCGATCGAAAAGGCTGGCTACAAGCCGGGCGATGAAATCGCTCTCGGCCTCGATTGCGCCTCGACCGAATTCTTCAAGGACGGCAAGTACGTGCTCGAAGGTGAAGGCCGCACGTTGGAATCCGGAGCAATGGCCGAGTACCTTGCAGAACTCGCCGCCAAGTACCCGATCGTTTCGATCGAAGACGGCATGGCTGAAGACGACTGGGAAGGCTGGAAGACGCTGACCGACCTGATCGGCAAGAAGACCCAGCTCGTCGGCGACGACCTGTTCGTCACCAACTCCGCCCGCCTGCGCGACGGTATCCGCATGGGCGTTGCCAATTCGATCCTCGTCAAGGTCAACCAGATCGGCTCGCTCACCGAGACCCTCGACGCCGTCGAAACCGCGCATAAGGCCAACTACACGGCCGTCATGTCGCACCGCTCGGGCGAAACGGAAGACTCCACGATCGCCGATCTCGCCGTTGCCACCAACTGCGGCCAGATCAAGACCGGCTCGCTGTCGCGCTCCGACCGTCTTGCCAAGTACAACCAGCTCATCCGCATCGAAGAAGCGCTTGGCCCGCAGGCAAAGTATGCCGGCCGCTCCATCTTGCGCGGCTGATGCCAGATCCGCTGGATCCCATTGGATCCTCGGCCGCGTTATCCGTTGAAATCGAACCGCGCCTTTGGGCGCGGTTTTTTGTTGACCGGCGCAGTTAGAGTCAACGGACGGTTAATCTCTGCCGGTTAAATTAGCTCTAGGTGTTTGATTTGATGTGATCTTGTCTCTGGCTGCAATGCTTGCAGCGTGGGTCGTGATGGGATCGCCTAACGGCAGAGCGTTTCGAGCGAGTATGTGGACAAAGTATCATAAGAAGAGAAAGTTCGGTCGTTTCGTTCTTCCCGCCATCACGATCGCTTTTGTGAGTTACTTCGGTTATCATTGCGTTCACGGCGACTACGGCCTGAAGGCGACGGAGGTTTTCGAACAGCGCCGCATCGACCGTGGCAAGGAATTGGCGGATCTGGTTGCCAGGCGCGAGCATCTTGAAAAGGAGGTCGCTCTGCTCAGTGACGGCTCCCTGGATAAGGATATGCTCGACCAGCATGCGCGCTACCAATTGACCTACTCCAAGGCGAACGAAATCGTCATTTTCAATAAATAGCCACAATTAACCGAATTCCGGTTAATTGTGTTTTTGCGATTTATATCAATAGTTTGCAGAGAATATGAGCCATGCAATTATAGCATTGCTGTGGCGAACAATCTTGCCTATGTTAGCTTCACCACAAACGAGGCTACTCACACAGGGAGGGTTGAATGGCGCCGCGAAAGAACGCGTCCGTTTCCAGCCGTAAGACAGCATCAAGACCTGCCAAAGAAACCAATGGCGGTCCGATCGCAGATTTCGATCGTGATGCGGAGCTCAAGGCTTATCGTGAGATGCTCTTGATCCGCCGCTTCGAGGAGAAAGCCGGCCAGCTTTACGGCATGGGCTTCATCGGCGGCTTCTGTCACCTTTACATCGGCCAGGAAGCTGTCGTCGTCGGCATGCAGATGGCGCTGAAGGATGGCGACCAGATCATTACCGGCTATCGCGACCACGGCCATATGCTCGCAACCGGCATGAGCGCGCGCGGCGTCATGGCCGAGCTGACCGGACGTAAGGGCGGCTATTCCCGAGGGAAGGGCGGCTCCATGCACATGTTCTCCAAGGAAAAGAACTTCTATGGCGGCCACGGCATCGTCGGCGCGCAGGTCTCGCTCGGCACCGGTCTCGGCTTTGCCAACTGGTATCGCGGCAATGACAATGTCAGTGTCGCCTATTTCGGCGACGGCGCTGCCAACCAGGGCCAGGTCTACGAAAGCTTCAACATGGCGCAGCTGTGGAAGCTGCCGGTGATTTTCGTGATCGAAAACAACCGATACGCCATGGGCACCTCGACCGCCCGCGCTACCGCTCAGGCCGATTTCTCCAAGCGCGGCGCTTCCTTCGGCATTCCGGGCATCCAGGTCGACGGCATGGACGTTCGTGCGGTCAGGGCCGCGGCTGACGAAGCCGTTGCGCATTGCCGCTCCGGCAATGGTCCGATCATCCTCGAAATGATGACCTATCGTTATCGCGGTCACTCCATGTCCGACCCGGCGAAGTATCGTTCCAAGGATGAAGTGCAGAAGATGCGCTCCGAACATGACCCGATCGAGCAGGTTCGCGCTCGCCTGCTCGAAAAGGGCTGGGCAAGCGAAGACGATCTGAAGGATATCGACAAGGATGTCCGCGAGATCGTTGCCGACAGCGCCGATTTCGCCCAGAACGATCCTGAGCCGGATGCATCCGAGCTCTACACCGACATTCTGCTCTAAATCGGGGAGGGACACTATGCCCATCGACATTCTCATGCCCGCCCTTTCTCCGACGATGGAAGAGGGTACCCTTTCGAAATGGCTTAAGAAGGAAGGCGACAAGGTCGTTTCCGGTGACGTCATTGCCGAAATCGAAACCGACAAGGCCACCATGGAAGTGGAAGCTGTCGACGAAGGCACGATCGGCAAGCTGCTGATCGACGCCGGCACCGAAGGCGTCAAGGTCAACACCAAGATCGCCATCCTCTTGCAGGACGGTGAATCTGCCGACGCTATTTCGTCTGCCAAGGCAGCACCTGCCGCCCAGCCGGTAAAGACCGAAGCTGCCGCCGCCGCTCCGGCGCCTGCAGCGGCACCGGTTCCGGCTCAGCCGAAGGTTGCCGCAGCCGCCGATCCGGAAATTCCGGCCGGCACTGAAATGGTGTCTATGACGGTGCGTGAAGCACTGCGCGACGCGATGGCCGAAGAAATGCGCGCCAATCCCGACGTTTTCGTCATGGGTGAGGAAGTGGCCGAATATCAGGGCGCCTACAAGGTGACCCAGGGCCTGCTGCAGGAATTCGGCGCGCGCCGCGTCATCGATACCCCGATCACCGAGCACGGCTTTGCCGGTATCGGCGTCGGTGCCGCTATGGCCGGCCTTCGCCCGATCGTCGAGTTCATGACGTTCAACTTCGCCATGCAGGCGATTGACCAAATCATCAACTCCGCTGCCAAGACGCTCTATATGTCCGGCGGCCAGATGGGCGCTCCGATCGTCTTCCGCGGCCCGAACGGCGCAGCAGCCCGCGTCGGCGCTCAGCACAGCCAGGATTACGCCGCCTGGTATAGCCAGATCCCCGGCCTCAAGGTTGTCATGCCCTACACGGCAGCCGATGCCAAGGGCTTGCTGAAGTCGGCTATCCGCGATCCGAACCCGGTCATCTTCCTTGAGAACGAAATTCTCTACGGTCAGCACTTCGACGTGCCGAAGCTCGATGATTTCACGGTGCCGATCGGCAAGGCCCGCATCCATCGTCCGGGCAAGGACGTCACGGTCGTCTCCTTCGGCATCGGCATGACCTATGCGACGAAGGCGGTTGCCGAGCTGGAAGCCCAGGGCATCGATGTCGAACTCATCGACCTGCGCACCATCCGTCCGATGGATCTTCCGACGGTCATCGAGTCGGTCAAGAAGACTGGCCGCCTTGTCACCGTCGAGGAAGGCTATCCGCAGTCTTCCGTCGGCACGGAAATCGCCACCCGCGTCATGCAGCAGGCCTTCGACTATCTCGATGCGCCGATCCTGACGATCGCCGGCAAGGACGTACCCATGCCATATGCCGCCAACCTCGAAAAGCTGGCGCTCCCGAGCGTCGCCGAAGTGGTCGATGCGGTAAAGGCCGTTTGCTACAAGTAAGGGGAGGGCTCATCGATGCCTATCAACATCACCATGCCTGCCCTCTCGCCGACCATGGAAGAGGGTAACCTCGCCAAGTGGCTGGTCAAGGAAGGCGACAAGATCAAGTCCGGCGACGTGATCGCCGAGATCGAGACTGACAAGGCAACGATGGAAGTCGAGGCCGTCGATGAAGGCACCGTCGCCAAGATCGTCGTTCCTGCAGGCACCGAAGGCGTGAAGGTCAATGCCCTGATCGCCGTGCTCGCTGCCGATGGCGAAGATGTCGCGGTTGCGGCTTCCGGTGCTGGCGCCGCTCCGGCTCCTGCTCCGAAGGCGGAAGCAGCCCCGGCGGCCGCTCCCGCTGCGGCACCTGCTCCGGCAAGCGTTGCGGCTCCGGCCGCCGCATCCGCTCCGGCTTCCGCTGCATCCGCTCCGGCTGCAAACGACGGTCATCGCACCTTCGCGTCCCCGCTCGCCCGCCGTCTTGCAAAGGACGCCGGCATTGATGTTGCGGCACTCGCCGGCTCCGGCCCGCATGGTCGCGTCATCAAGAAGGATATCGAGGCTGCGATTTCCGGCGGCACTGCAAAGGCTGCTCCCTCAGCAGCACCGGCTGCACAGCCGGCTGCCGCTGCTGCTCCGGCAGCACCGAAGGGCATGTCGGACGATGCCATCCTCAAGCTGTTCGAGCCCGGTTCCTACGAGCTGGTGCCGCATGACGGTATGCGCAAGACGATCGCCAAGCGCCTGCAGGAATCCAAGCAGACGATCCCGCACTTCTACGTCTCGGTCGATTGCGAACTCGATGCGCTTCTGGCGCTCCGCACGCAGCTCAACGATTCCGCTCCGAAGTCGAAGGACGGTGTGCCGGCCTATAAGCTCTCGGTCAACGACATGGTCATCAAGGCCCTGGCGCTGGCACTGCGTGACGTTCCGGATGCCAACGTATCCTGGACCGACAGCAACATGGTCAAGCACAAGCATGCCGATGTCGGCGTTGCCGTTTCCATTCCGGGCGGCCTGATCACGCCGATCATCCGCAGCGCCGACCAGAAGACGCTCTCCACCATCTCCAACGAGATGAAGGATTACGGCAAGCGCGCCAAGGAGCGCAAGCTGAAGCCTGAGGAGTATCAGGGTGGCACCACGGCCGTGTCGAACATGGGCATGATGGGCGTCAAGAACTTCGCTGCCGTCGTCAACCCGCCGCATGCGACCATCCTGGCCGTCGGCGCGGGCGAACAGCGCGTCATCGTCAAGAAGGGCGAAATGGCGATTGCCACCGTGATGACCGTCACGCTGTCGACCGACCATCGTGCCGTCGACGGTGCGCTTGGCGCCGAGCTCCTGGCAGCCTTCAAGGGCTACATCGAAAATCCGATGGGGATGCTCGTCTGAGCCTTGCTGCGATACGGAGGCATGAATGACCAAGACTGTTCTGTGTTACGGCGACTCGCTGACATGGGGCTACAGTGCCGAAACGGTCGGCCGTCATGCCTATGAGGATCGGTGGCCGAGCGTGCTGCAAAAGGCGCTCGGCAACCAGGTTCGCGTGATCCCGGAAGGATTGAACGGCCGCACGACGGCGTTCGACGATCATCTCGCCGATTGCGATCGCAACGGTGCGAGGATTCTGCCGACGATCTTGCAGAGCCACAACCCGCTCGATCTCGTGATTATCCTGCTCGGCACCAACGATATGAAGCCGGTCGTCGCCGGCTCGGCTTTCGCCGCTCTGCAGGGCATCAGCCGCTTGGTCCAGCTCGTGCGCAATCATGCTTGGGGGTTCGACTACGAGGTGCCCGATATCCTCATCGTCGCCCCGCCGACAATCTCCGAGACCGCCAATGCTGCTTTTGCGGCCAGCTATCTCGGCGCAGTCAAGGAATCGAGCAAGCTGCCGACGCTCTATAGCGATCTGGCTGACGAGCTGGGCTGCGGCTTCTTCGATGCCAATACGGTCGCCGTCACCACGCCGCTCGATGGCGTACATCTCGATGCTGAAAATACCCGGGCGCTCGGTCGCGGCCTCGAGCCGATCGTGCGGATGATGCTCGGTCTCTGATACAGTCAAGGCGCCGGCTTCGATCCGCCGCCACCAATAAGGCAGGAAACACATGGCTGAGAATTACGACGTCATTATCATCGGCTCCGGTCCGGGCGGTTATGTCGCCGCCGTGCGCGCCGCCCAGCTTGGCCTGAAGACGGCGATCGTCGAGCGCGAGCACCTGGGCGGCATCTGCCTCAACTGGGGCTGCATACCCACAAAGGCGCTGCTCCGTTCGGCTGAAATTCTCGATCATTCCAACCATCTGAAAGATTACGGCCTCGTTCTCGAAGGCAAGGTGAGCGCGGATGTGAAGGCGGTCGTTGCCCGCTCGCGCGGCGTTTCCGCCCGTTTGAACAACGGCGTCGGCTTTCTGATGAAGAAGAACAAGGTCGATGTCATCTGGGGCGAAGCCAAGATCACGAAGCCCGGCGAGATCGTCGTCAGCAAGTCGACCAAGCCGGTGGTCGAGCCGCAGCATCCGGTGCCGAAGAACGTCAAGGGCGAGGGCACCTATACCGCCAAGCACATCATCGTCGCCACCGGCGCCCGCCCGCGTGCGCTGCCGGGCATCGAGCCGGATGGCAAGCTGATCTGGACCTACTTCGAAGCGCTGAAGCCGGACTTCCTGCCGAAATCGCTGCTCGTCATGGGCTCGGGTGCCATCGGCATCGAATTCGCAAGCTTCTATCGCTCGATGGGCGTCGACGTTACTGTCGTCGAAGTCATGCCGACGGTCATGCCGGTCGAAGACGCCGAAATCTCCGGCATCGCCCGCAAGCAGCTTGAAAAGCGTGGCCTGAAGATCTTCACCAATGCGAAGGTCACGAAGGTCGACAAGGCTGCCAACAGCATCACCGCCCATGTCGAAACCGAAGACGGCAAGGTTCAGCAGATCGTTGCCGACCGCATGATTTCGGCCGTCGGCGTGCAGGGCAACATCGAAAACCTCGGCCTCGAGGCGCTTGGCGTGAAGACAGACCGCGGCTGCGTGGTTATCGATGGTTACGGTAAGACCAACGTTTCGGGCATCTACGCGATCGGCGACGTCGCCGGCCCGCCGATGCTGGCCCATAAGGCCGAGCATGAGGGCGTTGTCTGCATCGAGAAGATCGCCGGCCTGCCGAATGTTCACCCGACGGACAAGAGCAAGGTTCCGGGCTGTACCTATTGCCACCCGCAGGTTGCCTCAGTCGGCCTGACCGAAGCCAAGGCCAAGGAACTCGGCCGCGATATCCGCGTCGGCCGCTTCTCCTTCGTTGCCAACGGCAAGGCGATTGCGCTTGGCGAAGACCAAGGTCTCTGCAAGGTCATCTTCGACAAGAAGACCGGCGAGCTTCTGGGCGCGCACATGGTTGGCGCCGAAGTGACAGAACTCATCCAGGGCTTCGTCGTCGCGATGAACCTGGAGACGACGGAAGAAGAGCTGATGCACACGATCTTCCCGCATCCGACCGTTTCGGAAACGATGAAGGAAGCGGTGCTGGACGCCTATGGTCGCGTGCTGAACGCTTGATAATTTCCTGCCACGCCCTTTATCGGAGGGGTGGAAAACAGGAAAGGAAATCAACATGTCTATCGCTGCGCAAGGTTGGGTCGTCTTTCTTCTTATCGGTCTGGTGGCGGGTTTTCTCGCAAGCCTGATTGTCGGTGGCGGCGGCCTCATCAGTTGCCTGGTGAGCGGCGTGATCGGCGCTTTCGTGGGTGGCTTCCTGTTCCAGTATTTCGGGATTTCGCTCGGCATAGAAAATGCGCTGGTGGTGGAGATCATCCATGCCACCGTCGGCGCGATCGTTGTGGTGCTGCTGGCGAGATTGATCGTCTAGCGCATCATCGGTAAGACGCAACGCGGCGCTCGGCGGGATTATCCTCAAGGCGCTTGAAACGAGGGTTTGATGGAAAGCGTGGGTTGGCTGGGTCTGATCATCATCGGCGGTCTCGCGGGCTGGCTCGCAGGCAAGCTGATGGATGCGCGCTATGGGATCATTCTCAACATCATCCTCGGTATCGCCGGCTCGGTCGTCGCTGCGGGGCTTTTGGTGGCTCTGCATGTCGGCGTACCTGGCGGCCGTCTCAGCTTTTTCATCACCGGTTTCATTGGTGCATGCATTCTGATATTCCTCGCCAAAGTCGCACGGCGATGAAGGGCCGCATTTGAGCGGCGGAAAGTAGACGTTTCATGGTCACCATTCTCGACACGATCAACCCGGAAGCCAAGCGCATAAGACACCCGGAGAAGGCGCATCGGCCCGATACCGAAGTCCTGCGCAAGCCGGACTGGATCCGCGTGAAGGCGCCGACGTCGAAGGGCTATGCCGAGACGCGCTCGATCGTGAAGGAGCACAAGCTCGTCACGGTCTGCGAAGAGGCCGGCTGCCCGAACATCGGCGAGTGCTGGGACAAGAAGCACGCCACCTTCATGATCATGGGCGAAATCTGCACGCGTGCCTGCGCCTTCTGCAACGTGGCGACCGGCAAACCGAATGCTCTCGATATGGCGGAGCCGGAAAACGTCGCCAAGGCCGTCAAGGAGATGGGCCTCAGCCACGTCGTCATCACCTCGGTCGACCGTGACGATCTGGAAGACGGTGGCGCCGAGCATTTCGAAAAGGTGATCTGGGCGATCCGCGCCGCTTCGCCGGCAACCACGATCGAGATCCTGACGCCTGACTTCCTGAAGAAGCCGGGTGCATTGGAGCGCGTCGTTGCCGCCAAGCCTGATGTCTTCAACCACAATATGGAAACCGTGCCGGGCAACTATCTGACGGTTCGCCCCGGTGCGCGCTATTTCCATTCGGTCCGCCTGTTGCAACGGGTCAAGGAACTGGATCCGACCATGTTCACCAAGTCGGGGATCATGGTAGGGCTCGGAGAAGAGCGTAACGAAGTCCTGCAGCTGATGGACGATTTGCGCACGGCCGATGTCGACTTCCTGACCATCGGTCAGTACCTGCAACCGACGCGCAAGCATCACCAGGTGATGAGCTTCGTCACGCCGGAGGAATTCAAGTCCTATGAAACGGTGGCCTACACCAAAGGCTTCCTGATGGTCGCTTCCAGCCCGCTTACGCGCTCTTCGCATCATGCCGGTGACGATTTCGAGCGGCTGCGGGCTGCTCGCGCCAAGAAACTGTTGCTCGCTGCCGAGTGAGCCCGACAACATCCAGTCTTGCCTTTTTGAACGAACCGCGGCGATTGTGCCGCGGTTTTTGTTCGCGCCGTCATCTGTTCGTCATGTGGGCGGCTTAGGGAACACGCCGCCGTTTGTGACCGGTGTCGGCACTTTAGATTCGACTATGGAGCTGGACCGTGGAGCAGATCGTCGCGCCGCAGGCGCTTTCCCATGCCGTCGATATAGATCGGGCCGCACGCATCCTCGAGGCGGCGGATCGTGTCCTTGTCATCGGTTGTTCCGGCACCGGCAAGAGTACGTTGGCGCAGGCGATCGCATCCCTGCGCGGCCTTGCCTATGTGTCGATGGATCGGGATATCTTCTGGTTACCGGGCTGGAAGCTGCGACCACGTCCGCAGTCCGTTGCGTTGATCGAGCAGGCGGTTGCCGGGTCGCGTTGGATCATGGACGGCAACAGCCCGGGAACCCTGCCGTTGCGGCTGCCACGTGCCGATATCGTCATATGGCGAAGGTCTCCACGGCATGTTGCATTGAGGGGCGTCATTTCCCGCTGGCTGCGTTATAGGGGCCGGTCGCGGCCAGAAATGGCTCCCGGATGCCCCGAACGGCTGGACTGGAAATTCCTGCATTACACCTGGACGTTCGAGCGCAACTCAGCGCCGGAGCTTCAGCAGATGCTGGTACAACACGGCCACAACGTGCCGATGGTGACACTGAGGTCCTATCGCGATGGCGAGGAATTGCTGTCGCGTCTCCGAAGCAAGACCTGAGAGGCTGTCATGGATCAAGTGACGATGCCTGCATTGCATAGCGAGGTGTACGATCTCGTCGAAGCGGTCGATCATATCCGCAAGGCGAACCGCATTCTCGTCATGGGCTGTTCCGGCGGCGGCAAGTCGACCCTATCGCAAAAGATCGCCGCGCGCTTCGGCTTGGCCTATGTCTCGATCGATCGCGATATTCTGTGGCTGCCGGGCTGGGTTCAGCGCGACAGGGATGAGCAGCGCGCCATCATTGTCGCCAAGGTGCAAGGCGAGCGGTGGATCATGGATGGCACCAATCCCTCGACATTCGATGTGCGCCTGCCGCGCACGGATTTCGTCATCTGGGTGCGAATGCCGCGCCTCCTGTGCATCTGGGGCGTGGTCTCCCGCTGGATCAAATGGATGGGCCGCACGCGCCCGGAAATGGCACCCGGCTGCATCGAGAAGGTCGATTGGGAATTCCTGCGCTTCATCTGGACGTTCGAGGAGAAATTCACGCCACGCGTTCTTGGCGGACTTGCACAGCACGGCCCGGATGTCCCTGTTTTGCAGCTGAAATCCCGCGGCGAAATGCGTCAGCTTCTTGATCTTCTCGGCCGTCCTGCTTAATTGCGGCTCATGCCTCACTTCGAAACTCATCGCCCCGTTCCGCATTCACCCGATCAGATGTTCGACCTCGTCGCCGACGTGGAGCGCTATCCGGAGTTCCTGCCGCTCTGCGAAGCGCTCGTTGTCCGTAGCCGCAAGGAGCGCGACGGCAAGATCCTGCTGATTGCCGATATGACTGTCGGCTACAAGGCGATCCGCGAGACCTTCACAACGCAAGTACTGTTGAACAAGGCGGAACGCGCCATCGATGTGAAATATATCGACGGCCCCTTCAAGTATCTCGACAATCGCTGGCGCTTCACGCCGTCGGAGAATGGCGGCAGCGTCATCGATTTCTTCATCGACTACGAGTTCAAAAGCCGCATTCTCGGCGCCCTGATGGGTTCGATGTTCGACCGGGCCTTCCGCATGTTCACGGATGCCTTCGAGACGCGCGCGAGCAAAATATATGCGTAAAGCTGCTCCCGGTCATTGACTGAGAGCGACGAACATCTCCAATGCCGTCTTCAAGGTGGCGATCCGAACCTGATCGCGCCCGACATCGCCATAACGCATTTCGTGATGGATGAGGGCACCGTTGCGCGCCCTAGCGGCAAGATGGACGAGCCCCACGGGCTTTTCTGCAGAGCTGCCACCGGGGCCGGCGACACCGGTCACGGCCACTGCAAAATCGGCCCGGGAGCGGAACAGGGCGCCGTGCACCATTTGCAGCGCCGTTTCCTTCGACACTGCGCCGAACTGCGCTAGTGTCTGCTCCTGCACGCCGAGCATCTCCATCTTGGCGGTGTTCGTATAGGTCACGAAGCCGCGATCGACGACGGCGGACGAGCCTGGAATTTCCGTCAGCGCGCCGGCGATGAGCCCGCCGGTACAGGATTCGGCTGTAGCGACCATCCAGCCCTTTGCCGTGAAGTCCGTGACGATCTTCTGTGCGAGCGCGAGAATCTCATTCGGGAAATGCATTATGCCTTGCCTCCGCGATAGACGACGGTCGCCGTGGCGATAGCCGCGATGCCTTCGCGGCGCCCGACGAAGCCGATTTTCTCGTTGGTCGTTGCCTTGACCGAACAGCGATCGAGGCTGATGCCGAGAAACTCCGAGAGCTTGGCGCGCATGACGTCGCGATGCGGCCCGACCTTTGGCGCTTCGGCAATCAGAGAGACGTCCGCATTCATGATGGTGCCGCCGCGCTCGCGCACGATCTTTGCCGCATGCTCGATGAAGATGCGGGAGGGGGCGCCCTTCCATTGCGGATCAGACGGCGGAAAATGGTCGCCGATATCGCCGGCGCCGCATGTGGCGAGCAGCGCATCCGTGAGGGCGTGCAAGGCAACATCGGCGTCTGAATGCCCCTTCAGCCTCTGATCATGCGGAATGAAGACGCCGCAAAGGGTCACGCCGTCGCCGGGCTCCAGCTGGTGCACGTCATAGCCGTTGCCGGTGCGCACGTCGGGCAGCAGACCGGCGCTGAGCTTTTCATCGGCCATGGCAATATCCCTCTTGATCGTCAGTTTCACATTGTCGGCACTACCGGTCACCAATGTCACCTGCAGGTTACACCATTCCGCAATCGCCGCATCGTCTGTGAAATCGCTTTTGCCCTCGGCTGCTGCTTTCTCATGCGCAGCAAGGATATCACTGAATAGGAAGGATTGCGGCGTCTGCGCAGCGTGAAGCCCGGTGCGGGGAACCGTCGCGATCACCAGCCCGCTTGCGTCCCCGCGCTTCAGCGTGTCGGTGACCGGCATGGCGGGCAGCACGGCAGGCGCTCCCGCGGCAAGGGCTGCGGCGACGCGATCCAGCAGATCATGGTCGAAGAAGGGACGTACCGCGTCATGGATCATGACATGCGTCACGCCGCTGTTCTTCAGTTGCCTTAGCCCGGCAAGCACGGATTGCTGGCGGGTCGTGCCGCCGAAGGCGATCTCGATCTCAGGCAGATCCGCAACTTGCTCCAACGCCGCCCGAAGCAGGTTTTCATCGTGACGGTGGATGACGACGACGATCTTCGACGCCTGCGGCCATGTCACGAATCTTTCAAGCGTATGCGCAATAACCGCTCTGCCGCCGATCGGACGATATTGCTTGGGGCCTTCTTCGGGAGAACCTGCCCGTTCGCCGCGCCCGGCGGCAACGATCACTATTCCCACCGACAGCGGTTGCGTTGAATGCATTTGCGTCATAAACCCCCGAAAGATGAAAGGCTCGGTCTCTTGCATGGCTTTGAAAAGAGCGGAGCTTTCCTTTGAATAAGCGCATCCTAGATAGATCGCCAAGGCGGGATCCTGCTTCAGCAGGGTCTATCGCCTCAATTGAGTATTTTCCAGCATTTGCCCCAAAAATATCGGGATTTTCCGAAACCCCTTGGCAAACATTTAAACCGTGTCTAAAAATAGTGCAGATGTATGGTGTGCCCGAAAGATAATCATTTGTTTTCCTCCAAGCTTGCAGCCCCATTTTCCATCGGTTCCGTATCAATCCGAAATCGCGTCATCCTGGCGCCGATGTCGGGTGTGACCGATCTGCCGTTCCGGCAGCTCGCTTTGCGTTACGGTGCCGGCCTGGTCGTCACGGAAATGGTCGCAAGCCGCGAGCTGGTGCAGGATACGGCTGAATCCTGGGCGCGTCTGAAGAGTGCGGGATTGAGGCCGCATATGGTGCAGCTTGCCGGCCGCGAAGCGCATTGGATGGCCGAGGCAGCAAAGATCGCCGCTGATAATGGTGCCGATATCATCGATATCAACATGGGATGCCCAGCCAAAAAGGTCATCGGTGGCTATTCCGGCTCGGCGCTGATGCGCGACCCGGATCATGCGCTGGCATTGATCGAAGCGACGGTTGGCGCGGTGAACATTCCCGTGACCTTGAAGATGCGGCTTGGCTGGGATGAGAACTCCATCAATGCGCCTGATATCGCACGCCGTGCCGAAGAGGCTGGTATCCAGCTCGTCACCATTCATGGCCGCACACGCATGCAGTTCTATGAGGGCAGGGCGGATTGGGATGCGATCCGCGCGGTGCGCGATGTCGTTTCCATCCCGCTGGTCGCCAATGGCGATGTCGAGACGGTGGAAGATGCCGCGGAAATCCTGCGGCGCTCCGGTGCTGATGCCGTCATGATCGGCCGCGGTTGTCAGGGCCGTCCGTGGCATGCGGGCGTTCTGGCTGGTCATCGCGAGCCGGACCGACAGGAGATTGTCGAGGTCGCGCTCGAACACTACCGGATGATGCTGGAGTTTTACGGCGAGGCGGTTGGCATCCGCCATGCGCGCAAGCATCTGGCCTGGTATCTCGATCGCTATGCGCCGGCGACGACAGGTGCGGACAAGGCGAAAATCATGACGTCGAAAGACAGTGGCGAGGTGGCCGCATTGTTCCATGCCGCACTGCAGGCAGGCGCCGATCTCGCTCAATGCGTCCAGGAGGCTGCATGACTTCGAAACTCAGCTCCGGGGCCGGTGACAACGCGGCCAATTCCGTGGCGATGGCCGTTCTCAACGCGATCCAGAACCCCGTCGTCATGGTCGACGAGGCGGGTCTCATTGCCTTTGCCAACTGGGAGGCCGAAGCCTTCTTCGGCGCCAGCGCCTCGCATCTGTCGCGCTACAAGATTTCGACCTTCATACCGTTCGGGAGCCCATTGCTGGCGCTGATCGACCAGGTGCGCGAGCGCCGCGGACCCGTCAACGAATATCGTGTCGACCTCAGCTCGCCGCGTCTCGGACAGGATAAGCTGGTGGATCTCTACGTAGCGCCGGTTTCCAGCGAGCCCGGCTCCGTAGTGGTGGTGTTCCAGGAACGCTCGATGGCGGACAAGATCGACCGGCAACTGACCCATCGCGCTGCCGCCCGCTCGGTCACCGGCCTTGCCTCCATGCTGGCGCACGAGATCAAGAATCCACTGTCGGGCATTCGCGGCGCCGCACAGTTGCTCGAACAGTCCGTCGAGGATGACGATCGCGCGCTGACGCGCCTCATCTGCGACGAGACCGACCGTATCGTGTCACTGGTCGATCGCATGGAGGTCTTCTCCGATGAGCGGCCTGTCGATCGCGTGCCCGTCAATATCCATTCCGTCCTCGATCATGTGAAGGCAGTCGCCAAGGCCGGTTTTGCCCGCAACATCAAACTGTCGGAGAATTACGACCCGTCGCTGCCGGCAGTTTTTGCCAACAGAGACCAGCTCGTACAGGTCTTCCTCAATCTGGTGAAGAATGCCGCCGAAGCGGTTGGCGACCGGCAGGATGGCGAGATCATGCTGACGACGGCCTACCGTCCAGGCATTCGCCTTTCGGTCGCCGGCACGCGCGAGAAGATCTCGCTGCCGCTGGAATTCTGCGTGATCGACAATGGTCCCGGCGTACCGGCCGATCTCGTGCCGCATCTCTTCGATCCGTTCATCACGACGAAGACGAACGGTACTGGCCTCGGCCTGGCGCTGGTCGCCAAGATCATCGGCGATCATGGCGGCATCGTCGAATGCGACAGCCAGAACCATCGCACCACTTTCCGCGTTTTGATGCCGGCTTCCAAAGGCATCACGCTTGAAGACGCCCCCTTTCCGAACTCTACAGGGACTACTCGATGACAGCCACGATCCTTGTCGCCGATGACGATGCGGCCATTCGTACCGTGCTCAATCAGGCTTTAAGCCGTGCAGGTTATGATGTGCGCATCACCTCCAATGCCGCCACGCTCTGGCGTTGGGTTTCCGCCGGCGAAGGCGACCTTGTCGTAACCGACGTCGTCATGCCCGACGAAAATGCATTCGATCTGCTGCCCCGCATCAAGAAGGCGAGACCGGATCTGCCTGTCCTGGTCATGAGCGCGCAGAATACCTTCATGACGGCGATCAAGGCATCCGAGAAGGGCGCCTATGACTATTTGCCGAAACCGTTCGACCTGACGGAACTGATCGCGATCGTCGGCCGGGCATTGTCCGAGCCGAAGCGCAAGCCGACGAAGATCGACGACGACATACAGGACGGCATGCCGCTTGTCGGTCGTTCCGCCGCAATGCAGGAAATCTACCGCGTGCTCGCGCGCCTGATGCAGACCGATCTCACGCTGATGATCACCGGTGAATCCGGTACGGGCAAGGAACTCGTGGCACGCGCCCTTCACGACTACGGCAAGCGCCGCAATGGTCCTTTCGTGGCTATCAACATGGCTGCGATCCCGCGCGACCTGATCGAATCCGAGCTCTTCGGCCATGAAAAGGGGGCCTTCACCGGCGCACAGGCGCGCTCCACCGGTCGCTTCGAGCAGGCCGAAGGCGGCACTCTGTTTCTCGATGAAATCGGCGATATGCCGATGGATGCGCAGACGCGCCTGCTGCGCGTGCTGCAGCAGGGCGAGTATACGACGGTCGGCGGTCGCACGCCGATCCGCACCGACGTTCGTATCGTCGCGGCCACCAACAAGGATCTGAAACAGGCGATCAATCAGGGCCTGTTCCGCGAGGACTTGTACTACCGCCTCAACGTCGTGCCGTTGCGCCTGCCGCCGCTGCGCGACCGCGCCGAGGATATTCCCGATCTCGTGCGCCATTTCGTGCAGCAAGCCGAAAAGGAAGGCTTGGGTTCCAAGCGCTTCGATCAGGAAGCGCTCGAATTGATGAAAGCCTATCCCTGGCCCGGCAACGTCCGCGAGCTGGAAAACCTTATCCGCCGGCTGATGGCGCTCTATCCGCAGGATATCATCACCAAGGAGATCATCGATGCGGAACTGCGCGCCGACGTGCCCGACAGCCCGATCGAAAAGGGGCCGGTTCGCACCGGTACGATGACTATCGCCCAGGCGGTGGAAGAGAATATGCGGACCTATTTTGCCGGATTCGGCGAGAATCTCCCGCCACCCGGTCTCTACGACCGCGTTCTGACGGAAATGGAATATCCGCTGATCCTTGCCGCATTGACCGCCACGCGCGGCAACCAGATCAAGGCTGCCGATCTTCTGGGTCTGAACCGCAATACGCTGCGCAAAAAGATAAGAGAACTGGGAGTTTCGGTTTACAGAAGCTCGCGCACGGCTTGACAAGGCAATCCGAAGCGTTGCATTTTCGCCACAATGCGTTGCTTAAAGGTCACGCAGCAGATTCGTCGTTTTGCGATGGCGATTCGTCTGACGCTTTTCCATTTTAAATGGAATTCGTCTGATTTTTCAGCCTATTGCAATGATGATTTGAAGTAATTGTTTCGCTTTCAAACGAGATCGAACGAGAGTTTCCGCCTCGCGTTGCCGCCACAGCTGGCGTCAAAATCGCGGCTGCGCGGATTGAACGGGGCGCCGATTGTCGTTCGAGCGTGGAGATGATTGGAATGACCAAGGACGCGGTGTCGCCGGCGGCGAGCGACGAAGCGGCTGTCAAGGTGACTGACCGTCGTGCTTCCTTCGCCCTCCCTGGCCTCGTCTTGGCCGGCGGCGCGTTGCTGTGCGCGATTGCCACGCTGCTGATGCTACTCGGGCTGACGCCTGTAGGCCCTACATCCTCGGTGGTCTTTACCTCGGTCGTCATCAACGGCTTGTTCGTGTTCGGGCTGATCGCGCTGATCGTGCGCGAGGTCGCGCGGCTGATGAAGGCGCGCAGCCGAGGCCGCGCGGCAGCACGTTTGCATATCCGCATCGTCGCCCTCTTTTCGATCGTGGCGATCACGCCGGCAATTCTGGTCGCCATCGTCGCGAGCCTGACGCTGAATGTGGGCCTAGACCGCTGGTTCGGCGTGCGCACCCAGCAGATCATCAGCTCCTCGCAGAATGTCGCGCAAGCCTATCTGATGGAAAATGCGAGCTATCTGCAGGGCCAGACAGTTTCGATGGCGAACGATCTGGAGCGCAATCGTTCGCTTTACAGTCTGGATCGCACGGGCTTTGCCGATTTGATGACCCGCCAGGCCCGGGGCCGCGGGTTGCTTGGTGCCTTCCTTGTACGCCGCGACGGCAGCGCCATCGTCCAGGCCGAAATCAAGACCGAGCGGCCACTGCCGGCTATTCCGAAGGACGCGCTCGACTCGTCGGCCAATGGTCAGCCGACGCTCATCCCGCCCGGTGTGACCAACCTCGTCGGCGCGGTCATCAAGCTCGATGAAATCCCTGGCTCGTTCCTCTACACCGTGCGTGCCGTCGACCCGCGGGTCATGAACGCCATGCGGATGGTCGAGGACAACACCGTCGAATACAAGGCGATGGAAGAAGGGCGAATGTCGCTCCAGATCGCCTTTGCCGTTCTCTACATCGGCTTTGCACTCATCGTGCTGCTGGCTGCGATCTGGACCGCCATCGCCATCGCCGACCGTATCGTGCGGCCGATCCGCCTCCTCATCAGCGCGGCCGACAACGTCGCCTCAGGCAATATGAATGTGCTCGTGCCGGTGCGCTCGGCTGACGGCGACGTCGGCAGCCTGTCGCGCACCTTCAACAAGATGATCTCGGAAATCCGCACGCAGCGGGATGAAATTCTGGAAGCGAAAGATGAGGTCGACGACCGCCGCCGCTTCATCGAGGCCGTGCTGTCGGGCGTGACGGCGGCCGTGATCGGCGTCGAACATGATCGGCGCATCACCATCGTCAACACTTCGGCCGAAGATCTGCTGTCGCTGAAAAGCGACGAGCTGATCGGCAAGAATCTGGTTGAGATCGCGCCCGAAGTCGAGCAAGTCGTGACGGAAGCCACGACGCGCCATCGCAACGATTTCCGCAAGCAGATCAGCCTGGTTCGCGGTGGAACAGTGCGTACGCTCAGCGTCCAGGTGACGCGTGAGGAAGCGCGCGATGCCAATGAATCCTACGTTATCACCCTCGACGACATCACTGACCTGGTCATCGCGCAGCGCTCGACCGCCTGGGCCGACGTCGCGCGCCGCATCGCGCATGAAATCAAGAACCCGCTGACGCCGATCCAGCTATCCGCCGAGCGTATCCGCCGCCGTTTCGGCAAGAACATCGCCGAGGCCGACCGTCCGGTCTTTGACCAGTGCACGGACACCATCATCCGGCAGGTGGGCGATATCGGCCGCATGGTCGACGAATTCTCCTCCTTTGCCCGCATGCCGAAGCCGACCATGGAGCCGAGCGACCTGCGGGATATTCTGCGCGACTCGGTGTTCCTGCGTGAAATGGGCAACAACCACGTCAAGTTTGAACGAGACCTGGGCGATGAGCGGCTGGAAGGCATGTTCGATGCGCGAATGCTGGGCCAGGCTTTCGGCAATCTCATCAAGAACGCCGTCGAAGCGATCGAAGGCGTGCCAAGCGATCAGGCGCGCGAGCAGCCGAAAATCCTCGTGCGAGCATCGCTGGATCCGGAACGCGATCGCTTCACCGTCGATGTCATCGACAACGGCCGCGGTCTGCCGGTGGAGAACCGGCACAGCATTCTCGAACCTTACACGACGATGCGCGAGAAGGGCACCGGCCTTGGCCTCGCCATCGTCAAGAAGATCATTGAAGACCATGGCGGACAGCTCGAACTTCACGACGCTCCCGCAGAATTCGACCAGGGTAGGGGGGCCATGATCCGCGTGCATTTGCCGCGCCGTGAGCAAGCCGCCGTCGCCCAGCCAGCAAGTGATAAGGAAAGCGTCTATGGCATCTGATATTCTCGTAGTCGACGACGAGGAAGACATTCGCGAAATCGTTTCGGGAATTCTCTCGGATGAGGGGCACGAAACCCGCACGGCGCATGATAGCGACAGTGCGCTGGCCGCAATTTCTGATCGAGCGCCGCGTCTGATCTTCCTCGATATCTGGATGCAGGGAAGCAAGCTCGACGGCCTCGCATTGCTCGACGAAATCAAGGCACGCCATCCGGAGCTGCCCGTGGTCATGATTTCCGGTCACGGCAATATCGAGACGGCCGTTTCCGCCATCAAGCGCGGCGCTTTCGACTTCATCGAGAAGCCGTTCAAGGCGGATCGTCTGATCCTGATTGCCGAGCGCGCGCTGGAGAATTCCAAGCTAAAGCGCGAGGTCTCCGAGCTGAAGCGCCGCACCGGCGATGCCGTGGAGCTGATCGGCACCTCGGTTGCCGTTTCGCAGATGCGCCAAACGATCGACAAGGTCTCGCCGACCAACAGCCGCGTCATGATCTTCGGCCCGTCCGGTTCCGGCAAGGAACTCGTGGCCCGGATGATGCACAAGAAGTCGACCCGAGCCAATGGTCCGTTCGTGGCGCTGAATGCGGCGACGATCACGCCCGAACGCATGGAAATCGCGCTGTTCGGCACCGAGGGCTCGCCGGGACAGGCGCGCAAGATCGGCGCTCTCGAAGAGGCCCATCGCGGCATTCTCTATCTCGACGAGGTCGGCGAAATGCCGCGCGAGACGCAGAACAAGATCCTGCGCGTGCTGGTCGACCAGCAGTTCGAGCGTGTCGGCGGTTCGAAGCGGGTGAAGGTGGATGTGCGCATCATCTCGTCCACGGCCTATAATCTCGAAAGCCACATCGCCGAAGGCCTGTTCCGCGAAGATCTCTATCATCGCCTCGCCGTCGTTCCGGTTCGTGTTCCGGCGCTTGCCGAGCGGCGCGAGGACATTCCCTTCCTCGTCGATCAGCTCATGCGGCAGATTTCCGAACAGGCCGGCATCCGCCCACGCCGGATCGGCGATGACGCGATGGCGGTGCTGCAGGCGCATGACTGGCCGGGCAACATCCGCCAGCTGCGCAACAATATCGAGCGCCTGATGATCCTGGCGCGTTCGGACGGCGCGGATACGCCGATCACGGCCGAAATGCTGCCGACCGATCTCGGCGACATGCTGCCGAAGGTATCAGCCAAGAATGACTATCACATCATGACCTTGCCGCTGCGCGAAGCACGCGAAATGTTCGAGCGCGATTATCTCATCGCCCAGATCAATCGCTTCGGCGGCAATATCTCGCGCACGGCGGAATTTGTCGGCATGGAGCGTTCGGCGCTGCATCGCAAGCTGAAGTCACTGGGCGTCTGAGCGGCAATCCGGCACTTCAAATTATAGAATTCTGATCAGGGGCTTCCATGCCGAGAATAGCTTATGTGAATGGTCGCTACGTGAACCACAGCGATGCCGCGGTGCATATCGAGGATCGCGGCTATCAGTTCGCCGATGGCGTCTATGAGGTTTGCGAGGTTCGTCATGGCGTGATCGTCGACCTGACGCGCCATCTCGATCGCCTCAACCGCTCGCTGAGCGAACTGCGTATCGCCTGGCCTATGACGCGCTCGGCGCTAATCCTTGTGATTCGCGAGACGCTGCGACGCAATCGTGTTCGCAACGGCCTGTTCTACCTGCAGGTGACGCGCGGTGTCGCCCGGCGCGATCATGTCTTCCCGCCGGCGGGCACGCCATCGTCGATCGTCGTTACCGCCAAGAGCACCGATCAGTCTGTCATCGCCAAGAAGAACGCCAGCGGCATCAAGGCGATCACCGTCCGCGACAATCGCTGGGACCGGGTCGATATCAAGTCCGTCGGCCTGCTTCCGAATGCCATGGCTCGCCAGCAGGCCAAGGAAGCCGGAGCGCAGGAAGCGATCTATATCGACCACCACGGGATGGTGAAGGAAGGCGCTGCCACCAACGTCTGGATCGTCGATCACGACGGAAATCTCGTCACCCGTCCGGCCGAACATGGCATCCTGCGCGGCATCACCCGAACGACCCTGATGGACGTCGCAGCCAAGCTCGGCGTGACGATTGTCGAGCGATTCTTCTCGGTCGAGGAGATGATGGAGGCGCGCGAAGTGTTCATCACGGCCGCGACAAGCATATGTTTTCCGGTCGTTTCCATCGACGGCGAAACCATTGCCAACGGCCATCCGGGCAGCATGTCACAGAAAATTCGCGAAGCCTTTTTCGACGTTGCGGAAAAGACTGCGATTTGATACCAACATGCGCTGGGTAGGAGAGAATGAGGGCATCTCCGGTCCCGGGGTCTCTGTATATCATGATATTTCACCGACTTAGGTCGGCAAAAAAGAAAGAAGCGGCGCGATGGCGGAACGTTCTCAGAACTTGCAGGACTTGTTTCTCAATACTGTTCGCAAGCAAAAGATTTCACTGACAATTTTCTTGATTAACGGCGTGAAGCTCACAGGTGTCGTAACCTCGTTCGACAATTTCTGCGTTCTGCTCCGCCGCGATGGCCATTCGCAGCTCGTTTACAAGCACGCGATCTCGACGATCATGCCGGGTCAGCCGATGCAGATGTTCGAGAGCGAAGAAGCCGCATCCTAACTGGGACTTGCTATTATCACGACACGCGATACCAAAAATGATTCCCTCATCCCGGAGTCCGTAAAGCACCGGGATGACATGCGCGCTGTCGTGGTGGTGCCTGTGCTGAAACAGGCGCGGTCTGCACGCGCCGCTCAGGCCGATAGCGCCATTTCCGTCTCGCGCCCGCCCGAAAGCCGGCTGGAAGAGGCGAAGGGCCTTGCGCTCGCCATCGACCTCGATGTCGTCCATGGCTCCATCGTCCCGATCAACGATCCACGGCCGGCAACTCTGCTCGGCACCGGTAAGATCGAGGAAATCCTCGCACTGCTCGATGAATTCAATGCCGGGCTCGTCATCGTCGATCATCCGCTGACGCCGGTACAGCAGCGCAATCTTGAAAAGGCATGGAACGCCAAGGTCATCGACCGCACCGGCCTCATTCTCGAAATCTTCGGTCGCCGCGCCTCCACCAAGGAAGGCACGCTGCAGGTCGAGCTTGCGCATCTGAACTATCAGAAGGGCCGGCTGGTTCGCAGTTGGACTCACCTTGAACGCCAGCGCGGCGGTGCCGGCTTCATGGGTGGCCCGGGTGAAACGCAGATCGAAGCCGACCGGCGCATGCTGCAGGAGCGGATCATCCGGCTGGAGCGCGAGCTGGAGCAGGTGGTTCGGACCCGCCAGCTCCATCGCGCTAAGCGCCGGAAGGTGCCGCACCCGATTGTCGCGCTTGTAGGCTATACCAATGCCGGCAAATCGACGCTGTTCAACCGCATCACCGGCGCCGGCGTTCTGGCCGAGGACATGCTGTTTGCGACGCTCGACCCGACGCTGCGCCGCATGAAGCTGCCGCACGGCCGCACCGTCATCCTCTCCGATACCGTCGGCTTCATTTCTGACCTTCCGACGCACCTTGTGGCAGCGTTCCGCGCGACACTCGAAGAAGTATTGGAAGCCGATTTGATCCTGCATGTGCGAGATCTTTCGGATGACGACAATCAGGTCCAGAGCGCCGATGTGATGCGTATTCTCGGCGATCTCGGCATCGGCGAAGCCGAAGGCGCCGAGCGCATCCTTGAGGTCTGGAATAAGATCGACCGCCTGGAGCCGGAAGCGCATGATGCCATCGTGCAGAAGGCATCGACGTCAGAAAACGTCATTGCCGTTTCGGCGAAAAGCGGCGAGGGCGTTGATCGTCTGATGGACGAAATCAGCCTGCGCCTTTCCGGCGTGCTGACGGAAACGACGATCACGCTACCGGTGGAAAAGCTGGCGCTGCTGCCATGGCTCTACAATCACGCCATCGTCGATAACCGCGAGGACAATGAGGACGGCACCGTGACGCTCGATGTTCGTCTGACGGAGACCGAGGCTGAGGAACTGGAACGGCGCGTGGGCAACGGCCCTAAGCCGCAGCGCGAAGACTGGGAATAGGTGGTTTCGAGGCATGTCGCGCTAAAGTGCGCAGCCGTTTTGCGGCAATGACATGCTAGAGCGGTTCAGTTCTTCACGGAATCTGAGAGCTGCTCTAACTTATTGTTTTTACGCAATTCCGGACGGAAAACTGCTGCGCACTTTTCCTGAAGTTGCTCTAGAGACCAAAGAGTTGAAGCGCGAGGAACGGGACACGCCGCGCTTTACGCCGTTTTCACGCCTGCAAGCTGCCGCTCGATGGCTTTTGCCGCCTGCCAGATCTCTTCCATCTGCTCCAGCGAGGCGCCTTCCAGCGTCTCGCCTTCAGCTTCAAGCGTCGTTTCGATGTGATGGAAGCGGCGGCGGAACTTCGTGTTCGTGCCGCGCAGGGCCTGTTCCGGGTCGCTGTTCACATGCCGGCCGATATTGACGACGGCGAAGATCAGATCGCCGAGTTCGTCGCTGACTTTCGCTTTATCACCGCTCGCCAGCGCTGCCCGCAATTCACCGATTTCTTCTTCGATCTTGTCGAGAATAGGCTCCGGCGCAGACCAATCGAAGCCGACTTTGGCGGCGCGCTCCTGGAGTTTCAAAGCTTCCGTCAGGGCAGGGAAGGTCCGCTGCACCGAACCCAGGAAACCAACCTTGAAATCTTCGGTGACGCCGCTCCTGGCGCGGCGCTCGGCCCGCTCGCGCTTCTCCTCAGCCTTGATCCGATCCCATTGCAGCGTCACCGCATCCTCGGTCTTGGCGTCGGAGACCGCAAAGACATGCGGATGGCGGCGGATCATCTTGCGGGTGATGGCATGCACGACATCGCCGAATGAAAAGGCGCCGGCCTCCTCGGCGATCCGCGCATGGAAGACGACCTGCAGCAGGAGATCGCCGAGCTCGTCGCAAAGATCGTCGTTATCCTTGCGTTCGATCGCGTCCGCGACCTCATAGGCCTCTTCGATCGTGTAGGGCTTGATGGTCTCGAAGGTCTGGACGATGTCCCAAGGGCAGCCGCTCTCGGGATTTCGCAGCGCCGTCATGATTTCGATCAGGCTGTTTATGTCTCGCGATGCTTCCATCGTTGCCTCGGGTCTTGCTGAACTCAATTCAGGGGGATGTCGTTGTCGCTCTTCGACGCCTGGTAGCTGTCGGACAATCCGGCATAGGCTGCCTTGATGCGTGCGGTCTGTCGCTTCAACAAGCCTTTGCGCGCATCGGCTTCCGTCTCCACAAGATCGGAGATGGCAAAGCTGTTCCAGAACGCATTCTGCCTGTTATAGCCGCCCGGCTCCAAGCCGAAGACTTCCTTCAGGATTTTGAGATCGTGGGGAATTGCGAAGGCATCTCGGGAATCTTCGTGGCTGAAGAAATAGTAGAAATTGTCGAAACCAGCCCAGGTGATGGCCGACATGCACATGGTGCAGGGTTCGTGGGTCGACAGGAAGATCAGGTCTTTGCTCGCCGGCTTCTCGCCCAGTTCGTAGAAGCGCTTTAGCGCATGCACTTCGCCATGCCAGAGCGGGTTCTCCAGCTCGTTGTTCGTTTCGGCGATCACAAGCGAGAGGTCGGATTTGCGCAGGATAGCAGCTCCGAAAACCTTATTGCCTGCCGCCACGCCCCTGCGCGTCAGCGGCAGGATGTCGTGTTCTACAACGTTGAGAAGGCGGGCTGCGATGGTAGTGTCCGACAAGGAAATGCTCCAAAAATTTTCGTCCAATCTAGCGGCATTACCGGTCCGGCGGAATGTGCAAATGGTGGGCGGGCGGTGTTTGTCACAGGCAATAAAACCGATATGGGCATCGGTCAATGATAAAAGTCTATAGATTTCCTATATTTATCGCAATTTGCTCGTCTGGTGAGTTTTGCTCAAATCCCCCTCATGTCGAGCAAAAGAATACGCTCATGCGCGGGCATTAGAATTTCTGTTTCTTCAATCCCTTGGCCTCTAGGGCGATATTCGGCAGACCTCGAATTGGAATGACGATGCCTCCCAGGACTGAACAACTTTCGGTGTTTCCCGCCTTCTTCCGCGTAGAAGGAAGGGTAGCGGCCGTCTTTGGCAATGGCGATGAAGCCTTTGCCAAGGTGCGGCTGCTGATGAACACGCAGGCCAAGATCGTTGCCTATGTGCAGGCGCCGGAAGCTGACTATCACGCCGTCCTCATCGCCAATCGCGTCGCGACCGTGCGCGCCGAGTTTTCCGCGGATCAGGTCAAGGGTGCGACCCTTGTCTTTGCCGCTACCGGCGATGCCGAGGCTGATCGTGCGATCGTCGACGCCGCCCGCGCCGAGAGAATTCCTGCAAACGCCGTCGATCAGCCCGATTATTGCGATTTCTATACGCCGGCTCTCGTCAATCGCGCGCCCGTCGCCGTCGCTATCGGCACCGAAGGTGCGGGGCCGGTGCTGGCGCAGATGATCCGGGCGCAGATCGACCAGATGCTATCTCCCTCGCTCGGGAAGTTGGCGGAATTGGCGACGCGTTACCGTAAGCCGGTCGAACGCCTCGTCGCGCGTGGCGTCGCTCGCCGCGTCTTCTGGCGGCGGTTCTTCTCCGGACCCGTTGCCGATGCCGTCAATGCTGGCCATCTCCCGCAGGCGGAGCAGGCGGCCGATGAGCTGTTGCGGTCGTCGCGCAAAGTCGAGGGCAGGGTATGGCTGGTGGGCGCGGGCCCCGGCGCGGAAGATCTTTTGACGCTGCGGGCGCAGCGCGTGATGATGGAAGCCGATGTCATCGTCTATGACGCTCTGGTGCCGCAGGCGATCGTCGATATGAGCCGCCGCGATGCCGAGCGCCTGTCCGTCGGCAAGCGCAAGGGATGCCACAGCAAGTCGCAGGAAGAGATCAACGATCTGCTTGTTCAGCTCGGCCGCGATGGCAAGCGCGTGGTGCGGCTGAAGTCCGGCGACCCACTGGTTTACGGTCGCGCGGGCGAGGAAATGGCAGCCCTGCGCGCCGCCGGAATCGCTTATGAGATTGTTCCCGGCATTACCTCGGCCTTCGCTGCTGCTGCCGATTTTGAACTGTCGCTGACGCTGCGCGGCGTCGCTTCTTCGCTGGTCTTCACGACGGGGCATGATCTGACCGGCGATGTGCTGCCGGATTGGGCAAGCCTCGCCGTATCCGGTGCGACGATCGCCGTCTATATGGGGCGCACCGTTGCCGCTTCTGTCGCCGGTCGCCTGATGCAAGCCGGTCTGCCGCCTGAGACGACCGTTGCCATCATCGAGAACGCGAGCCGCCGCGATCGCCGCCTGATGCACGGAATATTGAGGGATCTGCCTGATCTTGAGCACCGTGATGAGTTGAGCGGGCCGGTCATGGTCATTATCGGCGATGCCGTCGCCGGTGCGAATTTTGAACAATCCGAGCCGCTGGTCAGCCGTAAGACCGTTGCTCAAGACTATGCAAGGAGCTGATGGATGGTCGACAAGGTTTTGACCGCAAACCGCCTCACCGATGGCGTCGCCGTTTGGCTGAACGCAAATGGCGAGTGGACGATATCGCTGCAGGAAGCTTTGGTTGCTCGCCATGCAGAAGCGGAAGCTGCGCTGGAAGCGATCGGCAAGAAGGCCTATGCTGATAACAAGGTCGTCGACGTCAATCTGATCGACGTTCAGGAAACCGGCGGCAAGCTTTGGCCGTTGCGCCTGCGCGAGCGCATCCGCGCCGAAGGACCCACCATGGAATATGCGGCGGGCTACGCCGCGGCCGATCCCGAATTCATTGCAGCCTGAGAAGCTCTGAGGAAATCATGTATCGTTACGACGAATTCGACCACGCCTTTGTCGCGGAACGGGTTGCCCAGTTCCGCGATCAGGTGGAGCGGCGCCTCTCGGGTGAACTTTCGGAAGATGCCTTCAAGCCGCTGCGCCTGATGAACGGTGTCTATCTGCAGCTGCATGCCTACATGCTGCGCATCGCCATTCCCTATGGCACGCTGAGTTCGCGCCAGATGCGTATGCTCGCGCACGTCGCACGCACCTATGATCGCGGCTATGGTCATTTCACCACGCGCCAGAACCTGCAGTTCAACTGGCCGAAGCTGTCCGAGATGCCCGATGCGCTGTCCGATCTGGCCTCCGTCGAGATGCATGCCATCCAGACCTCGGGCAACTGCATTCGCAACGTGACGGCAGACCATTTCGCCGGTGCTGCGGCCGACGAAGTCGCCGATCCAAGGCCCTATGCCGAGATCCTGCGGCAGTGGTCGTCCGTTCACCCGGAATTCTCCTTCCTGCCACGCAAGTTCAAGATTGCCGTCACTGGCGCCGAGCGCGACCGCGCCGCGATCCAGGTGCATGACATCGGCCTGCATCTGAAGAAGAACGACAAGGGCGAGATCGGCTTTGCCGTTTACGTCGGCGGCGGGCAGGGCCGTACGCCGCTGGTTGCCAAGCTGATCCGCGATTTCCTGCCGGAACAGGATCTCCTGTCCTACACGACGGCGATCATGCGCGTTTACAATCTGCATGGCCGCCGCGATAACAAGTACAAGGCGCGCATCAAGATCCTCGTGCATGAAACGGGCACCGAAGAACTGACGCGTCAGGTCGAGGCTGAGTTCGACAAGCTGAGGGACACCGAACTGAAGCTGCCGGAAGCCGACGTTCAGGCGATATCGACCTATTTCGCATTACCGGCACTGCCGGAGCGCGCCGAAGGCTGGGAAAGCCTGGCGCGCTGGAAGAAGGCTGATCCGGATTTTGCGCGCTGGGTGCATCAGAACGTGCAGCCGCACAAGAACCCCGATTACGGCATGGTCACGATCTCCCTCAAGCCGATCGGCGGCATACCCGGCGACGCCTCGGATGCGCAGATGGAAGCGGTGGCTGATATTGCCGAGGAATACGCTTTCGATGAGATTCGCGTCAGCCACGAGCAGAACCTCATCCTGCCGCATGTCGCACTGGCCGATCTCGAAGCCGTCTATCGCGGCCTCGTGGCCGCCGGCTTGCAAACGGCGAATGCCGGCTTGATCACCGATATCATCGCCTGCCCCGGTCTCGACTATTGCGCGCTTGCCAATGCACGCTCCATCCCGGTCGCGCAAGAGATTTCCAGGCGTTTCGGCTCGGCCGAACGCCAGGCCGAGATCGGCGAGCTGAAGATCAAGATTTCCGGCTGCATCAATGCCTGCGGCCATCACCATGTCGGTCATATCGGCCTGCTGGGCGTGGAAAAGAAGGGCGCGGAACTCTACCAGATCACGCTCGGCGGCTCCGGCGACGAGAACACCTCCATCGGCGAGATCATCGGCCGCGGCTTCGAGCCCGACAAGGTGACCGATGCCATCGAGACAATTGTCGATACCTATCTCGGCCTCCGCCTGGATCCTTCCGAAACCTTCCTCGTTGCCTATCGTCGCGTTGGACCGCAGCCGTTCAAGACTGCGCTCTATGGCGCGTCCTCGTCGGCAGCCGAAGCGGCCTAAGGAGATTGAATATGACCAAGATCTGGCGTGAAACCGGCTTCGTCGAGAACGATCCCTGGGTCATCGAGACCGACGAGGTCAAGGCGACTGAGACGCAGAAGCTTCTTCTCGGCCTCGATGCCCTGATCGCAAAGGCGGAAGAAAGCAACGATGTCGGCCTCGGCGTCGTCATCAAGCCGGCGGACGACGTGACGCGGCTGCAGCCCTATCTCGATCGTCTCGACATCGTCGCCGTTGCCTTTCCGGCATTCAGCGACGGCCGCGCCTTCAGCCATGCCTCGCTGTTGCGGCAGCGTCTCGGCTATGCCAAGGAGCTGCGTGCTGTCGGCGATGTGCTGATCGATCAGGTGCCGTTGATGCTGCGCGTCGGCATCGATAGTTTCGCCGTGACCAACGAGACAGCGTTGAAGAGGCTGTCGGAAAATCGCCTGCCGGGCATTCAGCGCTATTATCAGCCGACCGCACGCCATGCCGAAGGCGGGCAGACCTATAGCTGGCGGCGGTTGCCGGCAAAGTCGGCCTAGGGGCCACAGGCTTGCCATTGCGGCAATTTGACAATGTCGAATTGCCGCATTCCAGGCTCAAAATACAGGTAATGTCGGCGAGCTGAAATCTTGACCGGAATACGCATATTTCAGTCCGGCGCTGCCGGATGGAATGGAATGCCTTTCAATTCGGTCTATATTATAATATTAGCCTCGCGCAATGAGCCTGCCAGGAATGACGTGTAAGACGAATACGGGATCAGAGACAGAATGAACGCCCCCGCCAAGACAGATGAATTTGCTTCCGCAGTACCCGCTGGCGTTTTCGCCGAGAAGGTGCTGAGCGTCACGCATTATACCGACCGGCTCTTTCGCTTTACGATGACCAGGCCGCAAGGCTTCCGCTTCCGCTCCGGCGAGTTCGCGATGATCGGTCTGATGGTTGATGGTAAGCCGCTCTATCGTGCCTATTCGATCGCAAGCCCGGCCTGGGCCGACGAGCTCGAGTTCTTTTCGATCAAGGTGCCGGACGGCCCGCTGACATCGCACCTGCAGAACATCAAGCCGGGCGACGAAGTGCTGATGCGCAAGAAGCCGACGGGCACGCTGGTTCTCGATGCGCTGACGCCGGGCAGGCGCCTCTATATGTTCTCGACCGGTACCGGCATCGCGCCTTTCGCGAGTCTGATCCGCGATCCCGAGACCTATGAAAAGTTCGAGGAAGTCATCCTCACGCATACGACGCGGGATGTTGCAGAGCTGAAATATGGCTTTGACCTGGTCGAGGAAATCCGTAATGACGAACTCTTAAGCGAAGTCGTCGGGGACAAGCTGCGCCATTATGCGACCGTCACCCGCGAGGATTTTCCCTTCAAGGGCCGCATTACCGATCTTATCGAGAATGGCAAGCTCTTCAGCGATCTTGGCGTACCCGCACTTGATATCGCCGTCGACCGCGGCATGATCTGCGGTTCGTCTGCGATGCTGAAGGATACCAAGGACCTGCTTGAGAAGGCTGGCCTCACCGAGGGTGCGAACAGCAAGCCAGCCGAATTCGTTATCGAACGCGCTTTTGTCGGCTAGACGGATCGGCATCTGTGAAAAGACAAGGCGGTCTCGGCAACGAGGCCGCCTTTTTCATAACCCGCTCAGGTGGTCGATCAGCGCCGCCATGGCAGCGCGCGCATTGTTTGCATCACCGCCGCAAATGGCTGCGATAGCCTGAACGTGCATCGCTATCGCGCGATCCATACGATCAGCCGCTCCCGTCGAATACCACAGCCGGCGCGCATGCGTTTGCACCGGTCCGAGAGCCGAGGTGATGAAATTGTTGGGGCAGGCGTCTTCCAGGATCTCGTCGAATGTCTTGTCGGCAGCAAAAAATCCGGGCAGGTCGCCTGTCACGGCGCAGCCGGCCATCAGGCGTGCGCATTGCTGCAGCTGGTCACGTTGCTGCTCGTCGGCATGAACGGCAGCGAGCGCTGCCGCAATCGGTTCCAGTTCCCGCCTGACCTGCATGACATGCCGATGATCGTCGGGGCGAATCTCCGCAATCTGCAGACCCACGCGCGGCCGCACATGGATCAATCCTTGCCACGCAAGCTTCTGGATCGCCTCGCGCACGGGAGTACGCCCTTGACCCGCCATCTCGATCAGCTGCTTTTCGGTAACGAGTGCGCCAGGCTCGAGGGTAAGCGTCACGATCTGATGTTCGAGCGCCAGATAGGCGAGATGGCTAAGCGAATTCTGCATGCAAGATGTCCGGCCCGGCTGATATGGCGCACAGTGTCACCTCGCGCCGCCGAAGGCAACCGCTTGTGATATATCACAACAAACGCTTGACGCAGAAGATTGCCTCGGCTCGGCGAGCCCGCGTGGAGCGACGGTGAAGGCAGCCTCCACCTGCCGTTTCCCTTGCTTGGACAGGCAGTCGCGGGCTTAAAGCTCGATGCTCGAAGACTGGTACGGCGGCTTGCGCTTGGCGGCCATCAACAGGTCCAGCTCCGTGGCCGACGGGCCGAATTTATAGAACAGTCGTTTCGCTTCCTCGTCGTCGAGGCGATATTTTCGTGCAAATTCGGCGATGCTGTAGGGGCGACCGCGAACGACTTTGCGCGTTGGCATCCGATTGGTGTTTTCCATCATGCTTCCAACCTCCTCTTCGGTTCCATATCTTTCTAGATAGGGTCGGAGATGAAGTCGGAAAGGTCTTTGGCGTGCGTTGCGGTAAACAATACAACAAAAAAGGGAAGACATTCCGTCTTCCCTTCTCCTCGTCCCTGATGTGGACAGCTTCGCCCGGATAGGCCGCTATCTCCTGATCAATCGACCGACGAAAATTAGAATGCACGCGCCGACAAAACCCGTGATCAAGTAATTGATCAAAGCGCTGTTGAAAGGCAGCGTAAGGCCGACTTGCCTGAACAGCCAACTCGCAACGATTGCTCCAACAATACCGAGAACAATGTTCATGAAGATGCCGGTATTGCTCTTCATGATCATTTCAGCGAACCAGCCAGCAAGGCCACCAATGATAATTGCTGCAATCCAACCGACTTCCATAAGGTCCTCCTGAGACTCGGCGGGTTGTTCATATGGGTTAATATACACTAAAAACGATTCGCACCTCAAATCATTGCGAGGCGCGCGAGCGAATCCTTTCATTGCAATCCCGATTATTGAGGGAAATTGTTACGGTTGTTCCGGCCGGGTGAAACTGAGTTGGCGCCCGCACAGCTTTTCTAACAGATTAGAATTTTCGGCTTGAGCCTGGTATCCCGGGAATTTCGGAGGAAAGGCCGCTGTCTTGAGCATCTTGAGATGAGGAAAAGCATCTTTGAGCAGCTGCAACCTCAATTTATGGGTTGACCACAATGGGGCGTCTGCATATGTTCCGCGCACTTCCAGCCGGGGCGGAAACGCCCGCGGAGAGGGAGAGCGTAGCTCAGTCGGTAGAGCAACTGACTTTTAATCAGTAGGTCATGGGTTCGAATCCCATCGCTCTCACCATTGGACACTGCCATTGCAGTGATTTTCCCCAACATCTGCAAGATTCTGATACGGCGCCTTGTTGCTTCAAAGTTGCTTTTTGAAGATAACGCACGGTATGGCCGTAACGTCGAAATGCATCCGAGCTTCCCGGCCAAGGCGTGCTCCTTTAGTCTCAGTCCGTATAAGATAAGCGCGCTAACAATCAGGTGACAAAGCAATCTTATAATTGCCGCATGGCAGGCCAGAGGGGTATATAGGGATCATGGAGTGGTGTCGTTCGCCTTGAGCGAATTTCCGCAATTGTTTCAGACTTTTGCTGTCGCTCGGAAAACACCTTCACCGCTGAAATGGTGGTTGCATCCGTACCGGCGTGACTGGCAAAATGTTTCGGTCTGGTAGTAAGATACCTGTCGCCGATGCGCCGGTTGATAAAGATGATGGATGCATGATGGAATTCTTGGCTGAACTGTCTTCGTGGGAAATCTACGCAACCGTTTGCGGATTGTTAGGCATCCTCGGGATTGTGTTCGGTGCGATCGCCCGGAAGAAATTTGCGATGGCCCCGAGCATCCTGCCTCTGCTCGCGATCGCCATGACGACGCCCGTGACCGAGCGGCTTGTTGTTCCGTATCTTACCGATCGCTATCCGGTTGTCTTCGCCAACAAGGGTCTGCCCAAGAAAATCGATTCGCAAATCACGCTGAAGAAAATAGATCTGACGGATCGTATTTATAGCTATTTCTACGATTTGGACGTAGACGACGATTGGTTCGACGCTCCGCTCCTCAAATCGGCCCAACTCTCTGATCTATGTGATTTCCTACTGCCGAAATTCTCTTCCGGCGAAGCGTCCTTGGCCAATTATATCTACCAGTTCAAGGGCAAGGATTATTCCTTCTCGGTCGATAGTTCCGATTGCTCGTAAAGCCTCTGACCGAGCGCATTCGACACCAAAGGCATTTCGTAGTCGGACATTTGCTCTCTCGTTCGCAGACCGAGCGGCTACGCTATCGCCGACAGCGCGACGATTGCCGCAATGGCGAGCCGCGCAAGCTTCCTCCTTTCGATTGAGGTCATGATCGAATTCCCTGCAAGCCAGCGAAACTGAAACGCTCAGCTTCGCGATGTCCCACATTACCTTGCGTATCGTGATCCTGAGTGACGCTAAAACTGTGGCGCGCCGCACGCCGGGCACGCGTCAGGCTCCGTTCATGTATGCGCATCCGCGCTTCAGGTGGTGGAAGGAGTGCGCCCGGCGGAGGGGATAAGATCCCCCTGTCGCCGGGCGCTGCGGAACGGCGCGGAGGTGCCGTTCCGCCGTCTCCGGTACCGTGCGAGCGCCGGGGACAGGATGAAAACTCCCGGTGATATGAACACCGGTCCATGCTCTGAGGAATATACGCTGCCAACCGACGGATAGTTACAGCGCGCCTCATTATTTCTGAGGCGGCTTCCGTCTGTGGTTCTTTGCTTTGCAACGAACGACCCGCAGCCTGAGAACTTATCTGCCGGGAAACCTAGTCAGAGTGGCAGTTTTCCTTGCGAATAACGGGAGAAGCAAATTGGCAAGCGATCGATCCAGCGCTCCAAGCGAAGACAAAGAAAACGAGCAGCCGCTCGCAAAAATACAACGCAGCGAAGTGCACAAGGCAAACAAGTCGCAAGAGCCGGACGGGAAGGGCGCTCTTGTCGCCGATCCGCGCAACAGGCTGGTGAACGGAAAGCTCGATCCAGCAACCAAAGAGCTCAAGCCGAAGCGCAAATAACCGCCCAGGATCGGCGTTTGCCCGCGCGGGCTGCGATCACACTCTTGTGCTGGTCTCTGGCGCAGGCTGCCTCCTTGTGATCCTGATGCTGTCGAAATTTACGAATGCAAAGGCCCGGGCAACAATCCCGTTTCCTCGCTATCTTTCGCGGCAACGGCCATGATCGCCAAAAGCACATATTCGCGTTTCCAGCCCGATTTCAGTGCGGCGGCAAGCAAGCTTTCGATGGAAGGCTCAAGCGCGAAAAGGCAGGCCGCCATATATTGCGTGTGCGAGGTCTCTTCCGAAGGGGGAGGGTTTATGGCTGGTTTCAATTCGCAGCTCCGTTCACCGATTCAACCAAACGGGAACAAGCTGTAATTTCGACAGGTTTCCTGGTTTTTTCTCGTTTGTTACGAAACGTTGCTCTCCGCCGGCAATTCTTTCTTCAACGGCTTCGGAGGCACCGTAATATTGAGCGCTGGATCACAGCCGAACATCCATGATGTCCATACCACCAACTGTGGCAAAGAGCGTTATGTCCGATGTAATCAGCTAGATGTATAGACTCGCCGTTGTGATGACATTTCAATGTCATATGCGAGTATTTTCGTTCAGAATATTAAATTAAAAATCCAGTGGCGCCGCGATGATCAACTTTACCGCCATGACAGCGGCAAAGTTGATCCTTGATGGACGCGAAATTTCAGTTCTTATGATTTTCCGCCATTCTTCTTGCAGTCGCTGCGGAACTTGGCGCGTGCTTTTCCATGCAGACCTTTGGCGTCAGCCTGTGCCGAGCATGCCTTGGAAACGGCTGTCTGAGCAGGTTTCATCGCCTTCGGCGCAGTCATCGTCTTTGGCGTTGTCGTCGTGGTCGTTGCAGGAGCTGCCGTTGTTGTAGTGGGTTTCGTCGTCGTGGTGCTGGGCGTCGCTGTTTGCGCCATGGCGCTTACGCTGAAAAGTGCGGCAAAGGCTGCAGTCGTGAGCATAGTAACGAATCGCATGGGGGTATTTCCTCCGCTAACTACTTGGGTCGAATGCACGTTGTTGGACGAACAGTGCCAGCTTGAACCAATATTTTAGCAAAAGCAATTCGTTCGTTGGACTGTTCTGCGGCCGTTGGTCGCGCCCTGCGTCCGCCAAGTTGGAGTGACCTGGCCGCTGCTCAATTGCTTTTTTGGAGGCGTTTCGTATCTGCTCCACTCGAAAAGGTGATTGGCTTTCCGGCAGTCGCAACGCTAGGAAGAGGGCGAAATGACATAGCCGGAGTCCATCGTGTCGCTTGCCGATATTTCGATCCTGAGTGCCTTGATTGCAGGCGCCCTTTCGTTTCTCTCGCCCTGCGTGTTGCCGCTCGTGCCGCCCTATCTCTGTTACATGGCCGGGATTTCCGTGGAGCAGTTTCGCGGCGGCGGCGCGGCTGTGGCCGCAGGACCTGGTGTACGCAGCAATGTGCTGATCTCGGCACTGTTCTTCACGTTGGGATTTGCCACGGTATTCGTCGCGCTAGGTGCCGGCGCTTCCTCGATCGGGATGCTGCTGCGTCAGCATCTCGATATTCTGGCGAAGATTGGTGGGCTCATCATCGTTGTCATGGGATTGAACTTCCTTGGCGTTTTCCGCATCGGCATTCTCGCTCGCGAGGCGCGCTTCCAGAGCGGCGGCAAGCCTGCGACGTTGACCGGCGCCTATATCATGGGGCTTGCCTTCGCCTTCGGCTGGACGCCCTGCATCGGCCCCGTGCTTGGAGCGATTCTCGGTGTTGCGGCGTCCCGCGAAACGGTCGGTGCCGGTGCTGGCCTGCTCGCCGTCTATTCGCTCGGGCTTGCCATTCCGTTCTGGATCGCCGCGGGCTTTTCCGGCGCGTTCATGCGCTTTCTCTCCCGTTTCCGTCGCCATCTCGGTACGGTCGAGAAGGTCATGGGTGGGCTTTTGGTGCTCACTGGTCTCGCCTTCATCTTCGGTTATGTCAGCGACATGGCGATCTGGTTTCAGCAGACCTTTCCTATCCTGATGAAAATCGGTTAAGCCGGGGGCGGGTGCGATTTATTTCGCCTTCATTTCCCTCGGCAGGATTCGATCCGATCTGGATCGAAGCGGCGATGCTGCTGGCAGCTTTGCCGACGGCAACGAACGTCTTTGTCATCGGTCAGCAATATGGTGTCTGGCAGGAGTGCGCCTCTGCCACGATTTTGATCACCACGGTTTGCTCCGTGGTGACGGTTTCGCTGGTGCTGTATCTGATAAAATCGGGTGCCTTACCGGCGCAGCTTTTCCCGCAATCTCGAGGATAGGTTGCCCAGGCCGCCGCCGGGCTCGATGCCTTCGCGCATAACCAGGTTCCGAAGGGGAGCGAGCGCGGAAAGCACATGCAGCCCGGCGGCGCGCAACATCTGCACCGGCAGAAAATCGGAAAGAAGCGACCGGTTGAGGAGGTCGACGCTCGCTGTCCGGCTGATGACGTCGACGCGGCGCTTGCGGTCGAAACTGTCGCCGGCCGAGGCCGCGATGGGCTGATCCGGGCGGGCGCAGAGGATTTCCGACAGCGCCAATATATCACGCAGGCTCAGATTGAGCCCCTGCGCGCCGATCGGCGGAAAGACATGGGCTGCTTCGCCGATCAGCGCAGCCCGGCCTTTGCCGAAGCGATAGGCCGTCATTCCGGAGAGCGGCCACACCTGGACATTGTCCTCGATCGTCACCCGGCCGAGCATCGATTGCATACGCTCCTCGACCAGCATGCCCAGTTCTTCGAGCGATTTTTCGGCATTGGCCGCGGCTTCCGCTGGCTTCTGCACCCAGACGAGGCTGGAGCGGTTGCCCGGCAGGGGCACTTGCGTGAAAGGGCCGCTTTCGGTGTGAAATTCTGTCGATATGTTCTGGTGCGGCAAAGAGTGCGCAAAGTTCAAAACCATGGCCGATTGCGGATAGGACCAGCCCTTGACCTTGATGCCCAAGATTTCCCGCACCATCGAATTGCGGCCGTCGCTGCCGACGACGAAGGCGGCTTCGATCGACTGACCGTTGTCGAGCATAATCGTCACGCCATCGTCGCGAAAGCTGACTTCCGAGGCGGTGGCTTCAACGCGGCTGATATTGCCTTCCGTTTCGATGGCCTTGCTGAGATTGTCGAGCAGGACTGCATTTGGAATGTTGTAGCCGAATACATCGAGGCCGATTTCAGACGATCGGAATGAGACAGTCGGGGCCCGCAAAAGCCGCGAGGTGCCGTCGATGATGCGCATTGTCGTCAAGGCGGCTGTCGAAGGTGCGATCTTGTCCCATAGCGTCAGACGCTCGAGAAAGCGGATCGATTGATCCATGAGCGCCGTCGTCCGCTTGTCGGCTTTGTTATGCGGCGCAGCAACGAGGGCGACGGATCGTCCACCGCGCGCCAGCGCGAATGCTGCGATCATGCCGGCCAAGCCACCGCCGATGACGGCCACTTCAATCTGCTTCATTATCGATGCCTCAATTGCCTATCATTCTGAAAATAAGCTCTTAGCCTGTTGAAATCCATGGGATGAAACATCGCAGCGGGTGAAAATGACAGCAACTCGCGCTAGCGTGCTGCGATGAACGCTTTTGCGCTGGCGGTAGAGACCAAAGGATGCATATTAGCAAGAAAAATCGCCTGCCTGGGTAGGCCCAAAAACTGACGAGTCGTGGGGCGGATGAAAATCTTCAAGTACAAGCGGGTGCCTTATGCGGAGATTCGTGCCTTCTCCGTTCATATATTGACGGCATCCGGGTCTTTCCTTGCCTTTCTCGGTGTCGTCGCGGCCTCGGAGCATCGTTTTGTCGATATGTTCTGGTGGCTTGGCCTGGCGCTGCTGGTCGACGGCATCGACGGGCCGATCGCCCGCAAGGTTCGGGTCAAGGAAGTTCTTCCCAATTGGTCCGGCGACACGCTCGATAACATCATCGACTACGTGACCTATGTACTGCTGCCGGCCTTCGCGCTCTATGAAAGCGGCATGATCGGCGAACCCTTGTCGTTCGTCGCCGCAGGCATGATCGTGGTCTCCAGCGCCATCTATTACGCCGATACCGGCATGAAGACGGAGGAGTATTTCTTCTCCGGATTCCCGGTGGTCTGGAACATGGTGATATTCACACTCTTCGTCATCGATGCCAGCGCCACGACCGCCATGATCCTCGTCGGCATTTCGGTTGTCCTGACTTTCCTGCCGATCAACTTCTTGCATCCCGTGCGCGTCAAGCGGTTGCGGCCGCTCAATCTCGGCATATTCCTGTTCTGGTCGGCGCTTGGCATCTACTCGCTGCTGATGAATTTCGTCATGCCGCAATGGGCGGTTGTCCTCTTCATCATCAGCGGTATCTATCTTTATTGCATCGGCGCCGTACTACAATTTTTCCCGTCCCTTGGGCGCCAATAGGATTGCTAGCCATGAAGAAGACCAAGGTCATTCGAATCCACGAAAACGGCGGTCCGGAAGTCATGAAGCTGGAGGAGGTGGATCTGCCGTCTCCAGGCGCCGGCGAGGTGCAGATCCGCCATGCAGCGATCGGCCTGAATTTCATTGACGTCTATTTCCGCTCCGGTCTCTACAAGGCGCCGCAGTTTCCGCTCTCGCTCGGCAAGGAAGCCGCCGGAACGATTACCGAAGTCGGGCCTGGCGTTTCGGATTTCGCCGTCGGAGATCGCGTGGCCTATGTCGGCAGCGACGGTGCCTACAGCGTCGAACGCAACATCGAGACCCGCTATCTGGTCAAGGTGCCCGACGATATCCCGCTCGAAACCGCGGCATCGATGATGCTGAAGGGCATGACGGCCGAATATCTGCTGAACCGCACCTTCAAGGTCGGCCCCGGAACGACGCTGCTGTTTCATGCGGCCGCCGGCGGCGTCGGCCTGATTGCCGGCCAATGGGCCAAGGCGCTCGGAGCAGGCACCGTCATAGGCACCGCCGGTTCTGCTGAAAAGGTCGAGCTGGCACTGGCGCATGGCTACGATCATGTCATTGACTACAGCAAAGAGAGTTTTGCCGATCGTGTCCGCGAAATTACCGGAGGCAAGGGCGTCGATGTCGTTTACGATTCGGTCGGCAAGGACACTTTCCCGCATTCGCTCGATTGCCTGAAGTCGCGCGGCATGTGGGTGACCTTCGGTCAATCGTCCGGCCCGATCGAGAATTTCAACCTTGCCATCCTTAACCAGAAAGGTTCGCTTTTCGCGACGCGTCCAAGCCTTTTTGCCTATGTCGGCACACCAGAAGAGTTGAGAGCCAGCGCTGGGGCATTATTTGCTGTTGTGCAAAGCAATAAAGTGCGTATCAATATTCATCAGACTTATCCGTTAAGCGATGCGGGGCGCGCGCACGCGGATTTGGAAGCCAGAAAAACGAGTGGAACTACACTACTGATCCCATAGATCCGTAAAGGGCAGGACGGTGGGAAGGAAATGAGGGGAACGTGTCGTCATCCGATGTACCGGCAGCCGGTGCACTATTGTCGGTTCGCAAGCTAACGAAGCTATTCGGCAGTTTTGCTGCCTGCAACGAAATCGATCTGGAAATCCAACCGGGCGAAATTCACGCGCTGCTTGGCGAGAACGGCGCCGGTAAGTCCACATTTGTGAAGATGCTGTTCGGCGTGCTTGAGCCGACGCATGGGGAAATCGTCTGGCAGGGGAAGCCCGCCGGGATCGATTCTCCGGGCACGGCGCGCAAGCTCGGCATCGGCATGGTTTTCCAGCATTTTTCGCTGTTCGAGGCGCTGACGGTTGCGGAAAACATCGCGCTGTCGCTCGACAGCAAGATCCCGATTGCAAAAATATCGGAGGAAGCCGCCAGGCTATCGCACGCTTATGGCTTGCCTCTCGATCCGAATGCGCATGTCGCCGATTTGTCCGTCGGCGAACGGCAACGCATCGAAATCGTCCGCGCGCTGCTGCAGAATCCCAAGCTGATCATTCTCGACGAGCCGACTTCCGTGCTGACGCCGCAGGAAGCCGACCGGATGTTCGAGACCTTGTTCCAGTTGCGGGACGAGGGACGTTCGGTGCTTTACATCAGTCACCGCCTCGAGGAAGTGCAGCGCATCTGTTCGCGCGCTACGGTGCTTCGCCACGGAAAGGTGACCGGCGCCTGTAACCCTCGGCAGGAAACGACGGGTTCTTTGGCCCGCATGATGGTCGGCAGCGATGTCGCCAGCGTAAAACATGAGGGACTTGGAAAGACGGGCGACATCCAGTTGGAAGTCGCAGGCCTCTCCGCCCCGGCGCGCACCCCCTTTGCCATGTCGCTGAAGAATGTTTCGCTGCGCGTTCGTGCCGGTGAAGTTCTCGCGATCGCAGGGGTTGCCGGCAATGGGCAGGGCGAGTTGTTCGATGTCATTTCCGGCGAATATGCCGTGCCGTCCGACAATCTGGTCCATGTCCGCGGCAAGCCTGTGGGGACCAAGGGCATCAATGCACGTCGTTTGCTGGGCGCCGGTTTCGTGCCGGAGGAGCGCCATGGCCATGCTGCCGTTTCCGCGCTGAAGCTGTCGGACAATCTTGTGCTTGCCCGCAATCAGTCGGATCGCAAGACGTTTCTGAGCGGCGGCTTCCTCAAGATTATCAGGCACGGCATTGTCAAGCAGGCTGCCAAGCGGATCTGCGAAGCGATGGATGTGCGCAAGAGCGGCGAGGATCCCGCCGCCGGCGCGCTTTCCGGCGGCAATCTGCAGAAGTTCATTGTCGGCCGGGAGCTGGATCGGCAGCCGAGCGTGCTGGTCGTCAATCAGCCGACCTGGGGCGTGGACGCAGGTGCTGCCAGCCGCATCCGTCAGGCCCTGGTCGATCTCGCCCGTGACGGCTCCGCCGTGCTCGTCATCAGCCAGGATCTCGATGAGATTTTCGAAGTCGCGACCGATATCGCCGTCATCTCGGAAGGGCGCCTGTCGCCGTCCTATCCTGCCGGTGAACTCACCCGCGAAAAGATCGGCCTGTTGATGGGCGGTCTGCATGATTCCAAGACGCATTCGGAGCCCGCGCATGCGCATTGAACTCGAAAAGCGCCCGCAGGTCTCGAAACTGTTCGGCATCGTGTCGCCGTTGCTTGCCCTCGCATTGGCGCTGATCGCCGGTACGATCATGTTCGCAGTGATGGGCAAGGACCCCGTGGAGGCGCTCGATGCCTTCTTCGTCCAGCCTCTGCTGGAGGTATGGTCGCTGCACGAGCTGGCGATCAAGGCTGGTCCACTGATCCTGATCGCCGTCGGCCTGTGCGTCTGCTACCGCTCCAACAACTGGAATATCGGTGCGGAAGGACAGTTCACCATGGGGGCGGTCGCCGGATCCTTCATCCCGATCATCTTCACTGATTGGCATTCGCCGATAGTCCTGCCGCTGATGTTGATCGCCGGTGCCATCGGCGGTGCGCTCTATGCGGCCATTCCGGCATTGCTGAAGGCACATTTCAACACCAACGAAATCCTGACGAGCCTGATGCTCGTCTATATCGCCCAGCTCTTCCTGGATTGGCTGTCGCGTGGGCCATGGCGCGATCCGCAGGGCCACAACTTTCCGCAGAGCATAGATTTTCCGCCGGAGGCAGTGCTGCCGACGATCGTGCCGACAAGTTGGGAAGATATCGCCGGACGCGCGCATTGGGGTATCGTCTTTGCCGTCGTTGCGGCAATTCTCGCCTGGTTCCTGATGAAATATACGCTGAAGGGCTTTGAGATAACTGTGCTCGGACAATCGGCACGAGCAGGGCGATTTGCAGGATTCTCCTCGCGGAAAATGGTCTGGTTCGCCTTCCTCCTGTCCGGCGCGCTCGCAGGCCTTGCCGGCATATCCGAGGTTTCGGGCTCGATCGGCCATCTGCAGCCGGCGATCTCGCCGGGCTACGGCTTTACCGCCATCATCGTTGCCTTCCTCGCGCGTCTCAACCCGCTCGGAGCCATCCTGTCCGGCCTGGTCCTGGCGTTGACCTATCTCGGCGGCGAAGCGGCGCAATTGTCGCCTGGGATATCAGCCAAGGCGGCGAGCGTCTTCCAGGGGCTCCTGCTGTTTTTTGTGCTCTCCTGCGATACGCTGATCTATTATAAGATCCGCCTGGTCTGGTCGCGCGTTCGGGGAGGTGCTGCATGAGCGTCTTTGTAGCGATCCTCCTGACGATCATCACCGCGTCGACGCCGCTCGTCATTGCTGGTCTCGGCGAGCTGGTGGTGGAGCGGTCCGGGGTGCTCAATCTCGGCGTCGAAGGCATGATGATCATCGGTGCGGTTGCCGCCTTCGTCGGTGCGCAGCTGAGCGGATCGCCCTATGTCGGCCTCCTCGTCGGTATCGCGGCGGGCGCGCTGTTTTCGCTATTGTTCGGCTTCCTAACGCTGACACTGGTGACGAACCAGGTGGCGACGGGCCTGGCTCTGACCATCCTCGGCCTTGGCCTCTCGGGCATGATCGGCGAGGGCTACGTCAGCGTGCCCGGCGTGCAACTGGGAGAGATCGTTTTCCCGTTGCTGTCGGATATCCCGTTTCTCGGCCCGGTCTTGTTCAAGCAGGACCTGACCTTCTATCTCTCGATCGCGCTGCTGATCGGCGTCAACTGGTTCCTCTTCCGCAGCCGTGCCGGCCTGAAGCTCCGCGCTGTTGGCGATAGCCATGGTTCTGCCCATGCGCTCGGTATCGACGTCATTCGCACGCGCTATCTCGCCATCATGTTCGGTGGTGCCTGCGCCGGGCTTGCCGGCGCGCAACTGTCGCTGGTCTACACGCCGCAATGGGTCGAGAACATGTCTGCCGGCCGTGGCTGGGTGACGCTGGCATTGGTCGTCTTCGCGTCCTGGCGGCCGCTGCGCGTCCTGGCAGGCGGCTATCTCTTCGGTGCGGTGACGATCCTGCAGTTTCATGCACAGGGCTTCGGCGTCGGCATTCCCTCGCAGTTTTTGTCGATGCTGCCCTACGCATCGACTATTGTGGTTCTCGTCATCATCTCTCAAAATCGCCGCGCGACACTGATCAACACGCCAGCTTCGCTCGGCAAGGCCTTCGTTCCGGAGCGCTAATGGCAACGACCGGACGGATTTCAGCAAAACATGCCAAACCAACAGAGGTAACCATGAAGAAACTAGCACTTGCACTCGCCACGACAGCTGCTGCCATCGTTGGTTTCGCTGCTGCCGCCGAAGCGGCGCCGACCAAGGTCTGCTTCGTCTATGTCGGTTCTCATACGGACGGCGGTTATTCGCAGGCGCACGATCTTGGCCGCCAGCAAGTCCAGAAGGAATTCGGCGACAAGATCGACACGCCTTATCTCGAAAACGTACCGGAAGGCCCGGATGCGGAGCGTGCCATCGAGCGTCTCGCCCGTTCCGGCTGCTCGCTGATCTTCTCCACCTCGTTCGGCTTCATGGATGCGACCGTCAAGGTTGCCGCCAAGTTCCCGAAGGTGAAGTTCGAGCATGCGACCGGCTTCAAGAGCGGCCCCAACCTCGCGACCTACAACTCGCGCTTCTATGAAGGCCGTTACATCCTGGGTCAGATCGCCGCCAAGATGTCGAAGAACCATGGCGCTGCCTACATCGCGTCCTTCCCGATTCCGGAAGTCGTTATGGGCATCAACTCCTTCGAGCAGGGCGCCCGCTCCGTCGATCCGAGCTTCAAGCTCAAGGTCGTCTGGGTCAATACCTGGTTCGATCCCGGCAAGGAAGCCGACGCCGCCAAGGCCATGGTCGACCAGGGCGTCGATATCCTGACGCAGCACACCGACACGACTGCGCCGATGCAGGTTGCCCAGGAGCGTGGGATCCATGCTTTCGGTCAGGCGTCCGACATGATCGCCGCCGGCCCGAAGGCACAGCTGACCGCCATCGTCGATACCTGGGGCAACTATTACTCCAAGCGCGTTCACGCGCTGCTCGACGGCAAGTGGAAGTCCGAGCAGAGCTGGGACGGCCTGAAGGACGGCATCCTGAAGATGTCGGACTATACCAACATGCCTGACGACGTGAAGAAGATGGCTCAGGAAACCGAAGCCAAGATCAAGTCCGGCGAGATCGCGCCCTTCACCGGCCCGATCAACAAGCAGGACGGCACGCCCTGGCTGAAGGCAGGCCAAAAGGCCGACGACGGCACGCTTCTCGGCATGAACTTCTACATCGAAGGCGTCGACGACAAGCTGCCGGCTTCGAAGTAATCGCAGCCAAATAGCCAAAGTTGAGAAAGGGCGCCTTCGGCGCCCTTTTTTGTTGCACTGCATCAACGAATGCCGATTTACAAAAGTATTACTATATGATTTTTTAACCGCGGGCCTGAGGAGATGGCCTTTGGGAGATAATCATGAAGTTGAAGACCGCACTTATCAGTGCCACGATTCTTGCTGCCTGCATGTTTACGTCCGCGTCGGCAAAGCAACTTGTTGTCGGCTTCTCGCAGATCGGTTCGGAGTCTGGCTGGCGCGCCGCCGAGACGACGCTGACGAAGCAGGAAGCTAAAAAGCGCGGCATCGATCTTAAATTCGCAGATGCGCAGCAGAAGCAGGAAAACCAGATCAAGGCGATTCGCTCGTTCATTGCCCAGGGTGTCGATGCGATCCTGCTCGCGCCTGTTGTCGAAACCGGCTGGGACGCCGTGCTGAAGGAAGCCAAGGAAGCCAAGATCCCTGTCATCCTGCTCGACCGCACGGTCAATGGGCCGAAGGATCTTTATCTGACGGCCGTCACGTCCGACCTGGTTCATGAGGGTAAGGTTGCCGGCGACTGGCTCGTCAAGACGGTCGGCGACAAGAAGTGCAATATCGTCGAGCTGCAGGGAACGACCGGTTCCTCGCCGGCCATCGCCCGCAAGAAGGGCTTCGAAGAGGCCGTCAAGGGCCATGACAACCTGAAGATCGTCCGCAGCCAGACGGGCGATTTTACGCGCGCCAAGGGCAAGGAAGTCATGGAAAGCTTCCTGAAGGCTGAGAATGGCGGCAAGAATATCTGTGCGCTCTATGCCCATAACGACGATATGGCCGTCGGTGCTATCCAGGCGATCAAGGAAGCCGGCCTGAAGCCGGGCAAGGACATCCTGACCGTGTCAATCGATTCGGTTCCGGATCTCTTCAAGGCCATGGCTGCCGGCGAAGCGAACGCAACCGTGGAACTGACCCCGAACATGGCCGGCCCCGCCTTCGACGCGCTCGACGCCTATCTGAAGACCAAGAAGGAGCCGCAGAAGTGGATCCAGACGGAATCGAAGCTCTATACTCAGGCTGACGATCCGCAGAAGGTCTACGAGCAGAAGAAGGACCTCGGCTACTGAGACGAAAGCCGATCGCACCGGAACGGCAACGCCGCCGGTGCGATCTCTCGTGCAAGATGCCGGCGCATCAATGGAATGCGCCGGCTATCGTTTTCGCCCATTGGCTCAATGCAGGGACATCAGCGCTTCATGGCTCACGACGTCGAGCGACTTCTGACAGCAGCAGGCTTTTGTAAATATTTTCCCGGGTCGACCGCTCTCGATCAAGTCGATTTCACATTGATGCGCGGCGAGGTTCACGCGCTGCTCGGTGAAAACGGGGCGGGAAAGTCAACCTTGATCAAATGCATGACCGGCGCCTACCGTCGAGATGCTGGCAGCCTGGTTCTCGATGGCGCCGAGATCGATCCGCATGACACGCTGGCGGCGCAGAAGCTCGGCATCGGCACCGTTTATCAGGAAGTGAACCTGCTGCCCAATCTGAGCGTCGCGGAAAACCTCTTTCTCGGCCGCCAACCGCGGTGGTTCGGCATGGTTAGCGGCCGGTTGATGAACAATATGGCGAGAGATCTGCTGTCGCAGTATGGAGTGGATATTGATGTCAGCCGCCAGCTCGACCGCTTCTCCGTTGCCATACAACAGGTGATTGCGATTGCCCGCGCCGTCGATCTTTCCGGCAAGGTCCTGATTCTCGATGAACCGACTGCCAGCCTCGATACGCATGAAGTCGAAATGCTGTTCGGCATCGTCAGGCGATTGAAGCAGCGCGGCCTTGGAATCATCTTCATCACGCATTTTCTCGAGCAGGTTTACGAAATCTGCGATCGCATCACCGTTCTGCGCAATGGTCGCCTGGTCGGCACGCGCGATGCGGATGGTCTTCCGCGGCAGACCCTGATCGCCATGATGCTCGGCCGCGAACTCGCGCAGACCGAAAGCTCGGCGAAGCAGACCGAGACTGAGCGCGGCCCGGTACGATATCGCTTCACCAATTTCGGCAAGCGCGGCAAGATCAAGCCTTTCGATATGGAGGTACATGTCGGCGAGGTGGTCGGCATCGCCGGTCTGCTCGGGTCCGGACGCACGGAAACGGCCGAGGTGCTTTTCGGCGTCGAGCGTGCCGACAGCGGCGAAGCAAAGATCGACGGCAATACGATTGCGCTTTCCAGTCCGCGCGCTGCGATCAAGAGTGGTTTCGGCTTCTGCCCGGAAGACCGCAAGACCGACGGCATCATCGGCGATCTTTCCATTCGGGAAAACATCATCATGGCACTCCAGGCGCGGCGGGGCTGGGCGAGGCCCTTGGCCCGCAGCGAGCAGAACGCCATCGCCGATCGCTACATCAAGGCGCTGGACATCCGCACGACCGATCGGGAAAAGCCCATCAGGCTTCTTTCGGGCGGCAACCAGCAGAAGGCGATCCTCGCGCGATGGCTGGCGACCAATCCAAGCTTCCTGATCCTGGACGAGCCGACGCGCGGCATCGATGTCGGCGCCCATGCGGAAATCATCCGATTGATCGAAGACCTTTGCCGGCAGGGAATGTCTCTCGTGGTAATTTCATCCGAACTCGAGGAGCTTGTTGCCTACAGCTCACGCGTCATCGTCCTTAGGGATCGAGAGCACATTGGCGAGTTGACCGGCAGCGAGATAACGGCCGGAAATATCGTCGAGACCATTGCCACGACTCAAAAGACGCGGGAGGACGCATGAGCTCGCAAATCAAGGCATCCTTGCTTCGCCTGATGCCGCAGCTGATTGCGCTCGCGGCTATTCTTCTGTTGAATTTCATTATGTTCCCGCATTTCTTTCATCTGGAAATTCAGAATGGAAGGCTCTATGGGAGCTTGATTGACGTGCTGAACCGCGGTGCGCCGGTAGCGCTGCTTTCCATAGGCATGACGCTGGTCATCGCCACCAAGGGCATCGATCTTTCAGTTGGCGCGGTCATCGCGATCTGCGGCGCCATAGCCGCATCCTCCATCGTTGCCGGCTATTCGCTTGCCTATACGCTGTTTCTGACGATCGGCGTCGGTCTGGCCTGCGGCCTGTGGAATGGCTTTCTCGTCGCCGTGCTCGACATCCAGCCGATCATCGCGACGCTGGTGCTGATGGTTGCCGGTCGTGGTATCGCGCAATTGATCACCGAGGGAACGATCCTCACTTTCAACAATGACGGACTTATCTTTCTTGGCAGCGGCTCCTTCGCGGCATTGCCCATGCCTGTGGTGATCTGGCTCATCGTTGCGCTCGCTGTGATCCTTCTCGTCCGGCGCACGGCGCTTGGAATGCTCGTCGAAGCCATCGGCATCAACCGGCGGGCAAGCACGCTGTCCGGCATCCGGACCCCGGTTCTGCTCGTGGCGGTTTACGCATTAAGCGGGCTTTGCGCCTCCTTCGCCGGCATCATCGTTTCGGCCGATATCAAGGGGGCGGATGCCAACAATGCCGGCCTGTGGCTCGAACTGGACGCGATCCTTGCTGTCGTGGTCGGTGGCAATTCGCTGCTCGGTGGCCGGTTCAGCATCGTTGGTGCGCTGATCGGCGCGACGATTATTCAATCGGTCAATACCGGCATCCTGCTTTCCGGCTTTCCGCCGGAGTTCAATCTGGTGATCAAGGCAATCATCGTCATCGTCATTCTAGTCATCCAGTCGCCGGCCATGCAGTCCGCGAGTGCGTTCTTCCGGCGCCGCCGAGGCGAGGGGCGGATGGTGCAAAAGGAGCAGGCAAAGTGAATTCGAAATATCTTCCGCTGCTTGCGACGATCGTCATCTTCATCCTGGCCTATGCCGGCTGTGTGACGCAGTATCCGAACATGCTGTCGACGCGGGTGGTCGGCAATCTGTTGACCGACAATGCCTTTCTGGGAATTGCAGCTGTCGGCATGACATTCGTGATCATCTCGGGTGGCATCGATCTGTCCATCGGCTCCGTCATTGCCTTTACCGGCGTATTCCTGGCGATCGTCCTCCGGGACACGACGATCCATCCGTTGATCGCTTTCGTCTTAGTCCTTGTTCTCACGACTATTTTCGGTGCCGGCATGGGTGCCATCATCCACTATCTCAGCATGCCGCCCTTCATCGTGACGCTGGCTGGCATGTTTCTGGCACGCGGCGTAGCCTTCGTGCTGTCGATCGACAGCATCCCGATCGAGCATGATTTCTATTCGCAGCTCAACGATCTCTATTGGCTGATGCCCGGTGGCGGGCGGCTGACATTGATCGGCGGCATCATGCTGCTCGTCTTTGCCGGTGGCATCGTGCTGGCGCACCGCACCCGCTTCGGCGCCAATGTCTACGCCTTGGGTGGCGGCGTGCAGACCGCCGAACTCATGGGCGTGCCCGTCGGCCGCACGACGATCCAGATCTACGCCCTATCCGGCTTTCTTGCCGGTCTATCCGGAATCGTTTTTTCCATTTATACATCAGCGGGATATTCGCTTGCCACGGTCGGCGTCGAGCTAGACGCTATCGCTGCCGTGGTTATAGGCGGAACACTGCTGACGGGAGGAGCGGGGTTCGTCGGAGGAACACTCATCGGAATTCTCATACAGGGCTTGATTCAGACCTACATCACCTTCGATGGAACGCTTTCCAGCTGGTGGACGAAGATATTGATCGGCTTGTTGCTGTTTGCATTTATTCTGATGCAGAAGGGTCTTCTGCTGTTTTCCCGCTTCAATCGACGATACGTCTGAGGGAAGGACAGGGTGCTTGCGTAGCCGATTGCTTGAAACGAGAAAGGCCGAGGGAAAGTCGCGCACGAGCCATGCGCAGGTGGTCGACGACCTCGGCAAGGCAATCGTATCGGGTGCTTTTCCGATCGGCAGCATTCTTCCAGGCGATAGCGAGCTTCTGCAGCGGTTCAAAGTATCCCGCACGATTCTGCGCGAGAGCATGAAAACCCTGGCGGCCAAGGGCATGGTCGTGCCGCGTGCGCGCGTCGGCACGCGCGTCACCGAGAAGATTTATTGGAACATGTTCGATAACGAAGTGCTGAACTGGCATTTCGAAAGCGGAATCGACAAGGAGTTCCTTCTCCATCTCTACGATATACGCATTGCCTTCGAGCCATTCGCCGCCGGCCTAGTGGCGGACCGGGCGAGCCGTGAAGACATCGATCTGTTGCGCGGGCTTGCAAGTGCCATGGCGGACCCGAATCACACGTCGGACAGTCTTGCCATCGCCGATCTGCATTTCCATCTGGCAATTACGGAAGCCTCCCAGAATCCGTTCATGCGGTCGCTCGGCGGACTTATCGAGGCAGCATTGGTCGGCATGTTCCGCATGAGTGCGCCCCCTTCCACCAACGGCTTCAGCAATATCGCCGATACGCATATGGCTATCGTCGACGCCATCGCAGCGCACGATAGTCTGGCTGCGCGCAAAGCCATGGAATTTGTGATCGTCGATGGGCGGGAGCATGTGCTTGAAGCCTTTGCCGCTCTTGCCGATACCTGAGATCCCCCCAATTTTGCCTTGGTTCGCCGCTCGAGTAGTTGCTATGAGAGGATTGCGCCCAGTCATGGGCGGCGCCTGACCGTTTATCTCGGAGCTTGAAATGGAACGTAGCTGCCTCGCCATCATCCTCGCCGCCGGCGACAGTACCCGCATGAAATCGTCGATGTCGAAGGTACTGCATCCGATTGCGAGCCGGCCGATGATTGCTCACGTCATGGAGGCGATCGCCAAGACCGATATTTCGGTGGCTGCGCTGGTGGTGGGACGCAATGCCGATGAGGTTAGTGCGGCAGCGTCGATCGGCGGCATAGCGGTGGAATCCTATCTGCAGAATGAGCGTCTCGGCACCGGTCATGCCGTCCTTGCGGCGCGCGAGGCGATTGCACGGGGATATGACGATATTCTCGTTGCCTATGGCGACGTGCCCTTGCTCACCGACGCACCGCTCCGTGCTGCCCGGCAAGGGCTGGCCGACGGCAACGACATCGTGGTCATCGGCTTTCACACTGACAATCCGAACGCCTATGGCCGACTGCTGGTCAAAGACGGCGAACTGATTGCCATCCGCGAAGCGAAGGATGCGACGGATGCTGAACTGGCGGTAACCTGGTGCAACAGCGGCCTGATGGCGATCAACGGCCGCAAGGCGCTGGATCTGCTCGACCGTATCGGCAACGCCAATGCCAAGGGCGAATATTACCTCACCGATCTGGTCGAGATCGCCCGTTCGCTAGGCGGCCGCGCCGTGGCTGTCGACGCGCCGGAAGTCGAAATGACCGGCTGCAACAATCGCGCCGAGCTCGCCTTCATCGAACGCCTTTGGCAAGAACGGCGGCGCCATGAGTTGATGCTGTCGGGCGTTACCATGATTGCGCCCGAGACTGTGTTTCTTGCTTATGATACCGTCATCGGTCAGGACGCGCTGATCGAACCGAATGTCGTGTTCGGCCCGGGGGCTGTTATCGAAGGCGGTGCGGTCATCCATGCCTTCTCTCATATCGAGGGCGCGCATGTCAGCGCCAGCGCGACGGTTGGCCCGTTTGCTCGGCTGCGCCCCGGTGCCGATCTCGCCAGCGGTGCCAAGGTTGGTAATTTCTGCGAGGTGAAGAACGGCAAGATCGCCGAGGGCGCCAAGGTCAATCATCTGGCCTATATCGGCGATGCGACGATCGGAGCCGGCAGTAATATCGGTGCGGGCACCATCACCTGCAACTATGATGGGGTCAACAAGCATGAGACCCACATCGGCGCCAACACCTTCGTCGGCTCCAATTCTTCGCTTGTGGCTCCCTTGCGCATCGGTGACGGTGCTTATATCGCGTCCGGCAGCGTCATCACCGATGATGTTCCGGCTGATGCCCTGGCCTTCGGCCGTGCACGCCAGGAAGTGAAGCCGGAGCGGGCCAAGCTCGTTCGCGAACGCGCTCTGGCCATCAAGGCGGCAAAGAAGGGCACTGGCAGCCACTAAAACCCTTGGACGTTTCGCGTAACGGTCCGAAATCGAAAGTGACCGTTATGGCAATTGAGAAAATCCTGAGAATGAGTAGGACTTGCCCTCACATCTGAGGTCAGACGGAGAGTTATATGTGCGGTATTGTTGGGATCGTCGGAACGGCACCGGTGGCGGATCGCTTGGTGGATGCGCTGCGGCGCCTCGAATATCGCGGCTATGATTCGGCCGGCGTTGCGACGATCCATAACGGCGTGATGGATCGTCGCCGTGCGGAAGGAAAGCTGTTCAATCTGGAGAAGCGGCTGGAGACGGATCCGCTGCCGGGCACGACAGGCATCGCGCATACGCGCTGGGCAACCCACGGCGTTCCGAATGAAACCAATGCTCACCCGCATTTCGTAGAAGGCGTTGCCGTCGTCCATAACGGTATCATCGAAAACTTTTCCGAATTGCGCGAGGAGTTGAAGGCTGAGGGCAGGGTATTCTCTTCGCAGACGGATACGGAAGTCGTGGCGCATCTGCTTGCGAACTATGTCCGCGATGGGCTGGATCCCCGCGCTGCCATGCTCAAGATGCTGAACCGCGTGACGGGCGCCTACGCATTGGCTGTCATGTTCCAAAACGATCCCGGCACGCTGATGGCGGCACGCTCCGGCCCGCCGCTCGCCGTGGGTCATGGTAAGGGCGAGATGTTCCTCGGCTCGGACGCCATCGCGCTTGCGCCGTTCACCAATGAGATCACCTATCTCGTCGACGGCGATTGCGCGATCGTCACCCATAGCGGCGCCACGATCCTCGACTACAGCGGCAAGGAAGTGAACAGGCCGCGGCAGATTTCCCATGCGACCGCCTATGTCGTCGACAAGGGCAACCATCGCCATTTCATGGAAAAGGAAATCTACGAGCAGCCGGAGGTCATCTCTCATGCGCTTAGCCATTATGTCGATTTCGCCAGCCATCGCGTGCACCCCGGCGTTTCGGCTATCGACTTCGGGAAGGTTTCCGGTCTGGCAATTTCCGCCTGCGGTACCGCCTATCTTGCCGGCCTGATCGGCAAGTACTGGTTCGAGCGCTATGCGCGTCTCCCGGTCGAAATCGACGTCGCATCCGAATTCCGCTATCGCGAAATGCCATTGTCGCCGTCGCAGGCGGCGCTGTTCATTTCTCAGTCCGGCGAGACGGCTGATACGCTGGCATCGCTGCGCTACTGCCGGGACAACGGCCTGAAGATCGGTGCCGTGGTCAACGTCAAGGAATCGACCATTGCGCGTGAATCCGATGCGGTGTTTCCGATCATGGCCGGTCCTGAGATCGGCGTTGCCTCGACGAAGGCCTTCACCTGTCAGCTAGCCGTTCTGGCATCTCTGGCGATCGGAGCCGGCGTCGCCCGCGGTACGGTCAGCGCCGAGGATGAAAAGGAGCTGGTGCATCACCTCGTCGAGATGCCGCGCATCATGGCGCGGGTGCTGAACATCATCCAGCCGCAGATGGAAAGCCTCTCGCGCGAGATCTCGAAATACAAGGACGTACTCTATCTCGGCCGAGGCACCAGCTTCCCGCTTGCCATGGAAGGCGCGCTCAAGCTCAAGGAAATCTCTTATATCCATGCTGAAGGCTATGCGGCCGGCGAGCTGAAGCACGGTCCCATCGCGCTGATCGACGAGAATATGCCCGTTATCGTCATCGCTCCTCATGACCGCTTCTTCGACAAGACGGTTTCCAACATGCAGGAAGTGGCGGCACGCGGCGGTCGGATCATCTTCATCACCGACGAAGCAGGTGCCGCCGCATCGACGCTGCCGACGATGGCGACCATCATTCTGCCTGTTGTGGACGAGATCATCGCCCCGATCATCTTTTCGCTGCCGATTCAGCTGCTTGCCTATCACACAGCTGTCTTTATGGGCACGGACGTTGACCAGCCGCGAAACCTCGCCAAATCCGTGACCGTGGAGTAGGATTCTTCTCCTGTCGTCGCTCGGCATCACGTCGTCGTGAGTAGCGTCTCTGTTAGGCCCGGCGGCATGACTGCCGGGTTGTATGCCGCATCGATTTCTGGCAATTTCCTTATAGGAGAGGTGGGGGGATTTGCCGGTTAGCGGTAGGCGACGGAACGGAGTTTTCGAACGGCAAATGACTGAGAAGCTCATCAAAATATCCGTGCCGACGCGGATTAGAAACAACTTCCTGGCCGGCCTGATTATTTGCGCACCCATCGCCATTACGCTCTGGCTGACCTGGTCCGTCGTTCATTGGGCAGACAGCTGGGTCCGCCCCTATATTCCGGCGCGTTACGATCCCGAGAACTATCTGAATTTCGCCGTTCCGGGCACCGGGCTGGTCATCGCGATGATCTTCATCACGCTGATCGGCTTCCTGGCCAAGAACCTGATCGGCCAGAGTATCGTCCGGTTGGGAGAGTCGCTCGTCAATCGTGTGCCTCTCGTGCGAACGATCTACAAGAGCGTCAAGCAGATCTTCGAAACGGTGCTGAAGGAGCAGGGCACGTCGTTCAAGAAGGTCGGGCTTATCGAATATCCCAGCCCCGGCCTGTGGTCCATGGTATTCATCTCGACCGATGCCAAGGGTGAAATTGCCTCCAAATTCGATGCCATGGGGCACGATATGGTCGCGGTTTTCCTGCCGCCGACGCCGGTGCCTACCGCTGGTTTTCTGGTTTTCGTGCCGCGCGAAAAGATCACCATTCTCGATATGAGCCCCGAGGACGGCGCCAAGCTTCTGATTTCCGGCGGCCTGGTTTCGCCCGAATTCAAGCAAGAGCTGATCGCGGCGAAGGGCCTGCCCAAGCCCGTTCCGATGGATTCCCTGACCTAGGGAATGCTCCCGCTCCTATCGTTCATCGGGTCCTTCGCGTACAGCGCGAACTGTCATGTGCCTATCATGTTGACACCTTAGATCATACTTGGGGGCATGCAGTTGGTTGCATTTCATCATCGAATGCTCGGAGCTTGAGCGCCGGGCAATTGTTCTTCGACGCGGGGTTTTCGACCAGGCCGAAGATGGATGCCGTTGTCTCCTCAAGGGTTTTCATCAGGAGGATACTGTTTTGAAATATATGCGTTCGAAGAGTTTGCCGTTGCTGTCGGCTGCCCTTGCCACATTCGTTTTCACCGCTCCGGTCGCAGCATTCGCCGACACATCCGTAACCGTTCAGGGTGTGACGCTCGTCAACAAGGGGCGCGTGGCCGTCGGCCGCATTCCGGCCAATCAGCGCGACAAGTTCGGCGAGACCTTCGGTTCGGGCTCAGGCATGTCGATCGACACCAAGAGCTGGACCCGCAATGCCGACGGCACGTACAAGGGTTCGCTCTGGCTGCTGCCGGACCGTGGTTACAATGTCGCCGGTACCACCGACTATCGCGCGCGTCTCAATACCATCGATATCAAGCTGACGCCGGTCGCTCCCGGCGCAACGCCGCCGACCGGCAAGGAACAGGCGGGTGTCGATGCCAAGCTCGCGGAGACGTTGCTGCTGAAGGACAACAAGGGCGCCGATACGACCGGCCTCGACCCGGCAGATGGCATCCGCCATCCGGATGGCGCCATGCCATTGCTGCCGCAAGCGCCGAACGGCAGGATCTCGCTCGACAACGAAGCTATCGCGCGGCTGCCCGATGGCACCATGTTCGTCAGCGACGAATACGGCCCCTATATCTACCGCTTCTCGGCGGATGGCCGCATGCTGTCGGCCACGCCGCCGCCGGCTGCGTTTTTGCCCATGCGCCGTGGCGCTGTGAACTTCTCGTCGAACAATCCAGGCCCCGGTGAAACCGCTCCCGATCCGAAGGATCCGACCAGCGGCCGTCAGAACAACCAGGGCTTCGAGGGCATGTCCTTGACCCCGGACGGCAAGTTCCTGATCGTCGTGCTCCAGTCTGCCACTCGCCAGGATGGCGGCGATTCCAGCTCGACGCGACAGAACACGCGCGCTCTGGTTTACGATGCTGTTGATCTCGACCATCTGAAACTGGTGCATGAATATGCCGTGCCTTTGCCAGTCTTCACCAATGACAAGGGCAAGACGGCGGTCGCCGCCCAGAGCGAAATCGTGGCTCTCTCGCCGACGAGCTTCCTGATGCTGGCGCGCGATAGCGGCAACGGCTACGGTCAGAAGGGCGAGAAGTCGCTTTACCGGAGCATCGACATTGTCGACGTTTCCGCCGCCACCGACATTGCCGGCGGCAAGTTCGACGGCGACAAACCGGTCGCTCCCAAGGGCGTTCTCGATCCGTCGGTAAAGCCGGCCACGGTCAGCCAGTTCATCGACATCAACGACGGCGCCGATCTCGCCCGCTTCGGCCTTCACAATGGCGCTCCGAACGATCGCAACAATCTCTCGGAAAAATGGGAAGCCATGTCGCTTGCCAGCGTCCAGGACCCGAAGCTGCCGGACGATTACTTTTTGTTCGTTGCCAACGATAACGACTTCATCACCCAGGACGGCTTCCAAGTCGGCGCCGCCTACAAGGATGATAGTGGCGCCGATGTCGACACCATGTTCCAGGTGTTCCAGGTCACCATTCCAGGCCTATCCGCCAAGTAATCTCATAAGACACGGATGGGCGCGGTCACTGCGTCCATCCAATTATCCGGCCCGCAGGAAGCGGATAGCCTCGTCGCGGCGGAAGAGATAGAGCAGGGTGCGCACCGCTACGCCGCGCTCGCCAGTGAGCTCCGGATCACGCTCGATGAGATAGGCGGCATCCTTGCGGGCAATTTCCAGAAGATCGGCATGGGCTTCCAGGCTGGCGATGCGGAAGCCGGGCGTGCCGGACTGACGCGTCCCGAGAAGCTCGCCTTCGCCACGCAGTTTCAGATCTTCCTCGGCAATACGGAAGCCGTCTTCGGTCTCGCGCATGATCGACAGCCGCGCATGGCCAGTTTCGCCAAGTGGTCCCTTGTAGAGCAGGATGCAGGTGGAAGCTTCGTCGCCGCGACCAACGCGCCCGCGCAGCTGATGCAATTGCGCAAGCCCGAAACGCTCGGCATGCTCTATGACCATGATGGTCGCATCCGGGACGTCGACACCGACTTCGACGACGGTCGTAGCGACCAAGAGGCGGATCTCGCCATTCTTGAAGGCCATCATGACGGCGTCTTTTTCCGGCCCGCTCATCCGACCATGGATGAGGCCGATGCCTGGGCCGAGCGCCTTCGTCAGCGTCTCATGGCGCTCTTCGGCCGACATTAAATCAGATTCTTCGGATTCCTCCACAAGTGGACATATCCAATAGGCTTTCTTGCCTTCCGCTAGCGCGCTTTTTAGTCGACCGACGATGTCGCCGGTTCGCTCGTTCGGGATGGTGATCGTCTGGATCGGCTTGCGCCCCGCCGGCTTCTCGGTGAGCTTGGAGACATCCATATCGCCAAAGGCGGCGAGCACCAGTGTTCGCGGTATCGGCGTTGCGGTCATGACGAGCATATGCGGCGAGATGCCCTTGGCGGTGAGGCGCAAGCGCTGGTGAACGCCGAAGCGATGCTGCTCGTCGACGACAGCCAGCATGAGATTGGCATAGGCGACGCTATCCTGAAACAAGGCGTGGGTGCCGATGATGATCTGCGCTTCGCCGGAGGCAATGCGCTCCAGGATCGCATCCCGCTCACGCCCCTTCGTGCGACCTGTCAGAACTTCGACGGAAAGGTTTGCATTCGCAGCAAATTTCGAAATCGTTGTATGATGCTGCCGGGCGAGAATTTCGGTCGGCGCCATCAGTACGGCCTGGCCGCGGCTTTCGATGACGGCAGCGATCGCCATCAAGGCTACGAGTGTCTTTCCCGCGCCGACATCGCCCTGCAGCAACCGAAGCATGCGCTCGGTGCCCGCCATGTCCTTGAGAATATCGGCAACCGCGTCACGCTGACTGTTCGTCATCGAGAAGGGTAAAGATTCCAATATCTTGCCGCTGATTTCTCCAGTTGCATGCACTGGCTGCCCTGCAACCTTGCGCAGCCTCTGGCGCACCAGGGAGAGCGACAATTGCCCCGCCAGGAATTCGTCATAGGCCAGCCGGCGGCGGGCCGGCGCTTGCGGATCGATATCGGCTGCGTCTCGCGGCGCGTGCAGCATATGGAAGCTGTCGGATATCGAGGGAAAGCCCTGCTTCTGGGCGAGGGCGATGTCATCCCATTCGGGCAATTGCGGAATGCGCGGCAGCGCCGCCTCGATGGTCTTGCGCAGGAATTTCGGCGTGAGGCCTGCGGTTAGCGGGTAGACCGGCTCGACCAGCGGCAGGTTTTCCGCCTCGCTCTCGCGCATGATGTAGTCCGGATGCACCATGGACGGGCGGCCGTTGAACCAATCGACCTTGCCGCTGACGGTGACGGTCTCGTCGAGCGGCAGCTGCTTTTCCAGCCATTGTGCCTTGCCGCGGAAGAAGACCAGCGCCAGTTCGCCGGTTTCGTCATGCAGATAGACGCGATAGGGCACGTTGCTGCGCGCATTGGGCGGCGGCTGGTGCCGGTCGACACGGCCGGTAATGGTGACGATGGCCCCCTGCGGCGCTCGGGCGATGCCAGGCTGCTCGCGCCGGTCAATGATCGAATGCGGCGCATGGAAAATAAGGTCGATGACGCGGCAATCGTCGATCGTCTCGCGGTCGAGCAGCTTCACCAGCAGTTCGGATACCTTCGGCCCGACGCCGGGCAGCGAAGAGATGGAGGCAAACAACGGATCAAGGATGGCGGGACGCATGGCCGGCAAAATGCGACGGGCAGGGCGCATTTGGCAAGGGGCGGCGGAGAACTCGGCTCCATTGAGCACAACACTCCCCGGAAAATTGCATCGCAGGCGCTTTTTTCTGAAAAACCGGTTCCCACCTTACGACGCTGGTTTTATAGAGACGCATCAACATAAAGGTGTTTTTGATGACTGGGCTGACCCTCAGCAGTGCCGATCTCGATCCTCGCCGTCGCCGCATCCTTTTCCGCTGTTGGCATCGCGGTATTCGCGAGATGGATCTGGTCTTCGGCCAGTTTGCCGATAACGAGTTGCCGGGCTTGAGCGTGGCGGAGCTCGACGAGCTCGAGCGCATCATGGCCGAGGAAGACAATGACCTCGTCAAGTGGATCCTCGGAACCGAGCCGACGCCGCAGCATATGCAGACGCCGATGTTTGAGCGCCTGGCTTCCTACAAGCCCGATTTCGAAGAGATCGCCGAAAGGTTTGGATTAACGAAATGATCCCCGGTTTCGACGCGAAGAAGGTGCTCGCCGCAAGCGAGCCGCTGACGGTCGGTCATGTTCCTGCCGGCATGGAGCCGTTCCTGCTTGCGGATCTGGCAAGAGCCGGCCAGCCGGTCGCCTATGTCATGTCCGACGGTCAGCATATGGCTGATGTCGAGCAGATGCTCAGCTTCATTGCGCCCGAAATACCGGTTCTCACTCTTCCAGCCTGGGATTGCCTTCCCTACGATCGCGTCTCGCCAAGCTCCGATACTTCGGCCCGCCGCCTGGCTGCACTCTCCGGGCTAATCGCCTATCACCGCAAACCGCATGCTGCGATCGTCCTGGTGACCGTCAATGCGATGCTTCAAAAGGTGGCACCGCAGGATGTCATCGAGAGCCTGGCGTTCTCGGCGCGACCAGGCAATCAGGTACGTATGGACGATATCGCCAGCCGCCTGGAGCGCAACGGTTTCGATCGCGTCGCGACGGTGCGTGAAGTCGGCGAATTTGCCGTGCGCGGCGGCATCCTCGACGTCTTCGTTCCGGGCACGGAAGAGCCGGTGCGCCTCGATTTCTTCGGCGATACGCTGGAAAGCATCCGCAGCTTCGATCCCGCCAGCCAGCGCACGACGGGGCAGGTCCGCTCGCTCGATCTCAATCCGATGAGCGAGGTGACGCTGACGCCGGATACGATCAGCCGTTTCCGCAAGAGCTATCTCTCGGCCTTCGGCGCGGCCACGCGCGACGACGCGCTCTACGTCGCCGTTTCCGAGGGCCGCCGCTATGCCGGCATGGAACACTGGCTGCCGCTGTTCTACGAGAATCTGGAGACGGTGTTCGACTATCTCAGGGGCTTCCGGCTGGTGAGCGATCACACGGTACGCGAGGCCGCCGAGGAGCGCTCCAAGCTCGTTTTTGACTACTACGACGCCCGCCTGAACTCCGGTCAGCAGGGCAAGGGCCAGATGGCGCAGGGTACGCCCTATAAGCCAGTGACGCCGGGCCAGCTCTATCTCGATGGCAAGGCCTTCGGACATGCGCTCGATGCGTTCGGCGCCGTCCGCATATCGCCTTTCAACGAACACGAGGGTGAGGCGCGCCGCGTTATCAGCCTCGAAGCCCGTCAGGGACCGCGCTGGGCGCGATCTGCGACTGACAGCGCCGATAGCGAGCGCGTCAACGTGTTCGATGCCGTCGTCAAACATATTGCCGACAAGCGTGCCACTGGCAGCAAGGTGCTGATCACAGCCTGGACCGAAGGCTCGCTCGACCGCCTGCTGCAGGTGCTGGCCGAGCATGGGCTGGCACGTGTCAAGACGATCGAGGCTTTCAAGGACCTTGGTGGCTTGGCGAAAGGCGAGGCGGCCGCCGCCGTGCTTAGCCTGGAGGCCGGTTTCGAGGCCGGCGATCTCGTCATCATCGGCGAACAGGACATTCTTGGCGACCGCATGGTGCGCCGCTCCAAGCGCCGCAAGCGGGCCGCCGATTTCATCTCGGAAGTGGCCGGTCTCGACGAAGGCTCGATCGTCGTTCACGCCGAGCATGGCATCGGCCGTTTCGTCGGTCTGAGGACCATCGAGGCGGCGGGCGCTCCGCACGCCTGTCTCGAATTGCTCTATGCCGACGACGCCAAGCTCTTCCTGCCGGTCGAAAACATCGATCTCCTGTCACGCTATGGCGGCGAGGGCACGGAAGCGCAGCTCGACAAGCTCGGCGGCGGCGCCTGGCAGATGCGCAAGGCCAAGCTCAAGAAGCGCTTGCTCGATATGGCGGGTGCCTTGATCCGAGTCGCGGCCGAACGCCTGACACGTCATGCGCCTGTGCTGGCGACGCCGGACGGCCTCTATGACGAGTTTGCCGCCCGCTTCCCCTATGACGAAACCGACGACCAGATGAGCGCCATCGAGGCCGTGCGCGAGGATCTCGGCGCTGGCCGGCCGATGGACCGCCTCGTCTGCGGCGACGTCGGCTTCGGCAAGACGGAAGTGGCGCTGCGTGCCGCATTCGTCGCCGCGATGAACGGCGCTCAGGTCGCCGTCGTCGTTCCCACAACCTTGCTCTCCCGCCAGCACTTCAAGACCTTCTCGGAGCGCTTCCGCGGCCTGCCGATCCGCATCCAGCAGGCGTCACGTCTGGTCGGCGCCAAGGATTTGGCGCTCACCAAGAAGGAAGTGGCCGAAGGCAAGACCGATATCGTCGTCGGCACGCATGCACTGCTCGGCTCCGGCATCCAGTTCGCCAATCTCGGCCTTCTCGTCATCGACGAGGAGCAGCATTTTGGCGTCAAGCACAAGGAACGCTTGAAGGAGCTGAAGAGCGACGTGCATGTGCTGACGCTGTCGGCAACGCCGATCCCGCGCACACTGCAGCTTGCCATGACCGGGGTGCGCGAGCTGTCGCTTATCACCACCCCGCCAGTCGACCGCATGGCGGTGCGCACCTTCATCTCGCCCTTCGATTCGCTCGTCATCCGCGAAACGCTAATGCGCGAGCATTACCGTGGCGGCCAGAGCTTCTATGTCTGCCCGCGCCTCGCCGATCTTGCCGATATCCATGCCTTCCTGCAATCGGATGTGCCGGAGCTGAAGGTGGCTGTCGCCCACGGCCAGATGCCGGCCGGCGAGCTGGAAGACATCATGAACGCCTTCTACGAGGGCCGTTATGACGTGCTGCTGTCGACCACCATCGTCGAATCCGGTCTCGATGTACCGACGGCCAACACATTGATCGTTCACCGCGCCGACATGTTCGGCCTTGCCCAGCTCTATCAGCTCCGCGGCCGCGTCGGCCGCTCCAAGGTTCGCGCCTTCGCGCTCTTCACGCTGCCGGTCAACAAGGTGCTGACGACGACGGCGGAGCGCCGGCTGAAAGTGCTGCAATCGCTGGATACGCTTGGCGCAGGCTTCCAGCTTGCCAGCCACGATCTCGACATCCGAGGCGCCGGCAATCTGCTCGGCGAGGAACAGTCCGGCCATATCAAGGAAGTCGGCTTCGAACTCTACCAGCAAATGCTTGAGGAAGCTGTCGCTGAGGTGAAGGGCGTCGACGAGATCCAGGATACCGGCTGGTCGCCACAGATCTCCGTCGGCACGCCAGTCATGATCCCTGACGCTTATGTACCGGATCTGCATCTGCGCATGGCGCTCTATCGCCGTCTCGGTGAAATCACCGAGATCAAGGAAATCGACAGTTTCGGTGCCGAAATGATCGATCGGTTCGGGCCGATGCCGATCGAGGTCCAGCATCTGCTGAAGATCGTCTACATCAAGTCGCTCTGCCGCATCGCCAATGTCGAGAAACTCGATGCCGGCCCGAAGGGCGTCGTCGTGCAATTCCGCAACAAGGAATTCCCGAACCCGGCCAACCTGGTCGGCTATATCGCCAAGCAGGGCACGATGGCAAAGATCCGCCCCGACCACAGCGTGTTCCTCACCCGCGACCTGCCGACGCCGGAGAAAAGGCTACAGGGCGCGGCTGTGGTGATGACGCAGCTGGCGGAATTGGCAAAGTAGGGACGGGCAATTGGCAGCCCTGTGATATTGGCGACCGTTTTCGGCCCGTTGCGGTCAACGTGGAAGCACGATGTCACCCATAGCCATTGAGAGCACAATAACCCACGGCCGAGCCTTCCAGGCAGCCGACACGATGAACCCTGTCAATGCGAGCGCAAAATCGTCTGAATTTGGGCACCGCGCTGGCCCACACGGGGCTATAAAGAGCCGCGCCGAGAATGCCGACTACGGCATCGTTCGCGCCACGCATGGCGGCTTGAGCCATCGGGCGCTTCTGTAGATTGTCCCATAACGGCAACGCGCCCAAGAGCAGCAAGAATTCAGGCAGAAGGATCGCGACTAGGCAGATCGCTGCGCCAAACAGGCCATCGGGGGCAGGCCCCCATGACAGCGCCAAGACAGGCGGCGACCAATCTAGCGCTCTACGGTCCGACGCTCGTCTAATGCCAAGTTTTTTGAGATAATAAGTATTCCGCAGATCACCCGATCTGCTCAATTGTCGAGGGAGGATGTCCTATGCCACTTTTCGTAACAACAGGGTGCTATACAGCCACTTCAGCGAAGGGAATGATTGACAATCCATCGAACCGAGAAAAGGCGGCCCGTGGCGTCATGGAAGCAGCGGGCGGGAAACTGCATTCTTTCTATCTCACGACCGGCGAAACCGACTGGATGGCAATCACGGAATTCGACGATGGTGCTGACCTGATCCCCGCACTTCTCGTCATCAGCGCATCGGGAGCCGTATCGAATGTCAAAACCGTGCGAGCCTACACGGGCACGGAATTCAAGGCTGCGCAACAGAAGGCGGGCACAATCGCATCTTCCTACAAGCCCCCGGCAAAATAAGCAGACCACTGGTTGAAACATCTCTGGCAGCGGATCGAACCTCCGCTGCCAGAAACGATGTGTCGGCGCGCAATGAGGCTGCATTCGAGCGCGCGGTCAGTTCGATCGCGGCATGCCCCGCGAGAACGGCCATCCGGTTCGCGTAACAGAGGCCGTGCGGTCTCCAACTCTTTGGAGACGACGCCCGTGACATCCATGATGCAACGGCTAAAATCCGTGGCCGCCGCTCAATTCATCCCGGCCCGCGCCTCGGCCTTCATCTTGGCAATATCACGCAGTGCGCCTGCCAGCACATCCGGCGTCTGAGCGCCGCTAACCGCATATTGCTGGTCGAAGATGAAGAAGGGGACGCCGGTGACGCCGATCTTCTGGGCGGCTTCGATCTCGCCGACGATCAGGTCGCGATCGGCGTCGGAGGCGAGAAGTGTCGCGATGACGGAGCGATCGAGGCCCGCCTTTTCGGCGATATCGAGCAGTACTGCGTGATCCCCGACGTTGCGGCCCTCTTCGAAATTAGCCTTAAACAGCGCGTCGACGACCTTGTCCTGTTTTTCGCGGCTTTCGGTGACGGCCCAATGGATGAGGCGGTGCGCGTCGAGCGTGTTGGGGCCGATCTTGATGGCGTCGAAATCGAACTTGATTCCCACTTCGCGGCCGAGATCCGTCAGCATCTTGTGCCCCTGCGCAACACGCTCCGCGCCGCCAAGCTTCTGCTCGAGCGCCTTCTTCTGGTCGACGCCTTCGGGCGGATAGTCCGGGTTCAGGCGGTAGGGCCGCCAGTTGAGGTCGACTCCCACTTCATCCTGCACCTCGGCAATCGCCAGCTCCAGCCGGGCCTTGCCGAGATAGCACCATGGGCAGACGACGTCCGAGACGATGTCGATCGTGATGCGTTCCATGGTTCTTTCCTTTCGGTTCTTGACTTGTCTTCACCATCTAGGCCTTTGCGCCGATGGCTTCAACCAGTTACCGAAAGGGAACCAGGCGGAATGCACTGCACATTATTGGGCGGCTGCATCCCACCAGACGGGTAGGTAATAACCGTAGAGCGGCAATATGTCGGGATGGGCGATATGGCTGCGCCGCGCTACCCATTGCTGCGCGATATGATAGAGCGGCACGACGTAATAGCCTGATATCAGGATGCGATCGAAGGAGCGCACCGCGTCGCGGAAATCTTCAATCGAATGTGCCGTCAGGAAATGATCGATCAACCTATCGACATCGGGATCCTGGACGCCGGCGAAATTCAGGCTGCCCGGCGTCTGCGCAGCTGCGGAACTCCACCGGCCCACCTGCTCGATACCCGGCGACAGCGACGACGGGTAGGATTTGATGATGACATCATAGTCGTAATTGGTCGTCCGCAGTTGATATTGAGAATCATCGACGGTGCGGATGGTGACGGCAATGCCGAGTAGGGTCAGCGAGCGGCGGTAGGCGATGGCGATTCGTTCCTGATCCGCATTCTGTGTCATGATCTCGAAGCTGAGCTGCCGCCCGGCGCTGTCGACCATACGCTCGCCCTTGATCGTATAGCCGCCCTGCTTGAGAAAATTGACGGCGTTGCGGAGGATCGAGCGATCTCGGCCGGAACCATCGCTGACCGGCAGCTTATAAGTGCCATCGAGCACGTCAGCGTCGATTTTGTCCTTGATCGGGCCGAGCATGGCAAGCTCGCTGGCATCAGCCGGAACTCCGAAGGAGGAAAGATCGGAGTTCTGCCAATAGCTCTCTGTGCGGGTATAGGCGCTGGACGCCAGGCTGCGGTTGAACCATTCGAAATCGAAGGCAAGCGTCAGGCCCTTGCGGACATTCTTGTTTGCAAAGATGGGCCGGCGAGTATTGAAGACGAAGCCCAACATGCCACTTGGCAGCTTCGGGATGAAGACCTCCTTGACGACAGCTCCGGAGGTCACGCCCGGAAAATCATAGGCCTTTTGCCAATGGGCCGGGCTACCATCGGGATAAATATCAATATCCCCCTTTTTCAAGGACTCGAACACCGTCGTATCCTGCAGGAAGTAGTTCACCGCGATCTGATCGTAGTTGTCGACACCAATCTTTATCGGAATATTTTTGCCCCAGTAGTCGGGGTTGCGCTCGAAAACGATTCGCTGACCGGGATCGACGCTCTTCACCCGGTACGGGCCGGAGCCGATTGGGATGCTAAGCGTCGTGCGCTCAAAACCGTCGATATCGGTGGCATGTTTCGGCAGGATCGGCAGTGACGAGGCAATGATCAGTGGCGTCTCGCGATTCGCTTTCTCATTGAAATGAATCAGCACGCCATGCTCACCGACCTTGTCCATCTTGCTGACCGTTTGCAGCGGATAGGAGAAGACCACACGTCCCTTGTCGCGCAGGAGCTGAAAGGTGAAGATCACGTCGTCCGGCGTCACCGGCTGCCCGTCCGACCATTTGGCATCGGGATTGAGATTGAACTGAATGTAGCTCCGGCTGTCGTCCCATTCGACCGTCTGCGCCAGCAGCCCGTAGAGCGTGAATGGCTCGTCGCGCGAGCGCACCATGAGTGGTTCGAATATGAGATTGCCGTACTCAGGGTCCCACATGCCGCGCGCCGTCGTGCGCATGCTCTTCAGAATGAAGGGGTTGAGATTGTCGAAGGTGCCGACGACGCCATAGCTGATGCGGCCGCCTTTTTTGACGTCCGGATTGACGTAGGGCAAATGCTTGAAATCCGCCGGCAGCGCCGGCTCGCCATGCATCGCGATGCCATAGAGCGGTTGCGCCGCTGCGGCATTGCACAATGTTGCGAAGAACAGGAGAACAGCGATCCGGAGCGCTTGCATGGCATCCTTTCCGGTAAGGGGTACGATTCGGCCGAACCTTATCATGAGCGTGCCGAATTCAACACGCGACCGTGGAATTCTTAGGTCTGGATAGAAAAGACCAAAGAAACGCTGGATATCCGCGCCGGTGCGATGTAACAGGGGTGCCGGGTTTCTCGGGTCATGTATTTGCCTTATTCATTCGACAGGTGGACGACGGTTTGACCCGAATTGCATGGGACGGCGCGCTGTCGTCCCGCAGCGGATTTCAGGAGGCGGTTTCGCTATGATGTTCAAGACTGACAACAAAATGCGGGCAGGTCTCTCTGCTCTGGCTCTCATGATCGGTGCGGCAATGCCGGCAGCTGCCTTTGCTCAGGATGCGTCCAACGCAGCTCCTGCCGAGGGTGGTGGTAGCGATCCCAACCAGCCGCGTCTCGGCTGGTACAAGACCTGCGCCAAGCAGGACGATGCGGATATCTGCATCGTTCAGAACCTGATCATGGCCAACAACGGCCAGCTCGTTACGGCAGTCGGCCTTATCTCCGTCGACGGCAAGGTTAACCGCAAGATCCTGCAGATTTCGGTTCCGACGGCTCGTCTGATCCCGCCTGGCATCACCATGCAGGTTGATGGCGGCAAGGGCCAGAAGCTCGACTACGCAGTCTGCCTTCCCGACAAGTGCACCGCGGAAGTTCCTGTCACCGACGCTATGATCGCTTCGCTGAAGAAGGGCACCGACGTCACCTTCACCTCGATCAACTTCCGTCGCGCGCCGAACCCGATCAAGATCTCGCTGTCCGGCTTTGGCGCTGCCTTTGACGGCCCGGCGATCTCCGACAGCAAGCTTGCCGAAAGCCAGAAGAGCCTGCAGGACAGCATGCAGAAGAAGGCCGAGGAAGCACGCAAGAAGCTGGAAGACGCCCAGAAGGCTGCCAAGCAGCAGTAAGCTGACCGAGAGCTTCATTCATCTTACGAAAGGAAAAGCCCGGAGCGATCCGGGCTTTTTCTTTGTCTATCGCCAATCCCAGCGCACTGTGCCACGCAAACGAAAAGGGAAGGCGTTGGGGCACCTTCCCTCGGAAATGCTTGGATTTGGAGACGCTTAGTGGGCGAGGCTCATCTTGGGTTTGAGCTGGCCGGTCGGCGCCTGGTCAAAAATCTGGGCGACATGCGGATTACGGAGCGGAACGCCGCTCTCGTCGTTGACCAGATTCTGTTCCGATACGTATGCGACATATTCCGTCTCGTCATTCTCGGCGAGAAGGTGGTAGAAGGGCTGGTCCTTACTGGGACGCACTTCGGCCGGGATGGAATTCCACCATTCCTCGGTATTTGCGAATTCCGGATCGACATCGAAGATGACACCGCGGAAGGGGAACATCCGGTGTCGAACCACGTCGCCAATATTGAATTTTGCGTTTCGTTGTTTCATGGCACGACTTCCTTTCAATTCATCATGTGGTGACTTTTACCACTGATATCAAGGATTTTGCCCCCGTTCTGTTATCGAACTGTCACATTCGGCTCGGTTCTACTTCGAATGCCAAACAAGGGAGCCGGTAGTGAAAACTCCATGCGATGGGACGCCTGCCACCTGCTGCCCATTATGGAGAAAGCCCCGGCAGGCCGGGGCTTTCGTATCTTATATCAGACCGAATAGTACATGTCGTATTCGACCGGATGCGGGGTCATTTCGTAGCGCATGACTTCCTGCATCTTCAGTTCGATGAAGGAATCGATCTGGTCGTCGTCGAAGACGCCGCCGGCGGTCAGGAACTTGCGATCCTTGTCGAGGCTTTCCAGAGCTTCGCGCAGCGAGCCGCAGACTGTCGGGATCTTCTTCAGTTCCTTCGGCGGCAGGTCGTAGAGATCCTTGTCCATGGCCTTGCCGGGATGGATCTTGTTCTTGATGCCGTCGAGGCCGGCCATCAGCATGGCTGCGAAGCCCAGATATGGGTTGGCGGTCGGGTCAGGGAAGCGGACTTCGACGCGCTTTGCCTTCGGGTTCGAGCCGAACGGGATACGGCAGGAGGCGGAGCGGTTGCGGGCCGAGTAGGCGAGCAGAACCGGAGCTTCGTAGCCCGGGACGAGACGCTTGTAGGAGTTCGTCGACGGGTTGGTGAAGGCATTGATCGCCTTGGCATGCTTGATGATGCCGCCGATGTAGTAGAGGCAGCTCTCGGAGAGGCCTGCATATTCGTCACCGGCGAAGGTCGGCTTGCCGCCCTTCCAGATCGACTGGTGAACGTGCATGCCCGAGCCGTTGTCGCCGAAGATCGGCTTCGGCATGAAGGTTGCCGTCTTGCCGTAGGCATTGGCGACCTGATGCACGACGTATTTGTAGATCTGCATGCCGTCGGCGCTGCGAATCAGCGTGTCGAACTTGATGCCGAGTTCGTGCTGGGCGGCGGCGACTTCGTGGTGATGCTTTTCGACGACGACACCCATCTCGGTGAGAACCGTCAGCATCTCTGAACGCATGTCCTGGCAGCTGTCGATCGGCGGAACCGGGAAGTAGCCACCCTTGACGCGCGGACGGTGACCGAGGTTGCCGGTCTCGTAATCCGTGTCGTCGTTGGACGGCAGTTCGCTGGAATCGAGCTTGAAGCCGGTATTGTAGGGGTCGGCCTTGTACTTGACGTCGTCGAAGACGAAGAATTCGGCTTCCGGGCCGAAGAAGGCGGTGTCGCCGATGCCGGAGGCCTTCAGATAGGCTTCGGCCTTTTTGGCGGTGCCGCGCGGATCGCGATTGTAAGCTTCGCCCGAAACCGGATCGAGAATATCGCAGAGAATGACCATGGTGGACTGTGCGAAGAACGGATCCATGTGGACCGTGTCCGGATCGGGCATCAGCACCATGTCGGATTCGTTGATGGCCTTCCAGCCCCCAATCGAGGAGCCGTCGAACATGACGCCGTCGGCGAACATGTCTTCGTCGACGCAGATCACGTCCATGGTAACGTGCTGAAGCTTGCCCTTCGGGTCGGTGAAACGCAAGTCAACGAACTTGACGTCGTTGTCCTTGATTTGCTTCAGAATATCGCTTGCGGTCGTCATTAAACTGCTTCCCTTGACTTAGATGACGATTACGAGCCTCGGCTGTGAGGGCCGGGCGGGTTAGATGGCGTCGATGCCCGTTTCACCGGTGCGGATTCGGATGACTTCCTCCACATTGGAGACGAAAATCTTTCCGTCGCCGATACGGCCGGTTTGGGCGGCCTTGCGGATGGCGTCGATCACCGCCTCCGCATTTTCGTCTGCCAATACGACTTCGACCTTCACCTTCGGCAGGAAGTCGACGACGTATTCGGCGCCGCGGTAAAGCTCCGTGTGGCCCTTTTGACGACCGAAGCCCTTCGCTTCCGTGACGGTGATGCCCTGCAGCCCGACTTCCTGAAGGGCTTCCTTCACTTCGTCGAGCTTGAAGGGCTTGATGATCGCTTCGATCTTTTTCATGAGAAAATGTCTCTCCGCTTCTCCTGTTACAGCAGGACTACTCCCCGCTCGACCAACGTATGCACGTATCATGCCAAATGGGAAACGGCCTCTGTAAAAAATCCCGGCGAATTCGCACCGAGACGATGAATTGATGAGGATTTTTCGGAAAAATGGAAGCGATTTCGCGCCGAAATGGGTCGGATAAGTAAAATTTCGCAAAAAAGTGCCATGCACGTCATATTCCCGCTCTCACAAGACCTTGAATGAACTTGTTTAATCGATATGCAAATGCACATATTTTGATCAAAATGGGTGTCGGAATTGCGGTTGTTTTTCAGGCAGATTTCGCATCTATAATGTTGCCTCATGATGTTACCGCTCGCCGATCTGCTCCTCTCTCCCGACGATATGGCCGCAGTCGATAGGGACGCTGCGGCTTCCGGCATCGATTCCTACGGGCTAATGGAAAAAGCGGGGCAAGCCGTCACCGCAAGCGCGCTTCGGTACTTTCCCGAGGCGCTGCGTTTCGTCGTGCTTTGCGGACCGGGCAACAATGGCGGCGATGGCTATGTGGCGGCTCGCGCGCTGCAGCAGACGGGAGCCATGGTGCCGCTTTTCCATTTGGGTGACCCGGGACGGCTGAAAGGCGATGCGGCACGCGCCTTTGCCGACTGCCCGGTTGAAGGAGAGGCGATTGCAAGCTACGCGCCGCGCCCCGGCGATGTCGTCATCGACGCGATCTTTGGTGCGGGCTTGTCTCGTCCGGTTCCGGATGAAGTGGAGGCTGTCATTGCGCGCGTTGTCGAGGTGGACGTTCCCGTTATCGCCGTTGATTTGCCCTCCGGTCTTGACGGGTCGAGCGGTCAGATCCTTGGCGCAGCCTTTCGCGCGACGCGCACCGTGACCTTCATGACGCGCAAGCCGGGTCATCTCCTGCTGCCTGGCCGCGATCTTTGCGGCCGACTGGAAGTCTTCGACATCGGCATTCCCGACCGGATCGTCCGCGCCCATGCCGATAGCCTGATCGGAGAAAATACCCCGGCGCAATGGCAGGCAAAGATACCGTCGGCAGGTGCCGATACTCACAAGTACAAGCGTGGTCATCTTGTCGTTTTTTCCGGCGGCCCCAATGCGACGGGCGCGGCGCGCATGTCTGCCATGGCCGGGCTGAAGGCTGGAGCAGGGCTTGTCACCATTGCTTCACCAGCAGAGGCAATGAGCGTCAACGCGGGCCTGCTCACGGCAATCATGCTGCATGCCGTCGAGGATGAAGCGTCGTTGCGGGAATGGCTTGCCGATCAACGCCTTTCGACCTTCATTCTCGGACCTGGTTTTGGCACCGGCGAGAAGGCTCGACAATTCTGCCTCGCGCTCGCCGATCGCCATCTGGTACTGGATGCCGATGGCATCACCTCGTTTCGCGACGACCCGAAAAGGCTTTTTGACGCCTTTACCGAGGGGCCGACACGATTGGTGCTGACGCCGCACGAAGGCGAGTTCGCGCGGCTCTTCCCTGATATCGCCGCCGATACGGTCTTGAGTAAAGTCGACAAGGCGAGAGCGGCAGCTGCGAGAGCCCATGCCGCCATCATCTACAAGGGTGCCGATAGCGTCATCGCCGCGCCGGACGGAAGGGCGCTGATCAATGCCAACGCGCCGCCGTGGCTTGCCACAGCCGGCTCCGGCGATGTGCTGGCCGGCATCGTCGGCGGGCTCATGGCGCAAGGCGCGCCGGCTTTCGAAGCCGCCGCCGCCGGGGTCTGGCTGCATGGGCTGGCGGGTCAGCATGCCGGAAAAGGGCTGACGGCCGAAGATCTCGTCGCCAACGTCAAGCCGCTTTGAGCCGCTACTTTGCGACCTCTTGCTGCAAGGCAATCGCGCCCGGAGGCGCGTTTACCTTGCCCTCGTGGATCATGAAGGCAAAGACATCGCGAGGTTCGACCTTGACCTTGCGGCCAGCATCGATCAGCGGCAGATCGTCCGGCACTTTGCCGTCTGCCCAAGTTTTCAGGCGATCGGCCCAGGCCTTCAGATCCTTCGGCGGATAGCAGGTCTTGATGTCATCCGAGCCTTTCTGAAGGCGGGCATAGACGAAATCGGCCGTAACATCCGCAATCATCGGATATTCGAAATGTTCTGCGCAGACCGGCGCGACATTGTATTTCTCGAGCAATGCGATGAACTCCGGCACCTTAAAGGAATCGTGCCTGACTTCGACAACGTGCTTCAGGGCAAGACCATCCTGCTTGGTCGGCAGCAGCTTCAGGAACGCCTCGAAATCATCCGGGTCGAATTTCTTCGTCGGGGCAAACTGCCAGAGCAGCGGACCGAGATGATCTCCAAGCTCGCTGATGCCGGACTCCAGAAACTTCTGCATCGATTCACCGGCTTCGGACAGAACCCGGCGATTGGTGACGAAGCGCGTGGCCTTCAGGGAGAAGATGAACCCATCAGGCACATCCGCAGCCCATTTAGCGAAGACTTCGGGCTTCTGCGTGCTGTAATAGGTGCCGTTGACCTCGATCACCTTCAGCTGACGGCTGGCGTAATTGAGTTCGTCCTTCTGCTTCAGCGTATCGGGATAGAAGGTCCCGCGCCAAGGCTCAAAAGTCCAGCCGCCGATGCCTGTGCGGATTTCGCCCGCTTTGGTCATTCTCTCCTCCATGGACGTTCATCGGGTGAAATTTCACTCCGCCGCTGCAACTTTCTTCATCGGCCGCCGCTCCAGCAATTCTCTAAGGAACTGGCCCGTATAGGAGCGCTTCTCCTTGACGATGGTCTCCGGCGTGCCCACCGCCACGATCTCGCCGCCGCCATCACCGCCCTCGGGACCGAAATCAAGAATCCAGTCTGCTGTCTTGATGACTTCGAGATTGTGCTCGATGACCACGACCGAATTGCCCTGATTGACCAGCTCATGCAGCATTTCCAGAAGCTTGGCGACGTCGTGGAAATGGAGCCCGGTGGTCGGTTCGTCGAGAATGTAGAGCGTGCGGCCCGTCGATCGCTTCGACAGTTCCTTGGCTAGCTTGACGCGCTGCGCCTCGCCACCCGAAAGCGTATTGGCCTGCTGTCCCACCTTGATATAGCCGAGGCCGACATCCTTCAGGCTCTGCAACTTGTCGCGCACGGCAGGGACCGCGGCAAAGAAATCGACCCCTTCTTCGACCGTCATGTCGAGCACATCGGCGATCGACTTGGTCTTGAAGGTGACGTTCAGCGTCTCCCTGTTGTAGCGCTTGCCGTGGCAGACGTCGCAAGTCACGTAGACGTCGGGCAAAAAGTGCATCTCGATCTTGATAACGCCGTCGCCCTGGCAGGCCTCGCAGCGGCCACCTTTGACGTTGAAGGAGAAGCGGCCCGGCTGATAGCCGCGCGCCTTGGCCTCAGGCAGTCCGGCAAACCAGTCGCGGATCGGTGTGAAGGCGCCGGTATAGGTCGCCGGGTTCGACCGCGGCGTGCGGCCGATCGGCGATTGGTCGATGTCGATCACCTTGTCGATATGTTCGAAGCCATCGATGCGATCATGATCGGCCGGGATTTCACGCGCGCCCATGACGCGCCGCGCAGCCGACTTGTACAGCGTCTCGATCAGGAAGGTGGACTTGCCGCCGCCGGACACGCCGGTGACCGCCGTGAAGACGCCGAGCGGAATGGAGGCCGTGACATCCTTGAGGTTGTTGCCTCTTGCGCCGACGACCTTGATTTCCTTGCCCTTCTTGGGCTTGCGACGCTCTTCGGGAACGGGCACGCCAAGTTCGCCGGAGAGATATTTTCCCGTCAGCGACTTCGGGTTCGCCATGATGTCCTGCGGTGTGCCATGCGCAATGACCTGGCCGCCATGCACGCCGGCCGCAGGGCCGATATCGACCACGTCGTCCGCCGTCAGGATCGCATCCTCGTCATGCTCGACGACAATAACCGTGTTGCCGATATCGCGCAGGTGCTTCAACGTTTCCAGAAGGCGGGCATTGTCGCGCTGATGCAGGCCGATCGACGGTTCGTCGAGCACATAGAGCACGCCCGTCAGTCCCGAACCGATCTGCGATGCCAGCCGGATGCGCTGACTTTCGCCGCCCGAAAGCGTGCCGGAATTGCGCGACAGGCTCAGATATTCGAGGCCGACATCGTTCAGGAAGCGCAGGCGATCGCGGATCTCCTTCAAGATACGCACAGCAATTTCGTTCTGCTTGTCGGTGAAGGTCTCCGGCAGCTCGTTGAACCAGTCGCGGGCGACGCGGATCGACATTTCCGCTACCTGACTGATGTGCAGCTTGTTGATCTTGACCGCGAGGGCTTCCGGCTTCAGGCGATAGCCGTTGCAGGCCGGGCAGGGCGCCGCCGACATGTAACGCTCGATCTCTTCGCGCGCCCAGGCGGAATCGGTTTCCTTCCAGCGGCGCTCAAGGTTCGGCACGATGCCTTCGAAATTCTTGTGCGTCGTGTAGGAACGGGCGCCATCGGCATAATGGAACTCGATCTTGTCTTCCGTGCCGTTCAGAATGACGTCCTGAGCCTTTTCCGACAGTTCGTTCCAGCGGCTGCCGAGCTTGAAGCCGTAATGCTTGCCGAGGGCTTCCAGCGTCTGGTTGTAATAGGGCGAGCTGGACTTGGCCCAGGGAGCGATCGCCCCGTCGCGCAGCGTACGCTCCGGCTCCGGCACGATCAGATCCCGATCGATCTTCTGCTGCGAGCCGAGGCCGTCGCAGGAAGGGCAGGCGCCGAAGGGATTGTTGAACGAGAACAGGCGTGGTTCGATTTCCGGAATGGTGAAGCCGGAAACCGGGCAGGCAAACTTCTCCGAGAACAAAACGCGCTCATGCGTCTCGTTCAGTGACTTGTTGGCCGAGCCGCCGGCGGCGGTTTCTTCGGGCGGCAATGGCTTGTCGGCGAATTCAGCAACGGCAAGGCCGTCGGCAAGGCGCAGCGATGTTTCGAAGCTGTCGGCCAGGCGAGACGCCATATCGGGCCTGACGACGATACGGTCGACCACCACGTCGATGTCGTGCTTGTACTTTTTGTCGAGCGCCGGCACATCGGCGATCTCGTAGAACTGCCCGTCGACCTTGACGCGCTGGAAGCCCTTTTTCATGAGCTCCGCCAGTTCCTTCTTGTATTCGCCCTTACGCCCGCGCACGAGCGGCGCCAGAATATAGAGCCTGGTGCCTTCCTCGTAGGCGAGCACCCGATCCACCATCTGGCTGACCGTCTGGCTCTCGATCGGCAGGCCGGTAACAGGCGAATAGGGCACGCCGACGCGCGCGAACAACAGGCGCATATAGTCGTATATTTCGGTGACAGTGCCGACCGTCGAGCGCGGATTGCGCGAGGTCGTCTTCTGCTCGATCGAAATGGCGGGCGACAGACCGTCGATCTGGTCGACATCCGGCTTCTGCATCATTTCGAGGAACTGGCGCGCATAGGCCGAAAGGCTTTCGACATAGCGTCGCTGTCCCTCGGCGTAGATGGTGTCGAAGGCAAGCGACGACTTGCCAGAGCCGGAAAGACCGGTCATGACAATCAGCTTGTTGCGCGGCAGGTCGAGGTCGATGCCCTTGAGATTGTGCTCGCGCGCACCACGTATGGAAATAGTCTTCAGTTCGCTCATCGTCGTATGCAGGTCCCTTGGAGTCTGCCTTTATTTAGTGATGTCAGCTCGCGAGTCGAGGCTGAAATGAAAGGTTGGAGCCGGGTTTTCGATTCCGTTGACACGATCATAAAGACAAATTAGAACAAAGAAAGAACAAAATTGCCTTTGGATATTTCTTTGTGGATGAAGATGCCTCTGGCAGTGCTGGAACAACACCTGATGATGGCAATGGTCTAAGGTGTGCCAATGAAATTTAGGGGCCGTCGATGGGCGGCAAATAGGGTGATGTCATGGCCGGTAGTGTGAACAAGGTAATTCTGATTGGAAATCTCGGAGCGGACCCGGAAATCCGCCGCACGCAGGACGGCCGGCCGATCGCCAATCTCAACATCGCCACCTCGGAAACTTGGCGCGACCGTAATTCCGGCGAGCGCAAGGAAAAGACGGAATGGCATCGCGTTGTCATCTTCAATGAAGGCCTCTGCAAGGTCGCCGAGCAATATTTGAAGAAGGGCGCCAAGGTTTATATCGAAGGCGCACTCCAGACACGCAAATGGCAGGATCAGAACGGCCAGGACAAATATTCGACGGAAATCGTGCTGCAGGGCTTCAATTCGACCCTGACGATGCTGGATGGCCGCGGAGAAGGCGGCGGCACGGAAGGCGGCAGTCGTGGTGGTCGCGGCGGCGGTGACTTTGGTGGCGGCTATGGCGGTGATTATGGTGGCGACGATTACGGCCAGCCGTCTTCGCAGGGCTCCTCCCGTGGTGGCGGAGGCGGTAACCGCGGCGGTGGCAGCCCGGCAGGCGCTAGTGGCGGCAACTTTTCGCGCGATCTGGACGACGATATCCCGTTCTGAGCCTAGCGGCATAGCCGAAGGATTTTCTCGAAGCCCGCCTTATCGGCGGGCTTTTGCATGACGAGGCCAATTTTCAGGGAAGAGTCAGCGCCGCCCTTGCACCGTCCACGACGAATTGCGCGGCAAGCGCGGCGAGAATGACCCCTAGCAGGCGGGTCAGGATGGCGCGGCCGGTCGCTCCGAGCATGCGGTCGAGCCTGTCGGAAATGGCAAGTGCGGCAAAGACGAGGGCAAGATTGACGGCGATGACGCCGATCAGTTGCGCGCGGTCGAGCGTCGTCTGCAGCGAGCCCGCCAGCAGGATCGTGGCCGAGATTGCGCCCGGACCGGCGATCAGGGGCAGGGCGAGCGGAAAGACTGCGATATTGCGGATATGATCCTGCGTGATCGCCACCTCGGTCGTCTTTTCCTTCCGGTCCTGCCGCCGCTCGAACACCATCTCGAAAGCGATCCAGAAAAGCAGCAGGCCGCCGGCGATACGGAAGGCACCGATGGAGATGCCGAGAACGCCGAGGACGCTCGCGCCGAACAGGGCAAAAGCCGCCAGAATGAAGAAGGCGATCAGCGAGCCGCGCAAGGCCACCTGCTTGCGCTCGGAGCGGTTCATGCCAGCCGTGAGACCGATGAACAGCGGCGCTAGCCCCGGCGGATCGACTGTGACAAGGAGAGTCGTGAAGGCATTGATCAGCGTATCCGCACTTGCCATATGTTCCCCGGAGACTGTTCTATCGTTGTTATCAGCCATTGTTATGCGAGGAATGTGCTTTCGCAAAGCGTAATGCATCGCTATAGGCGGGTTGCGCCACGGAAATGTTCGATTTCATGGCTTAAAGAGGCAAAAGCCTGTTCACAAACGTCGGCCCAAATTGGCGCTCGCCGGGCCTTTCGGCTATAAATTTCGCAGTGATTCTAAAAGAGATCGTGATCTGTTTTGACTGAGCAAACACCACCCGGCGGCGGGAAGCTCCCGCCAGGCATCGAGCCGATTTCCATCATGGAGGAAATGCAGCGGTCGTATCTCGATTACGCCATGAGCGTAATCGTCAGCCGTGCGCTTCCCGATGTCCGCGATGGTCTCAAGCCAGTTCATCGGCGCATCCTCTATGCCGCCCATGAAAGCGGCTATCACTGGAACCGCAAATATGTGAAGTCAGCTCGTCCCGTCGCCGACGTCATGGGTAAATACCATCCCCACGGCGACGCTTCGATCTACGATGCCTTGGTCCGCATGGCGCAGAACTGGTCGATGCGTGTGCCGCTCATCGACGGGCAGGGCAATTTCGGCTCGATCGACGGCGACCCGCCGGCGGCGATGCGTTACACGGAATCGCGCCTGACCAAGGTCGCCCATGAGCTGATCGAGGATATCGACAAGGAAACGGTCGATTTCCAGGAAAACTACGATGCGACTTCGGAAGAGCCGAAGGTTCTGCCTGCGCGCTTCCCCAATCTGCTCGTCAACGGCTCCGGCGGCATCGCCGTCGGCATGGCGACGAATATTCCGCCGCACAATCTGTCGGAAGTGGTCGACGGCTGTATTGCGCTGATCGACAATCCGGCAATCGAGCTGCCCGAGATGATGCAGATCATCCCCGGTCCGGATTTCCCGACCGGCGCGAAGATTCTCGGCCGTGCCGGTATCCGTTCCGCCTATGAGACGGGCCGCGGCTCCGTCGTCATGCGTGGCGTTGCGACGATCGAGCCGATGCGCGGCGATCGCGAGCAGATCATCATCACAGAAGTCCCTTTCCAGGTGAACAAGGCGTCGATGATCGAGAAGATGGCCGAGCTCGTGCGCGAAAAGCGCATCGAGGGTATCTCGGACCTTCGCGACGAATCCGACCGTCAGGGCTATCGCGTCGTCGTCGAGTTGAAGCGAGATGCCAACGCCGATGTCATTCTGAACCAGCTCTATCGTTATACGCCGCTGCAGACCTCGTTCGGCTGCAACATGGTGGCGCTGAACGGTGGCAAGCCCGAACTAATGAACCTGATGGACATGCTGCGCGCTTTTGTGGCTTTCCGTGAGGAAGTCATCAGCCGCCGCACCAAGTATCTGCTGCGCAAGGCGCGCGATCGTGCCCACGTCTTGGTGGGTCTCGCGATTGCGGTTGCCAATATCGACGAGGTCATCCGCGTCATTCGTCAAGCGCCGGATCCGCAATCGGCCCGCGAAGAGCTGATGACGCGCCGCTGGAACGCTGCTGATGTCGAATCGCTTATCCGGCTAATCGACGATCCGCGTCACCGCATCAACGAGGATGGCACCTACAACCTCTCGGAAGAGCAGGCACGCGCCATTCTCGAACTGCGACTGGCTCGCCTGACCGCCCTCGGCCGTGACGAAATCGACGAGGAACTCAATCAGATCGGCGCCGAGATCAAGGATTACCTTGATATTCTGTCTTCGCGCCTGCGTATCCAAACCATTGTAAAAGAAGAGCTTGCGGCCGTTCGAGACGAGTTTGGAACGCCGCGCCGCACCGAGATCGTCGATGGCGGTCTCGAAATGGACGACGAGGATCTGATCGCTCGCGAAGACATGGTCGTCACCGTTTCGCACCTTGGTTACATCAAGCGCGTGCCGCTGACGACCTATCGTGCGCAGCGCCGCGGCGGCAAGGGCCGCTCGGGCATGACGACCCGTGACGAAGATTTCGTTACCCGGCTATTTGTTCTCAATACGCATACGCCGGTCCTGTTCTTCTCGTCCCATGGTATCGTCTACAAGGAGAAAGTCTGGCGCCTGCCGATCGGCACGCCGACCTCGCGCGGCAAGGCGCTGATCAACATGCTGCCGCTGGAGCCCGGCGAACGTATCACGACAATCATGCCGCTGCCCGAGGATGAGGATAGCTGGGATAATCTCGACGTCATGTTCACCACGACGCGCGGAACGGTGCGCCGTAATAAGCTGTCGGACTTCGTGCAGGTGAACCGCAACGGCAAGATCGCCATGAAGCTCGAGGAAGAGGGCGACGAAATCCTCTCCGTCGAGACCTGCACCGAGCAAGACGACGTGCTGATGACGACGGCGCTTGGCCAGTGCATCCGCTTCTCGGTTTCGGACGTGCGTGTCTTTGCCGGCCGCAATTCGATCGGCGTTCGCGGCATCAACCTGGCAGCTGGCGACCGCATTATCTCCATGACGATCGTCCGCCATGTGGATGCAGAACCTTGGGAGCGCGCCGCCTATCTCAAGCGCTCCGTCGGCGAGCGCCGCTCCGCAACGGGCGAGGACGAGGAAATCGCGCTGGTCGGCGAAGAAGTCACCGAAGAGGGACAGCTGAACGATGAGCGCTACGAAGAGCTGAAGGCGCTGGAGCAATTCGTTCTGACGGTTTCGGAAAAGGGCTTCGGCAAGCGCTCCTCCTCCTACGACTTCCGTATCTCCGGTCGCGGCGGCAAAGGTATTCGCGCCACCGACACGTCGAAGACTGGCGAGATCGGCGAACTCGTTGCCGCCTTCCCGGTTGAAGACGGCGATCAGATCATGCTGGTCTCGGATGGCGGTCAGTTGATCCGCGTTCCCGTTGGCGGCATCCGCGTCGCCAGCCGTGCCACCAAGGGCGTTACCATCTTCTCGACCGCCAAGGATGAGAAGGTGGTATCCGTCGAGCGCATCAGCGAGCCGGAAGGCGAAGACGATGCGGGCGCCGACGATGAAGCGACCAACGGTGAGGCCGGCGGTGATGTCGAGGGCGCAAGCGGGGAATAGGGATCGCAGCGTCGAATGGCGACCGGCGGACAATCGGTTCGCCGTGATGAAAGAATAAAGTCGTTACAATCGCCTAAGTCTGCCGTGAAAAGCAGTCTTAGGCGATTTCTTTTGGATCAGTGCCGAATATCAGGCGCCTGAAATTTCAAAGATGTCCGGTGCCCTTTATTCGAGTCGCCTTTTGTCGGCGGAAAAAGCCGGCAATAGGTCGAGGCTAGCCCGGTCTAATTGCGCCAATACCTGCTCATAGCCGAAACGAAAGCGCCAACCTCCGGCTCGGAGGGCGTGGTGGCCGAAATAATGTGCCGTTGAAATTGATCGCCGCTATTCGTCAAAGCCGCCGCATGGGCATCGGCGACGTCACGGACGTCGGCCCCGCGACGCAAGCGATAGGCAGCCATCACATTGCTGGGCTCAGGAAAGCTGCGAGCCATGCGCAAAACGCGCACCTCCAAATCCGAACAAGCCATCGCTTGCAGGATCCGCTCCAACTCGAGCTTCGTGCGATGGTAGATGCTTATGGGTTCGCGCTGGCAGCGGTCGCTGGAATGAAAAAACCGGACGCTGGAGGCGTCCGGTTTTTGGTCAGTCAAGCACTTGGGAGATGTGAATGATATAAGGAGATCAGAGCGTCTTGTGACGCTTATGCAGCCTCTTGCTCTCTTCGCTCTCGCGATGGAGCGCCGAAATAGTGGATGCAACGGAGACGACAAACATGATGCTGATGAACAGTGTAAGCATCGTCAAAATCGTGAACATGATCGCTCCCTCCTTTGGTGGGACTAGCGTTCAGATCCCTTAGTACTGGCTTACGGCAATGAAGTTACGAGCCGAAGCAAAGGGACCATAGATCTTCGACTGGTCGGGTTTTTGATCGTAAAGTGCGATGGTGGCCGCGAGCATTCCCGTAATCATGGTCATCCAAACAGCGTTAATAAGGGTGATCTTGTGGGACATACTCATCTTCCTTCTTGCCGCAATGTGCAGTCTGAGTTTCGAAGTTTAAACGCAGCGGTTTGCAAATGGTTCCGCCGATGTTGAGAGGTATCTAGCAATGCGTGCCTGAAGCGACTTTGAATGCCTTGTTCATCTGGCGTTCAGATTCGCGATGCGTTTTGCGCATGGCAATGACGATTTCTTGGGCAGAATCCACGTTTTCCGCGGCTTCTGGCGTAGCAGCCCATTCGATCTCGTATTTTTCGCAGAAAAGATGAACGACGTATTCGACGAAAAATGAACAGACGATGGCGACCGTAATAATGAAGACCAACATGGCGTGACATTCCCAGAGCCGAGGTCGGCGAGCCGTTGAAACCAGCCCGCCTTGATGTTGGCGGCAGTAATGCATTGTCGATCTGAAACAGGCTTGAATGCCGCATTCATCTGCGGTTCAGAGGCAGCCTGCGGGTTGCAAATAACTTGCGATGTTGCCCCATCCGTGACAAAAGGCGTCGAAACAACGAGCCGGCCTGGTATGACGACAGCCTTTTATCCCGGATCCTTCGACCCGATGACCAACGGACATCTGGATGTCCTCGTGCAGGCGTTGAATGTCGCCTCCAGAGTCATTGTGGCGATTGGCGTTCATCCCGGCAAGAAGCCGCTTTTCTCTTTCGAGGAGAGAGCGGAACTGATCCGCAGATCGCTTACGGACGCTTTGCCGCATAAGGCGGGTGACATTTCCGTCGTCGCCTTCGAAAATCTGGTGGTCGACGCCGCCCGGGCCCATGGCGCCACCTTGCTGGTTCGCGGCCTACGCGATGGTACCGATCTCGACTATGAGATGCAGATGGCCGGCATGAACAGGCAGATGGCGCCCGATATCCAGACGTTGTTTCTGCCGGCTGGTACGGCTTCGCGGCCCATAACCGCCACATTGGTGCGGCAGATCGCATCCATGGGCGGTGACGTCAGCACCTTCGTGCCGCCGGCGGTTCTGGAAGCCCTGACCGCCAAACTCAAAGACAAGACCAGCGCCAAAAGCTGAGCCGAAATCCATTTCCGAACGGAGCACCCATGAAACTCTTTCATATCGCAATGGCAGGCGCTTTGAGCCTTGCCGCCTTCGCAGGTAGCACAATCTCGGCTGCTGCTGCGGACCTTCTGACGATCCAGCTCAAGGACGGCCCGGTCGTCATCCAGCTGATGCCAGAGGTTGCTCCGAAGCATGTCGCGCAGATCGAGGCGCTGGCCAAGAAGGGGGCGTATGATAACGTCGTATTCCACCGCGTTATCGATGGCTTTATGGCCCAGACCGGCGATGTCCAGTACGGCAATACGACGAAGGGTTATAATGCGGGCAAGGCCGGCACCGGCGGTTCCGATTTGCCGAACCTTCCGGCCGAATTCTCCAAGACACCCTTCACGCGCGGCACTGTCGGCATGGCGCGCGCTCAGGATCCGAATTCTGCCAACTCGCAGTTCTTCATCATGTTTGCCAATGGCGATTTCCTGAACGGCCAGTATACGGTCGTCGGCAAGGTCGTCTCCGGCATGGAACTCGTCGACAAGATCAAGCGCGGCGAGGGCCAGAACGGCGAAGTGAGCAACCCGGACAAGATGATCAAGGTCACTGTCACCAAGAAGTAATTTCACAGGCATGATCCCCAGAATGCCTCTGTGGCTTTGGGCAAGGTCATGCTGAATCAGGCGACATGACCCCAAAAGTGCCGCGCGGCGCTCGGGGCATGCGCAATCAAGAAGAGAAAAGAGGAAACGAACATGGCTGAGATCAAGGATCCAGAAAACACCCTCATCCTGGAAACCACCAAGGGCCAGGTTGTCATTCAGCTTCTGCCGCAGGTCGCTCCCGAGCATGTTGCCCGCATCAAGGAACTGGCACGCGAAAAGGCTTACGACAATGTCGTGTTCCATCGCGTCATCGATGGCTTCATGGCCCAGACCGGCGATGTCGAACATGGCAAGGTCGGCGGCAACACCGCTCGCGCCGGCACGGGCGGCTCGTCCAAGCCGGACCTGAAGGCGGAATTCTCCGCGACCTCGCATATTCGTGGCACCTGCTCGATGGCGCGTTCGCAGAACCCGAACTCGGCAAACTCGCAGTTCTTCATCTGCTTTGCCGACGCACCTTGGCTGAATAAGCAGTACTCCGTTTGGGGCCAGGTGATCTCCGGTATGGACAATGTCGACAAGATCAAGCGCGGCGAGCCGGTGAAGGACCCGGATTCGATCGTATCCGCGCGGGTTGCCGCCGACGTCTGATCGTGATTATTCCTGAAACCCGCCTCTTGCGCCTCGGCGTGAGGGGCGGGTTTCGCTTTGCCTGGATGAGTTGAATGCGTGTTGACCTTTTCGATTTCGATTTGCCGGACGAGCGTATTGCGCTCAGGCCTGCCGAGCCGCGCGACAGCGCGCGCCTGCTCGTCGTCGATCCGAACAACGAAGCAAACACGCTGAGCGACCATCAGGTGCGGGATCTGCCGTCCTTCCTGCGTCCTGGCGATGCCATGGTCTTCAACGATACCAGGGTCATCCCGGCGCAACTGGAAGGCATTCGCCATCGCGAGGGTGCTCCCGGCCAGCAGGTTTCGGCAACCTTGCATATGCGTGTTGCACCTGATCGCTGGAAGGCTTTCGCCAAGCCCGGCAAGCGCATCAAGATCGGCGATCGCATCCAGTTTGGCCACGGCGAGAATGTCTGCGCACTCGGCACGCTCGACGCAACGGTCGAGGATAAGGGCGAGGGCGGCGAGATCACTCTGCGGTTCGATCTATCCGGTCCTGCTCTCGATGAGGCGATCGCCACCGTAGGGCATATTCCGCTGCCGCCCTATATCGCGGCGAAGCGCCCGGAAGACGAGCGTGATCGCGCCGATTATCAGACGATCTATGCGCGTGAAGAGGGCGCCGTTGCGGCACCCACAGCAGGCCTGCATTTCACGCCGTCGCTATTTGCCGCGCTCGATGCCATGGGTATCGAGCGACATTTTGTGACGCTACATGTCGGCGCCGGTACCTTCCTGCCCGTCAAGGCCGACGATACCGACGATCACAAGATGCATTTCGAGATCGGTTATGTCGATGCCGCCACCGCTGCAAAGCTGAATGCCGTCAAGGCGAGGGGCGGGCGCATCGTCTGCGTCGGAACCACGTCGCTGAGATTGATCGAAAGTGCCGCCGCCGATGATGGCACGATCAAGCCCTGGCAGGCTGCCACGGGCATTTTCATCACGCCCGGCTACCGCTTCAAGGCCGTCGACATACTGATGACCAATTTCCACCTGCCGCGCTCGACCCTGTTCATGCTCGTATCGGCCTTTGCCGGCCTCGATACGATGCGCGCGGCCTATACCCACGCTATCGAGACGGGCTATCGCTTCTATTCCTATGGCGATGGCAGCCTGCTCTACCGGAAAGACTAGGACGAAATGAGCGAGAGCTTTCAGTTTCAATTGAAGAAAACCGATGGCGGCGCGCGCCTCGGCGAAGTCTCAATGCCGCGCGGGACGATCCGCACGCCGGCCTTCATGCCTGTCGGCACGGTCGGCACCGTCAAGGCCATGTACCTCGATCAGGTGCGCGAGACGGGTGCCGATATCATCCTCGGTAATACCTATCACCTGATGCTGCGCCCGACCGCCGAGCGTGTCGCCCGCTTGGGTGGCCTGCATCAGCTGATCCGCTGGCCGCATCCGATCCTCACCGATTCCGGCGGTTTTCAGGTGATGTCGCTCTCAGGTCTGCGCAAACTGGACGAGCAGGGCGTCACCTTCAAATCGCATGTCGATGGCAGCCTGCATCACATGTCGCCGGAGCGATCGATCGAGATCCAAGGACTGCTCGATTCCGACATCCAGATGCAGCTCGATGAGTGCGTCGCCTTGCCGGCGACGCCGAAGGACATCGAGCGCGCCATGGAAATGTCGCTTCGTTGGGCGGAGCGCTGCAAGGTGGCTTTCGGCAACCAGCCCGGCAAGGCGATGTTCGGCATCGTGCAGGGCGGCGATGTTCCGGAGCTTCGTGTCCGGTCCGCGCAGGCGCTGAGCAGCATGGACTTGAAGGGCTATGCGGTCGGCGGCCTTGCCGTTGGCGAGCCGCAGGAAGTCATGCTGCGCATGCTCGAGATCACTCTTCCTGAGCTGCCGACGGAGAAGCCGCGTTACCTGATGGGCGTCGGCACGCCGGACGACATCCTGAAGTCCGTCGCACGCGGCATCGACATGTTCGATTGCGTGATGCCGACCCGCTCGGGCCGTCATGGATTGGCCTTCACCCGGCGCGGCAAGGTGAATATCCGCAATGCTCGCCATGCCGAAGACATGCGCCCGCTGGACGAACAGTCGAACTGCCCGGCTTCGCGTGATTATTCGCGCGCTTATCTGCATCATCTCGTCCGTGCGAACGAAGCGCTCGGCGGCATGCTGCTCTCCTGGCACAATCTCGCCTATTACCAGGAACTGGTGCAGGGCATCCGCCAGGCGATCGCCGAAGGCCGCTTCGCTGATTTCATGGCCGAAACGCAGGAGAACTGGGCGAGAGGCGATCTCGAGCCAGTCTAATCGCCGACACTGGCGAGTTGACAGTTTGCGTTCGCTTGTCTGTCAGGCGATTTCGCGCTATCGACGAACCGTCGGAAAAGGCAGGGTCGGTTTCGGTAAGCCCGACCCCTTCCATTCGGAAGCTCTGCTCCACGCCATTGGCGTGAGAACCCACGACGCGGAACTTGGCCATTCTGGCCGAGTGTCCCGCGTTGACGTGGGCTTTTGACCGACATGTCTCCGCGGGAAAACCCTTGGAGCTGTCATGAGATTGAACCACTTGGATTTGCATGTTCCCGATGTTGCCGCGACCCGGGATTTTCTTGTTGCTGCCTTCGGCCTGACCGAGGTCGAGACGCGCGGTGCAAATGGTCTCGCCATCCTGCGCGACGATGCCGGGCTTGAACTGGTCATCAGCCATCCCATCGAGAAATTCGGCGGCGCCGATACGGTGGCGGTCGGGCGCAATACCTATCACATCGGCTTCATCTTGCCGTCCCGCGAGGCGGTGGATGCGCAATATGAGAGGGTCAGGCTGGCGGGTGGCGAGGTCTGGCAGCCGCCTGCCGCCGTGCGTGGCGGATGGCTGTTCTACTGCTTCGCGCCCGGACGAATCCTCATCGAAATCGGATGGCGTCAAACCTCTTAAGGCGTTTGGTAAATCCTTTATTATCGATTGATCGCTATCTTTAACGCACATCCTTTTGAGCCAGCTGGAACAGGCTTGCCCCAGGCATTCTCTGTCTTCAGCCATGTCTCGAAATGGCATTGGTTACAATAAAGCATTGGGAAAAATAGCGAATCGGAATAAACGGTCCATCCGCCTTTGAGAAATATCATTGGCTGATTTGATTGCGTTGCCGCTTGGAATTTCAAAAAAATCCAGCTAAAACGCATTTTCTTGATCGATAAGGGCTGTACTACCGAAAATAGGAGGCACTTGCCGTTGAGGGCGCAACGCAAATTCGGGACATGTCTTTCGGGGCTATTGGTTGTCGGTCTGGCCGCCACCAGCTGCACGACGACACAGAAGACAACACCCACCCCTCGCAATACCACGAAGCCCATTCGTGCAGCGAAAGTAACGTATAACTACACCGCTAAAGACAAGGATTGTCTTGAACGCGTGATGTATTTCGAATCGCAACATTCCGACCCGGGCGGTTACATGGCCGTCGGAACGGTCGTGATGAACCGACTGACTTCCGGTGCCTATCCGCCCACGATCTGCGGTGTCGTTTCTCAGGAAAGGCAGTTTGCCCCAGGCTTGATGACCAAGGAAGTCAAGGATCAGGCAAAGCCGGATCTGGACGTCGCCGCTTCGGCGATCCTGCGCGGTGAGCGGCACCCCCAGGTGAAGGACGCGATGTTTTTTCATACCCAGGGCCTGCGGTTCCCCTACGATAACATGCACTATGTCGCGATAGCCGGCGGAAACGCCTTCTATGAGAAGCGCGGTCGAGATGGCGAATTGCAGACGCCGGCACCGCTTCCTGCTTACGAAGTCGCGATGAATTACGTATCCAATCAAGGCGGCTCACAGTCTCCGTTCGTTCTGCCGGAAATGCAGCCGCTGCAGCAGCAGGCCCCGTCCGTTGCGACCTTTACGCCGGTCTCGAACCCGACCGTGAGCATATCGGCCGCGCCGGCGACTATTCCGGCAGCGGTTCCTATCCCGACGCCGGCGCCCACGTCGATGTCGATTTCAGGACCGATCACGGATGCGAATGCCTTCGTGGCTCCGACTGCGACACCGATGCCGGTCTCGACAGTCGTCATTCCGCAGCCGCGCCCGGAATTCCAGGGCACTGGCGCCAATTTTTCGACTACTTCGCCTAGAATTCGCGGCTAGGGCAATTCGAGGAAAAGTGCGCAGCGGTTTTCCGTCCGGAATTGCGTAAAAACAAGAAGTTAGAGCGGCTCTCAGATTCCGTGAAAAACTGAACCGCTCTAGCAAAGCGGTCGCAAACGAGTAGCCAGCGCGTATCGTCTTCAGCGACGAACGCGCGGCGTCCCGGCACTTCAAGCTGTTCAGATGCCTTGGCTCGCCGTGTTGCGAAGAATCTGCACGCCGTTGATCTTGTAGCCGCCATCCGGTTGGCGGGTTATCTGATAAATTGCCGTCCAATCTTTCCCGTCTGTGCCGGTGATCATCACCTCCTGATAGACGACGGCGCCGTTGTCGATCGCGCGGCTCTTGCCGAAGGCGTAGTTACCGGGATGATAGACCGGCTGATAGGCCTTCTTCACCATGGCAAAGAAGCTGTCCTTGTCGGGGAAGAGCGCCTTGATGCCGGGTGCCGCGAAGGAATAGGCGGTAGCGGCATCATCATGCAGGAAGGCGCCTATCTGCGCCTGAATCAAGGTCTGGGCTGTTTGCACAGGATCCTCGGCATGCGTTGTCGAAGCAAGGGCGAGACATAGAATGGCAGCTAAGGGAAATGCACGCATGGGTGACCTCCAGCTATGTGGAGGTCAGAATAGCGCGCTTCCCGTCACCGCGACAGTGGTTACTGCCAGCGGCGGAAGAGGGCGCTGGCATTGACGCCGCCAAAACCGAAGCCGTTGGAGATCGCATAGTCCATGGTCATCGGCCGGGCTGTTGCGCCGACGATATCGATGCCCTCAGCCGCTGCATCCGGGTCCTGCAAATTGCGGGTTGGCGGGACAATCTGATCGCGCAGCGCCATGATGGTGAAGATCGCTTCCATGCCGCCGGCAGCACCTAGGAGGTGGCCGGTCGCCGCCTTCGTGCCGCTGACGGCGATCGCGCCATTTCGGCCGAAGACGGTCTTTATGGCCTCCATCTCGCCGCGGTCACCGACCGGTGTCGACGTAGCATGCGCGTTCAGATGCTTGACCTCGGCGGGGGAAATCCGGGCCTGAGACAGGGCCGCAAGCATGGCCCGCCGAGCGCCGTCGCCATCTTCGGGACCGGCTGTCATGTGATAGGCGTCCGCCGCTGTGCCGTACCCCACAAGTTCGGCAAGCGGCGTCGCGCCACGGGCCAACGCATGTTCCAGTGTCTCGATGACGAGCATGCCGGCGCCTTCGCCCATGACGAAGCCATCGCGAGCGCTGTCGAACGGGCGAGAAGCTTCCTCCGGCCGATTACTGAAGCCGGTGGAAAGTGCACGCGCGGCGGCAAAGCCTCCGAGGCTCACCTTGTCGATGCAGGCTTCCGCTCCTCCGCAAATGGCAACATCGGCCTCGCCGGCGCGGATCAGCCGCGCAGCGTCACCGATGGCCTGGACACTGGCAGCACAGGCCGTAACCGGCGCCCCAAGCGGCCCCTTATATCCATAGCGGATGCTGACCTGGCCGGCGGCGAGATTGACGAGGAAGGAGGGAACGGTGAAGGGCGACAGCCGTCTGACACCGCGTGTTTCAGCCGTGCGCACCGCATCGGCGATGGCCGGAAAGCCGCCGACACCCGATGCGATCACCGTTGCGGTCCGCTCCAGTTCGCCAACATCAGTCGGCTGCCACCCGGCCTGGAGGATGGCTTCCTCGGCAGCCGCCATGGCGAAGAGGATGAAGCGATCCATCTTCTTCTGGTCCTTGACCGGCACGTAACGATCGACATCGAAGCCGGCTTCGGCGTCCTCTGCTATATCGGGGACAACGCCGCCAACCTTGGCGGCGAGATCGCCCACCATCTTCTCAGGTAGAAGCTTGAGGCCGGAGCGCCCCTCGATCAGCCGTTTCCAGCTTGCGTTGACACTCACGCCCAAGGGCGAAACCAGTCCCATGCCGGTGACGACGATACGATCCATATTTTGCTCCTATTTGGTCAGGCGTCGAAGCCCATAAACCATGCTTTCATCTCGGCGATGCGCTTATGAACGGCGTCATCGGCCGCCGGCCCCGGCACGAGGATCGTGTCCTCGGGCTGAAAGGGGCGGCCGGTGACTCGGTCTATGAGAAGCGGCTCGCGGTCTTCGCCGGTATTGGCGTCGGCGAGCCGCACGGCGATCTCTTCGGGCGGCAGATGCCGATTACCCCAGGTGAAAAGCGCCATCAGAACGGGGAAGAAGTCGCGGCCCTTGTCGGTCAGCACATATTCGTAGCGCGGCGGCCGCTCATGATAGAGACGCCGTTCGAACAGGCCTTCGTCCGTCAGATGCTTGAGCCGACGCGTCAATATGTTCGGCGCGACGCCGAGACTTTTCTGGAATTCATCGAACCGGCTCAATCCCTGAAGCGCATCGCGCAGGATCAGAATGCTCCACCAGTCACCGACGCTTTCGAGCGCACGGGCAGCGGGGCATTTGAAGGTGCTGAAGCTCGTTCTTTGCATGGGTAGGGCAGATAGCATGAGTAACTATCATGATGCAAGTTACTATATGGAAGCTTAGATCAAGTAACCCACGATGACAAAAAAGCTCGCCTTCCCCTGGAAAGGCGAGCCCCGCCGTGGATTGGTTTGTGGCTGAGAGCAGCCTAGGTCTGCGATTCCGCCGGTACGGAGGTCGTCACCTCTTCCTCCGGAATATCGTCGAAGGATGCGTAATTGAGGTTGTAAAGCTTCGAATAGAGCTTGCCGTTGGCCATCAGCTGGTTGTGGTTGCCGCTTTCGAGAAGCTGGCCGTTTTGCAACACGATGATGCGATCGGCTTCGCGGATGGTGGCCAGACGGTGTGCAATGACAAGGCCCGTGCGGCCTTCCAGCAGCTTCACCAGCGCCTTCTGGATCAGCATTTCGGTGTAGCTGTCGATATTCGCGGTCGCTTCGTCGAGCACGAGGATCTTGGCATCGGCGACAAGTGCGCGGGCGAAGCTGACGAGCTGGCGCTGCCCGAGTGAAAGGCCGCCGCCGCGTTCGCCGAGAACGGTGTCGTAGCCATCAGGCAGCTTCATGATGAACTCATGCGCGCCGACCGCCTTGGCGGCCTCGATGACTTCCTCGCGCGTCGCCTCTTCCTTGTTGTAGCGAATGTTTTCCAGCACCGAGCCAGTGAAGAGGAATGGTTCCTGCAGCACCATGGCGATCTGTCGGCCGAGCGAATCCTGGGTGAGGGACCGCACATCATGGCCGCCGACCAGCACCTGGCCCTGCTGCACGTCGTAGAAGCGATGGATGAGCGCCATGGAGCTGGACTTGCCCGAACCGGTCGGGCCGATCAGCGCCACGGTCTCCCCGGGATTGACCTTGAAGCTGACATTCTTCAGCACCGGATGCTTGGGATTGTAGCCGAAGACGACATCGCGGAACTCGACGGAGCCATCCATATCGCGCGAAAGCTCCTTGGCGTCGGGCGCATCCTTGATGTCGATCGGAACATCCAGCACCTCCGTCAAGCGCTGGCCCGAAGCCATGGCGCGCTGCATGACCGAATACTGCATGGTCAGGGAACGGATCGGATCGAAGAAGCGCTGAATGTAAAACAGGAAGGCGACCATGATGCCGACATCGAGCTTGTGGTTCAGAACCATCGAGCCGCCGACGATGATGACGATCGCCATCGCCATGCCGGTCAGGGTATCGACGATTGGGACCATGACCTGGGCATAGCGTGCCGCGGTCAGATGCGATTGCAGATTGGCATGCGCCTTGTCGTCGAAAAGAGCAAAATTGACGTCTTGCCGATGCATGCCCTGGACTGCGCGCACGCCGTGGATCGCTTCCGCCAGCGCGCCATTGGTGACGGAATTCGTCTCATGCGCGTTCATAAAGGCGACACGCGCCTTCGGCAGCCAGAACAGCCGGACGATGAAGAGGATCGGCATGACGGAAAGCGTCAGCAGGCCGAGCCGGAAATCGAGCGACAGCATGACGACGACGATGCCGAAGAGCAGGGCAATGTCGCCGACAGAAAGCACAGACGTTTCAAGGAATTCCTGCATGGAGTTGACGTCGCCTTGCAGGCGAGACATCAACCGGCCGACTTCCGTCTTGTCCATGAAGGAGAGCGAGACGCGCTGCAGATGCGCGAACATCGCCCGGCGTATGTCGAACAACACTTCTTCGGCGACCTGGCCAACATAGGTCTCCTGCACGTAGCTTGCGCCGTAATTGACGAGGATCGCCGCCGAGAAGATCGCCAATGAAACCCAGAGTGCCGAATAATCGATGGCGCCAGGCGCCATGGCATTGTCGATCGCGTGACGGATGACTAGCGGAATGACGATCTGCGACGCCGTGAACAGCAGTACCGCAACCACGGAAATATAGACCTGGCTGCGATAGGGGCTGACGAAGGCCCAGATGCGGCGAATGATCTTGCTGTCGAAGACCTTGCCGAAGATTTCCTCTTCGACGCGATGCGAACCGACTACAGCACGGGGAGGGCGACGCCCATCCTCGCGCACATCGTTGCGCTCGGTTTCAGTAATTTCCGACATCGTCAGACCTCCCTTTTCGCTCTTTCGAGCCTGCCGCCGGATGTCTTGCCGACATCGTCCTCCGGGCGAACCTGCAGATCGTAAAGCGTCTTGTACCGCCCTCCAGCGGCCAAAAGCTGCTCATGGGTTCCACGCTCGACGATCTCGCCATCCTCGATGAACAGGATCTGGTCGGCATGCATCAGCGAACTCAGCCGGTGGGCGACGATCAGCGTCACCCGGTCTCGGGCAAAGCGCTTCATGGCGCTGCGGATGCGCTGCTCCGTCGCCGCGTCGATCGCGGCGGTGGAATCGTCGAAGACCATGACGGCCGGCTTCAGCATCAGCGTCCGCGCGATCGTCATGCGCTGACGCTGGCCGCCGGACAGCGACACGCCGCGCTCACCGACGACCGTTGTGTAGCCAGCCGGCAGGCCAAGAATGTAATTGTGCAGCTGCGCCGACTCGGCGGCGCGTTCGATGCGGGTTTCTTTCGCCCAGGGGTCACCATAGGCGATGTTGTTCTCGATGCTCGTCGTGAACAGGAAGGAGTCCTGCTGCACGACGGCAACGTTCTGCCGCAGCGATTGCAGCGTCGCCTTGCGGATATCCTGGCCGTCGATGGTCACGCGGCCACCCGTGACGTCATAGAAGCGCGGGATGAGATGAGCGATGGTGGACTTGCCGCTGCCGGGTGGTCCGACGATGCCGATCGTTTCGCCGCGTCTTGCCTCGAAAGAGATATTGGTCAGCACCGGCCGCTTTTCCGGTCCGGGATAGCTGAAGCCGACATTCTCGAAGCGCAGCGTACCTTCGGTCACGACAAGCGGCTTGGCGTCCGGAGCGTCCTTGATCGGAATATCGAGATCGAGCAGGGCAAACAGGCGCGAGCCGCAGGTCGAGGCGCGTGCGAAGGCATTGACCATCAGCCCGAGCTGACGGACCGGCATCTGCAGGATGGTCATGAAGGTGAGGAAGGAGGCGAGGATACCGACGCTGATCTCACCCGCGATCACCTTGAGGCCGCCCATCCAGAGCACGAGGCCCATGGCGATGAAAAAGGAAAGGTTCATCGCGCTGGTATTGATGACGCGGATACCCACGCGCCGATGAGCCAGCGCCAGCGCGCTTTGCGAGGCGCGATCGAATTTCATGATCTCGTGCACCTGCGCGGCGAAGGCGCGAACGACACGGATGCCGCCGAGATTTTCCTCCATCACGCGCGTCAGCACCGAAAGGCGCTCCTGCAGGTCGAGCCAGGTCGCGCGGAGCCGCAACTGCGTCACGGAAGAACGCCATGCCACGAACGGCACGAAGCTCAGGGCGAGGAGGCCAAGCACCACATCCGTCGACAGCAGCATGTATGCACCGACGCCGATCAGCATGGTCAACAGCAACATGCGTACCAGCGCAGTGGAGAAATACATGCGCACGCCTTCCAGATCGAGCAGGCCGACGGTGATGAGATCGCCGGAATGCACCTTGTCGTGAAAGCTGAAAGAGAGCTGCTGGATCTTTTCGTAGCAGGCGAGCCTGAGTTCGTAGCCCATGTGATGGCCGACGGACTCGCTGTAATAGTTCTGCACCATCGTGAACAGGCCGCGCAGGATGCTGATGACAAGCAGCAGCAGGGCCGTCGTCAACAAAGCACTCTCGGCGATCTGGCCCGCCGCGCCGCCGGCGACCGCCGTCTGCGTCTGGTCGACCGCGCGCCCAAGCATGCGCGGGATCATCAACTGCAACGTTGCAGCCACAAAAGTTGCCCCAATGGCGAAGCTGGTCTGCCAGGGATGGCGCAGCGTCATATGGGTGATCCGTACGATCGTTGAGAGACCTTGCCCCCAACCGGCCGCATTGACATGCGCGCGCGAAGCCAAAGACTTCGCCGCGCTTCTTGATGAATCGCTGCTCACGCTCTTATCCAGGTAATTTCAAACGAGGCGGGCCCGGTGTCGGGTTCGTATCTCAGGAGAAGTATTGATACTATGAATTTTGCCGATTCCGTGGCGACGTTCAAGAGTCAATCGGTCACAAGTCCCACGCGAATGTTAGATTGCGTGTTCGAAAAATTATCGAGGAGGTGTCGGCATCGAAACCGGTTCGACGTCCTTCGGGCACCAGCGAAAACAAGGAGGACATCATGCGCAAGGTCATAGCAGCCACATTCGTCAGCCTCGACGGCGTCATGCAAGCACCAGGCGGCCCGCAGGAGGATCCGACAGGCGGTTTCGAGCATGGCGGGTGGACATTCCACTATTTTGATGAAGCGACGGGCAAAGCGCTCTTCGAGGTCTTCGAAAAGCCGTTCGACTTGCTGCTGGGGCGGAAGACATACGACATATTCGCGGCGCATTGGCCCTATGCCGGTGACGACGATCCGATCGCCAAGCAGTTCAACAGCATCACCAAGTACGTCGCCACGCGCGGAAACGGCAAGTTCGACTGGAACAACAGCCGTTCGCTCGGAAGCGATGTCGTTGCCGCGATCAAGGAGCTGAAGGCGGGCGAGGGGCCGGATCTCCTCATCCAGGGCAGCAGCAATCTTATCCAAACCCTGCTTCGCAACGGGCTGATCGACGAATTCAACCTGCTGACCTTTCCGCTCGTGTTGGGCACCGGCAAGAAGCTCTTCGGCGATGGAGCGGTGCCTGCCGCGATGAGGCTCCTGCGCGTTCAGACCTCTCCAACCGGTGTGATCATGGCGACCTATCAGCCGGATGGCCCAGTCAAGACGGGGTCCTTCGCTTTGCCTGACCCATCTGACGAGGAGATCGAGCGGCGCAATCGGCTGCAATAGCCGCGGGGGAGAGCTCGAAGAGGCGTCTCCGCTCGAGACTAGGCTTCCTGCTCCCGATTGCCGCGGAATTCGCGGAGGCATTTTATAACTTCGCGGAGCCCCTTCGTCAGATGCTTGTCGCGGCGTAGCACCATGCCGAGCTGACGCGCAAGTCGCGGCCTGACAGGCGATGTCGCCAAATCATCCAGATTTCCGCTCTTCAAGGCCATGGCCGGCAACAGCGACCAGCCAAGGCCGGCGGCGACGAGTTCCTTGATGGCTTCGACGCTGCCAAATTCCATGGATGGTTCCGGCCGGATCCCTGCATTGATGAACCATTCATTGGTCATGCGTCGCGTATTGCCGCCCTCGTAAAGCATCAGCGTCTTGTCTCTCATGAACTCCGCATCCGGACCGCCTGATGGTATCGAGCTGTCCTTTGGCGCCACGGCGAGAATCTCGTCGTCATGGAACGGTTCGATCTCCAGCGAGCGGCCGGAGGCGGGCAGGGTGACGACCGCCAGATCCAACCTGTTCGCTTCGATATCGCGCAGCATGTCGTCGGTATTTCCGATGCGCACGATGATCTCGAGTTCCGGCATTCGTTTCTTTGCCGCGGCAATCGCACGAGGCAGCAGATGGATCGACGCGGTACCGCCAGTGCCGATCCGCACGCGTCCGGCCGATCCTTCGCGATAGGGCGTCATCACCTCTTCCGCCATCGCGCAGTCATCGAGTATCCGGCGAGCATGTGGAAGCAACTCGATCCCGGCAGGGGACGGTTGCGCCCGCCGCCCCACGCGCTCGATCAGCCGCACGCCGAGGCGCCGCTCCAGAAGCTTTACCTGCAGGCTGATGGCAGGTTGCGTCAGGCCGATCTTGTCGGCTGCCGCGGTGAAACTACCGAGATCGACGACGCTGACGAAAGCGGCCAGCTGATCCAGACTGAGCATCAGAAGAATTCCTTATAGGACGTATTAAGATCATAAGCTTCCTTCGCAGTGAGCGCTAGCGCATCCTTGAGCCATGTCCGATGTGGCGGGCTTAGAGCAATTCCAGGAACGTGCGCAGCGGTTTTCCGTCCGGAATTGAGTAAAAACAATAAGTTATAGCGGTTCTCAGATTCCGTGAAGAACTAAACCGCTCCAGGAGTACGCAAATGGCAATTGATACGGAAAGATTGACGGTGGCGGTGCCTGGTGCTGGTCGGGGCAGGCACAGATCGGGATTTCTACGTCTCGCATTCGCGATCCTCTGGTCTTACTACGAAAAACGGAATACTCGGCGCGATCTGCTCGATCTGACCGACGACCAGCTTCGGGACATTGGCGTGACACGCCGGGAAGCGCACGCGGAAGTCAGCAAGTCATGGTTCTGGAGCTGAAAGCTTAAGGTGCTGAGCTAATGGCCGGGTGCCTTGGATAGCAGCGTGGCGGGGTAGGGACTCCCGGTAAATTTCGGCGAGGCCGCCTGGCCCTGGCGAGCCGATGTCAAAAAGAGCAGTGGGTTCTTTCCACCCCACCTCTTTTTAATGGCATCGTTCTTCTTTCCGCCATAGATTTGACTAATCCATCTCCATCGAAAACCCGCTGCCGCTTGGCATCGTCCGGCCACCGCTCCCTCCAGAATTTCAATCAAAGAGACCGCGAAAATTCATGCTCAAGACAACATCCTTGCTCCTTGCCTCAGCCATTTCGACCATATCCTTTTTTGGCATCGTTTCGACGGCATCAGCAGGGCAGGCTAGCTATCTGGTGGATGCGCATAGCGGCCAGGTGCTTGAGGCATCGAACCAGGACGAGCTGAACTATCCGGCGTCGCTCACGAAGATGATGACGCTCTATCTCGCCTTCGAAGCTTTGCACGAGGGACGCCTGAAATGGGATCAGAAACTGACTATGTCGGAGAATGCCGAGAGCAAGGAACCCTTCAAATTCGCGATCGGTGCCGGCCGCAAGGTGACGGTGCGCGAAGCCGTCGAAGGCATCGTCGTCCTGTCGGCCAATGATGCGGCTGTTGCCGTCAGTGAGCAGCTCGGCGGCTCCGAGGAGAACTTCGGCAAGACGATGACCGCAAAGGCGCATCAGCTCGGCATGAGCAGGACGGTTTTCAAGAATGCCTCCGGCCTGCCGGATCCGGAGCAAGTGACGACTGCCCATGACATGGCGACGCTCGGCGTCGCGCTGATGCGGGACTTTCCGGAGGAGTTCAAGCTCTTCTCGCTGCGCGGCATGAAGTTCCGCGGCATGAAACTGCGCGGACATAATAATCTGATGTATCGCTATGCTGGCGCCGATGGCATCAAGACCGGCTATACCGATGCTTCCGGCTACAATCTCGTCACATCGGCCTCGAAGAACGGCCGCCGCGTCGTCGGCGTTGTCATGGGCGAAAAGACCGCCCAGATTCGCGACGACAAGATGGCGAGCCTCCTGGATACCTATCTGGCTCCGGCAGCAAAGACCGCCACGGTATCGACCGGCGCTCCCAAGCAAACCTTGGCGAACTGATCGTTAGGTCTGCAGCGGAAGCACGAGGCTCATTTCCGACGTTTGGCTTCGACCATAAGAGGGCACTTCATCCTTGGAAATAGAATGTACCATTCTACAAATAAATATCAGATAAGATAGATTATGGAACTATCCCAAGCGCCACCATCCCGCAACCCCCATGACTTTCCGCTGTCATTCCAGATAGTTGGCGAGGTTGTCCAGCGTCGACGTCAGACCCTCGTCATGATCTTCCTTGCTGATGCCGTACGGCACGTCCTCGCAAATTATGGTGACCTTTGTGCCTGATGGCACTTCCGTCAGCGACCATGTCATGACCATCGTTCCGCCGAAAGCTGCGTCGTCGGATTCGAAATCCACCGCTTGAACGATACGTTCGTCGGGAACGATTTCCAGGAACCGGCCGGAAACGATATCCGTATGCTCGGACGATTTTCCGGGTGTTGAATGGTCCGGTGCGTTGTAGGTCAGCGCCAGTCGATAGCTGCCGCCTTGGCGTGGCTCAAAGGCAAGGATACGGCCCGTCATGCCCTTGGGCGGAAGCCAGGAAATCAATGCCTCCGGATCGACGAAGGCTACGAAGATTGCCTGCGGCTTTGCGCGGATCACTCTGGACGCCGTATCGGTCCGTCTCGACCCAGAAGTTCTGCTCATCGCATCCTCCTTTGTAGCGTCCCACGACAATCCAAAGGATGCAGCCGGCGCCGATTGCCGTCTTCAGCTTGCCTTGATGCGGATCACCTTTGCCGCGATCTTTTCCGCCAGCAGCGTCGGATTGCAGGCAAAAATGCTGTCCGGCCGTCCGGCGGCGCACCAGACCTTATCGTAAGCCAGAAGGCTTTCATCGATAAAGACCGGCAGCTCGACGAGATGGCCGATCGGGCCGACGCCGCCAATCGCAAAGCCGGTTTCATCGCGCACGCGGTCGATATCTGCGCGTTTCAGGCGGATTCCATAGGTCGCCGCAATATAGGCCGTATCGGCATTGTGCGCGCCGGAGACGAGAAGCAGCGTTAGTTGGTAAGTATCGGCATTGACGAAGACCAGCGACTTGACGATCTGGCCGACGACGCATCCGGCCGCTTTGGCGGCCTCTTCCGCCGTCCGCGTCGATTGCTCCATGCGCTTGATCGAGATGTCGAGACCCATATTGCGCGCCGCAAGTTCGACGCGTTCCAGGCTCGAAAGCTTCCTGCTGTCTTCGCTCATAGATCGTCATCCTCCACGTCGAGCTCGATCTGCATCTGATCATAGGCCGGCTCGACATGATCGGGCGTCTCCGCCAGCACGGTTTCATAATCGAGCGGCGTGTGCATATGGGTCAAGATGGCATGCTTCGGCTTCAACCGTTCGATCCAGCCGAGCGATTGCTCCAGAGACAGGTGGCTGGGATGCGGCCGATATTGCAAAGCGTCGATGATCAGGACGTCAAGATTTTCAACTCTTTCAATCGATTCCGGCGGGAAGTCGCTGATATCGCTGCAATAAGCGAGTTTGCCGATGCGGAAGCCGAGCGAATGGATATCGCCATGGACCTGCTTGTGCGGCCAGAAGCGGATCGGCCCGCCTGCCCCGTCGACGGTGAAACTTTCTTGCATGCTTTCTATCAGCACCGGCCGGACGATCGGCGGATAGCTGCTTCCCGGCGGCGTTTCCAGGCAGTAGCGGAAGCCTTCGCGGATGCGCTCCATGGTCTGCGGGTCGGCATAGATCGGGATGCGCTCATTCGATATGTGGAAATAACCGCGCAGGTCGTCGATGCCGTGAATATGGTCGGCATGCGCATGGGTATAGAGTACGGCGTCGATCGAGCTGACGCCGGCATGGATCATTTGTTCGCGAAAATCCGGCCCCGTATCGACCACGACGGTGGTGATGCCGCCGTTCGGCGCGATCTGCTCGATTAGGAAAGCCGCGCGCGTGCGGCGGTTCTTCGCATTCCTGGGATCGCAGGCACCCCAATCGCCGGTGATGCGCGGCACGCCTGGCGACGAGGAACAGCCCAATATGGTGAAGCGCCGCCGATGTGTCACGCCGTCAGACCCTTGTCATCTTGGAGAAGCAGCGGAAGGCATTGGCTGTGGTGATCTCCGCGATCTCCGCCATGGTGACACCGATCGTATCGGCCAGCACCTCCGCGGTATTGACGACGTAGGACGGTTCATTGCGCTTGCCGCGCCAGCGCTTCGGCGCCAGATATGGCGCATCCGTCTCGACCAGCAGCCGATCATGCGGGATCGTTTTGGCGATGTCGCGCAGTTCCTCCGACTTCGGGAAGGTCAGGATGCCGGAAAAGGAGATATAGCCGCCCAGTTCCACGCCCGTACGGGCAAGGGCAGGGCCGGCGGAAAAGCAATGGAGGATGAAGGGGAAAGCCCCCTTCCCTGTTTCTTCCGTGAGGATCGCGGCCATGTCCTCGTCGGCGCTGCGGCTATGGATGACCAGCGGCAGCCTCGTTTCGCGCGCGGCTGCGATATGGCGCAGGAAGCCGGTCTTCTGGTCCACGGGATTGACTGTATCGTAGAAGTAATCGAGACCCGCCTCGCCGATCGCGACGATTTTCTCGTGCTGATTTGCCAGCCGCACGAGATCCTCGGTCTGGATGTCCAGCTCCTGATCAGCGCTGTTCGGATGCGTGCCGACCGAGCAGAAAACCGACGGATAGCGCTCGGTAAGCGCAAGCAATCCATCGAGATTCCTGACCTTGGTCGAGATGGTGACCATCTGCTTGACGCCAACTTCGTGGGCGCGCGCGACGATCGCGTCGCGCTCCTCTTCAAAATCGGCAAAATCCAGATGGCAATGCGTGTCGATCAGCATGGAAAACCTTATTCGGCAGTCGGTGCGACATAGCGTGGGAAGACCGGCTTCGGTGCTTCCAGCGGCGTTCCGGCAACGAGGCGACCTGCTTCGCCGAGCGCCGCGAAATCGCGCTTGTCGGCGGGGATGGCGATGAGATCCAGTAGCTTCGCCGAGGATTCCGGCATGAAAGGCTGCAGCAGAATGCCAATCTGGCGCACGACATCGGCCGTCACATAGAGCACGGTCGCCATGCGAGCCGGGTCGGTCTTCTTCAGCGCCCAGGGCTCCTGGCTTGCGAAATAGCGGTCGGTCTCGGAAACGACGGCGATGATCGAGGCCAAGGCGCGATGAATGAGCTGCTTGCCCATATCTTCACGGGTCGAGGCTAGCAGCGCATCGGCTTGCGCCAGAAGCGCCTTGTCCTCGTCGGTCAGCGGACCGCATTCGGGGATCTGGCCGTCGCAATTCTTGACGATCATCGACAGCGAGCGGCTGGCGAGATTGCCGATGCCGTTGGCGAGGTCGGAGTTGATGCGCGTGCCGATCGCTTCTTCGCTGTAGCTTCCGTCCTGGCCGAAAGAGACTTCGCGCAGGAAGAAGTAGCGCACCTGGTCGAGACCAAAGTGGTTCACGAGATTGACCGGATCGACGACGTTGCCGAGCGACTTCGACATCTTCTCGCCCTTGTTGAGCAGGAAGCCGTGGGCATAGACGCGCTTCGGCAGCGGCAGCTTCGCCGACATCAGGAAGGCCGGCCAATAGACGGCGTGGAAGCGGATGATGTCCTTACCGATGATGTGCACGTCAGCCGGCCAGTATTTCGCAAGCGGATTGTTGCGGTCCTCGATATAGCCGGTCGCCGTGATGTAGTTCGTCAACGCGTCGACCCAGACATACATGACGTGAGCCGGATCGTTCGGCACCTTGATGCCCCAGTCGAACGTCGTACGCGAGATCGACAGATCCTTCAGACCCGACTTGACGAAGGAGATCACTTCGTTGCGGCGTTCGGCCGGGCCGATGAAATCCGGGTTCTCCTCGTAGTGCTTCAGCAAGCGGTCCTGGTATTCCGAGAGCTTGAAGAAATAGCTTTCCTCCTGCACCCATTCGACCGGCGTGCCCTGAGGTCCATAGCGCACGCCGTCGGCGCGCAGCTCGGTTTCGTTTTCCTGGTAATAGGCTTCGTCGCGCACGGAATACCAGCCGGCATAGGAATCCTTGTAGATGTCGCCGGCATCGGCCATCAGGTTCCATATGTTCTGCGAGGTTTCGTGATGACGCGGCTGGGTCGTGCGGATGAAGTCGTCGTTGGACGCGTTCAGCAGCTTGCCCATAGCTTGAAATTCGTCGGAGTTGCGGTTGGCGAGCTCTTGTGGGGTCATTCCCTCGGCGCGCGCTGTCTGCTGCATCTTCTGGCCATGTTCGTCCGTACCCGTCAGGAAGAAGACATCGAGCCCATCCAGACGCTGGAAACGCGCCATGGCATCGGTGGCAATCAGCTCGTAGGCATGGCCGATATGCGGCTTGCCGTTGGGATAGGCGATTGCGGTGGTGATGTAGAACGGGGTCTTTTCGGTCATATCGGGCAAGGGTCCGTTTTTTACGGTTGCGTCTTTGTGATGCGTGCTCCGCTCGCTTTAGCGCATGTTTGCCGGGAGCGAAACACCAAGTTTGGCGGGTGCAACATTCCGATGTCGGGAAGCGGGCGTTGCTTGACTCACTCTCGCCTCACCTTTACCCCTTCGAAAGATCGGAATGCGGGACAGGGATGGCCGTGAATTTGAAAGAATTTTTTATAAGCCTGTCCGACGGCTTCGAGGGGCCGTTACTTTGAGTTTGTTCGGTTCCTATCAGCCGCTTTATTCCTTTTCCGGCTTCTTTGTCGGCATGCTGGTCGGCATTACCGGCGTTGGCGGCGGCTCGCTGATGACGCCTTTGCTGGTGCTGCTGTTCGGCGTGCATCCGGCGACCGCGGTCGGCACCGACCTGCTCTATGCCGCGATCACCAAGACAGCGGGAACTGCCGTCCATGGCATGCACGGACGCGTCAACTGGAGAGTGGTCGGGCTGCTGGCCTCCGGCAGCGTGCCGGCGGCATTGGTGATGCTCTGGATCATGGCGGGCGTCAATCGCGAAAGCCCGGCGGTCGCCCATACCATCACCTTCTCCCTTGGCTGTCTTCTGCTGCTGACGGCGCTCATGCTGATCTTCCGCGGGCAGATCCTCGAGGCCATACGGAAATGGCGGGGTGAACGCGGCAAGCTGGCACCGCGCACTATCGCCGTGATGACTGTTATTCTTGGACTTGTGCTCGGCACTCTCGTGACCATGACCTCGGTCGGAGCCGGTGCGCTCGGCGTCACGGTGCTGCTCGTTCTTTATCCGCAAACGGATGTCCGCGAGATCGTCGGCTCGGATATAGTCCACGCTGTGCCGCTGACCCTGATCGGCGGCATGGGCTACTGGTTCATCGGCGAGATCAAATGGTCGATGTTGTTTGCTCTGCTTGTGGGATCCATTCCCGGCATCGTCGCCGGCAGCCTGCTGGCGCCGCGCCTGCATGAGCGGTCCGTGCGCCTCATCCTTGCCGTTACGCTCACTGTCGTCGCCTGGAAGCTGATTCTTCCCTGATCCAACCCTAGGAAATTGGCATTGTGGCTACTGCTCGGACCTGCGTAGTCGATCTATGCTGAAAGCTGTTGCTTGAGTTCGCCGAGAATGGTGATGAGCGTCTGCTTGCGATCGAGATTGTAGGCTTGCGATATATTGAGGCGCTCGGTGGTCTCCGAGTGGAGACGGGCCAGCCTTTCGGCCGTGGCAATGGATCCGCCAAGCGCTGCCGCCCTTGCACGCTCGATGATATCGTCGCCGATATGCGACAGAAAGAAACCGAAGATGGTATCGCTGTCCTTGCTGGAAAGCGCGTCGGCTAGGCGGTGCATCGCCTTGCGTGCGGCAGGCCCATCCGCCGAAAGCACCTGCCGATAGGCGTCGATGATTTCACCGCCGCCATAGTTCAGAAGTTTGAGCGCCTCGCTGACGCTGCCCTTTGCTGCCGGAAGCAGTTCGCTCCCCTGCCCGGCAGGCACGCCTAGATTTTCGAGCGCCATGTGCAAGGCCTCGTCTCCGAGCGGCGCGAGCTTCAAAGGCAGGCACCGCGAGCGGATCGTCGGCAACAGTCGGCCCGGTGCATGCGACAGGACGAGGAACAGAGCACGTTTCGGCGGTTCCTCGAGAATTTTCAGGATGGCATTGGCGGCGTTGCGGTTGAGATCGTCAGCCGGATCGATGATGACGATGCGCCAATTGCCGGTCCCCGAGGTCTGCGAAAAGAACTTTCCGGCACGACGCACTTCGTCGACGGTAATCGCAGACTTCACCTTGCCGGTCTTGTCGTCGACGGGACGGGACAGATGCAGCAGATTGTGGGATGCCCCGCTGGAAATCTGCCGACTGGTGGCGGATGCCAGGTCTGGATCCGGCATGATCTTGGGCGCAGACGATGGATCCGGGTGCGAAAGGACGTAATTGGCGAAACGAAAGGCGAGCGTCGCCTTGCCGATTCCTTCCGGCCCTTCGATCAGAACAGCATGATGGCCCTTGCCGGAGCGATAGGACTGGGCGAGGAAGGCTTCCGCCTCCTCATGGCCGAAGAGCCTGGGATTATCCTGCGGCGGAATTGCGCCGTCGAGAACGCCGGGTCGTTCCTCGCTCATTGCGCCGCTTCCGGTGTCTCGGTAGCAATATTTGCTGAAGGCCCGAGCCGCTGGTCGACGATCCCAGCGATTTCGCCGGCAATCTCATCTTCCGAGCGTTGCGCGTCGATGACGTGACAGCGTCCCGGTTCGCGCGCGGCGATATCGAGAAAGGCCTCCCGGCGCTTCTCGTGGGTCTGCATCTCTTCTTTCTCGAAACGATCCGGTACGGCGACGGCAGAGGCGCGCTTGCGCGCCCGTTCAAGCCCGACCTCGGCGGGAATGTCTAGAATGAGTGTGCAATCGGGGATGACGCCGTTGACGGCAACCCTTTGCAGAGCCTCGATGTAGTCGGGCTCGAGGTTGCCGGTCACGCCCTGGTAGACACGCGACGAATCCATGAAACGATCGCAAAGGACGATGATGCCGCGCGCCAGCGCCGGACGAATGACTTCCTCGACATGGTCATTGCGCGCAGCGGCGAATAGAATGGCCTCCATCCGCGTGCCGAATACCTCCGCAGCTCCAGAAAGCAGTACGTGGCGGACAGCTTCGGCACCAGGGGATCCGCCCGGCTCGCGTGTCACCAGCACGTCATGGCCGCGGGCCCGCAAGCGTTCAGCCAGCCGGCGGATCTGCGTGGATTTGCCGGCCCCTTCCCCGCCTTCGAAGCTTACGAATAATCCGTTTGCATCAGCCAATGATCATGTCCTGCACTTGTCGCCTGCCTGCGGTTTGGCAAGCGATACCTATCCTGTTTAACCCAAGATATGCCGGCGTGGAACCGTGCATATATCGGCGCATCATATTCTATATGGGGTGTAAACAGGGATTTCGCGAGCCGCGCGTTCTCTCAGCTCGGCAAGGGTTTGTCCCAGAGCCAGGAGAACAAGAGGGATTCGGTCAATTCCATGAAGGCGTCGAGGGCGCGACGGCCGAGCGTGCCTTGAGCGACCGATTCCTTTGTATAAAGTGGCAGCTCGCGAACCAGACGAGCACCCAGGAATACGCGAAGCGTGCCGGCCGCATAACCTTCGGCCACGGGCGCCGTCAGCGGCCAGCGATAGACGATTCGTGCCGACAGTCGGTCGGGAGTATCGGCGGGAACATAGACATCGACCGGGGTCTTGGCCAGCAATCCCACCGTGGATCGCGCGCCGCCATAGACGCTGGCATCGCCGATCACCTCGCCTGCAGCGAAAATTCGCTGGCTCTTGAAGTTGCTGAGACCCCATTCAAGCACGCGCCGCGTTTCCTCGGTCCGGTCCTTGTCGCTCTTCAGGCCGCCGAGTGCCAGAAACAGCCGGCGTCCGTCGCGCTCCACGGAAGCGACGATCGAAAACCCCTCGCCGTCGGCAAAGCCCAGCCCAAGGCCATCAATGCCGATATTGAGGAGGAGCAAGGGATTCTTGTTGCGCTGATAAATCTTGTTCCAGGTGAAATCCGCCTGGCCGAAATATTTGTAAAGATCCTGATGCTTCTGCTGCAGGTCTTGCGCCAGGGTCACCAGCTCCCGCATCGAAACCTTCCCGCCGCCGGTGGGATTCTCGGCATCAGGCAGGCCCGTGGAATTGGTAAAAGTAGCCCGCGCCATACCGATCTCGCGCGCTCGCGCCGTCATGCGTCGGGCAAATTCACGCTCGCTGACCGACATGCCCTCAGCCAGCACAATGCAGCCGTCATTGGCCTGCTGCACGGCGACCCCTTGGATCAGATCGCCGACTCGCACGCGCGACTTCAGCGCGGCAAACATCGTCGACGCGCGCGATGGTGCGCCGCCGGTGCGCCATGCGTTTTCAGAGACGGGATATTCCGTATCGAGCGAAATCTCCCCTCGCCCAACGGCATTGAAGACGACGTCCAGCGTCATGAGCTTGGCAAGCGAAGCGGGCGAGATCGGTTGATCCTCGCTTTTCGCCAGGAGGATGGTTCCTGTGGAGGCCTCGATCATGAATGCCTGCGCGGCTTTCGTCTCGAAAGTGCCCGGCGTGGCCGGCTGCGCTTCGGCGGCCACGTTGCCGATCCCGAGGAGAAAGAGGAGCAAAAGAATCAAGCGCTTTGGCATATCGTCCTCTCAATCCGAACACCGGCACGATTATTTTAGTGACGGGTTAAGATTCAGGCAATGACGCTGATCAGTCAGTCTGCGTCATGCCCTGGTGTTGGCGACGATATGCCGAGAGGATCGACTCCTGCGTCAGGCCATCGTTACGAACCATGACGGCATCGAAAGCCAGATCGACATAGACGGTCTTGACCGGAGTATTCTGATAGGCGGCGGCAGAGCCTAGCGATTGATCGCCATGGCTTGCCAGGCGATGCGTGAAATCCGGCCGCTCATAGGGGATCGGTCCGATCTGCGGCAGAACAATCATTCCAGGCGCAGCCGACTCGACAGCCGGCATAGCGCCGCCATTCCACATCATCGGAGGCGGGTTGTTGCTTTTGCCGCGGCTATAGCCGGCATCCGGCGTCGAACCGGAGAAAGCCGTGGCAGAATAGGGAGACTGGCGCGGAATGGGCGCAATCGCGGGCGTGGCTTCGAAGCTGCGCTGCTGACGGCTTGCCCGTAAGGGCGTGCTGGAGTCGGGCAATTGATCCGCAGTGATGCGGCCAGCCGAAGCAACCATCACGCCGCTAGCGATCTGGCCGCCCGGATTGATGCTGGGCAGGCGCGAGCCCTTCGGAATGTAGGAGGCCATCAGATAAGGATCGTCATGGCCGTCCATGCGGGCGCGGCCGACATATTGCACGCGCACGTCACCCGTGCCGCTGTGCTGCAGATCGAGCATCTGCGCCGTCTTGTTGGAAAGGTCGATGATGCGGCCGGGATGGTATGGGCCGCGATCGTTGACGCGCACGATGATGGAGGAGCCGGTTTCGACATTCGTGACGCGAGCATAGCTCGGGAGCGGGAACGTCGGATGCGCGGCAGTCAGCGACTGCTGATCGTACACTTCACCATTGGCGGTCAAACGGCCGTGAAAGGCGGATCCGTACCAGGAAGCGATACCGACCTTGCTATAGCCGAAATCTTCCTTGGGATAATACCACTTGCCCTTCACCTGGTAGGGATTGCCCACCATGAAGCGACCGCCGCCCTTCGGCACCGGGCCGTTGGCAACGACGCGCGGGCTGGCCTTCACGCCATATTCTTTTTCGGAGAAATATTCCTTGCCGTGCTGACGCTTGGTGGGCGCTTTCTGAGTTGTTCCGCAGGCCGTGATGGTTGCGCACATCAGCGAGAGAGCAAACCAACGCATACCCGTTGCGTATGTCATCGCACGATTTTCGAATTTCATCTGTCCCACGCCGCTACTCACTACTCTGACGGAGGTCTGCTGTAACCGGTACATCCCTCTTTCCGGTATCCTGCTACGCCTCAACCACCTAACGGTACTTTAATCATGATTGTAGTTTGGCGATTTTGCGATGCAAATTGAGCGCACAGCAGAAATTCTGAAGATCGTGGTTAATGAATAGTAATGTGCCAACCATCTCCCGCGTTGCCTAGAATAGCACTAGCTGCCATCTTTCGATCGTCATCACGGGTCTCATGTCGGGACAGATAAGAACGAACTCTTGTCGTTGCCGGTATGCGGACGAACGGGAATCGAACAAGCGGTCAGCCCCTTGTATCAAGGCGCATCAGTATTTCATCTGATAGACATCCCAGCGCTTTGCCTGGTCGACGATCAGTGAGCCAGGGCACTTGCTACGTGCCGGAGTTTGTCCGGGTTGCGCGTGCAATAGATGGCAACCACCTTTTCCTGCTCGATATGCAGCGCGGTGGTCTGCACGACATTGCCGCCCTCCATCGTGAGAAAACCCGGCAAACCATCGATGAGGGCATAGCGGATCAGTTGCGAGGGCTGCACCTGGAAATCGCGCGCCATCTGCTCATGACGTCGCATGACGGCTTCAAGCCCGATAAGCGGCCTCCGCGAAGCCGGTACCTTGCCGCCGCCATCGGCATAGGCGACGACCTCTTCCGAGAGCATGGCGCGCAGCGCGGCCATATCGCCGGTCCTTGAGGCGGTGAAGAAGGCGGCGGCGAATTTGAGCCCCTGCTCCCGTCCGATCGCAAAGCGAGGGCGGGCATCGGCGATATGCGCTCTCGCCCGGCTCGCCAGCTTGCGGCAGGCAGCTGCCTCGCGATCGATCGCCAGCGCTACGTCCTCGAAATCCATGCCGAAGACGTCGTGCAGCAGGAAAGCCGCGCGCTCCAGCGGCGACAGGCGCTCCAGCGCCATCATCAGCGGCAGCGTTACGTCGTCGACAGCGTCATCGTCTTGCGGATCGAAAATCGGCTCGGGCAGCCAGGGGCCTACATAGGTTTCGCGCCGGCGTCGTGCCGATTTCAGCTCGTTCAGGCAAAGCCTCGTGACGATGGTTCGCAGGAACGCGGCTGGTTCGCGAACCGACGTATAATCGGTCGCAAGCCAACGCAGCCATGCCTCCTGCACGATATCTTCCGCATCCGCCACCGATCCGAGCATCCGGTAGGCAAGCCGGACAAGACGCGGGCGCATGTCTGAGAAGATCGGATCGGCAGTTTCTTCGGTCATGGGGTTGCAAGAGCAAATTGAGAAGGAGCGGCGATGGCTTCGCGGCCGCGAACGAATTGTAGCGTCGTCAGCGCGACGCGTCGCCCCAGATAACGCGCCGTGGCAAGATCGGATTCGGGCGGCGCGGTCTCCGGGCCTTCATCGGTATTCGCCTGGGCGCCGGCGCCAAGCCAGAAGCCAAGCCGGTTCATATCTTCTTCCGAGCCCGTTGACGAGCAGTTCGCCGGCGGCAGATCGAGGCCGACCCAGTGCATTCCGTGCTGTGCAGCGAAGATCGCCAGTTGGATAAGGGTAGAAAGCTTGTCACCGGATCGAGACCCCGACGTGGTGAAGCCGGCGGCGATCTTGTCCTTCCAGAGAAAGCCCTTGGCGAGGACGGCGCTCGACGTCATCTCCTGGAATGCTTTGAAGGACGCTGAGACCGCGCCCATATAGGTCGGCGAGCCAAAGATGATCGCCTCGGCTGCATGAAGATCGTCCCAATGCCGCTCGACTTTATCGATGGATAGCAGCATGGCCTCGACGCTCTCGACCTGCTCGACCCCTGCCCTGACGGCTTCGGCCTGGCGACCGGTGTGTCCATAACCCGTATGATAGACGATTGCGATGCGTTGGCGGATCATTGTTGTCTCCAATGAAAGAACACAAGGGGTAAAACACCTTCAAGTGGCGGCTTTTCCTTGGGTTCGGTTATGGTTTGATCGGCATTGGCGCCGATCGGCTAACTCTCTTCCTTCCGCTGGACAGCGTGTTGCCGTCCTGCGGTTCTCGAACCAATCTCCAATACGTGACCTAATGCGTTAGCTTCGGTCACAGAGTGACGTTCGGCTCCCGGCTTCCCATTCTCCTTGATGAGCGCAGCCCAGTCCTGCCGGGC